>NZ_CP089211.1:3087500-3392500 GCF_021183825.1 Sinomicrobium kalidii | reverse complement strand
TGCGCACAGCCGTAAGCCAGCGAAAACGGGAAGGCAGGTCGAGCCTGGCTATGGGTCCGCCGTCTTTACTGCCACGGCATATCTTGTCAAAAGATTGCAGGTTTTCTTCCAGTTGCTCCCTGTCTGTTTCGCAGGCAAACAATTTCAATTTCCCTTCATCAATACGGTACAGTGTCTTCAGGAACGACATTTCCTTACAAAAGAGCACAATGCCTGTATTGAGAAACTCTTCCCGCTCTACCCTGGGCACCAGTCTTATTACCGCATATTCATATAACCGCTTCTCTTGCATGCTTTGCTTCGTTTACAAAAATTCCTGAATTTGCCAGTCTTGTGGTCAAAAAATTAAAATAAACATCCCTGATCTGCTGCGGTGTTTGGTCCACATATTCCCATTCCAGCCACTCCTCCGGGATTAAATCTACGATCGTCCTAAGCGCATCATCCGTTAATTGCTTTCTGAATGCGCTGTCTACTTCATCCAGCATACCTGCCTGTGACAACAATACATGATCTTTTATATACGCAAAAGGGGTCCTGGCCTGTTTTTCCCAATTATTCCACGAGTGGTGAAAATAAAATGAGGCCCCGTTGTCAATGAGCCACACTTCCTTGTGCCAATGCAACATATTGGTATTTCGGAATGTCCTGTCTATGTTTGTAATAAAGGCATCCAGCCATACAATCCTGGAGGCGAGTTCCTCGTCGACTTCTACGGCTACCGGGTCAAAATTAATGGCACCGGAGAGAAAATGCATTCCTATGTTGAGTCCCTGACTGGCACGGAGCAGGTCCTGGATTTCTTCATCGCCCTCCGTACGTCCGAAAGCCTCATCGAGTTCGGCATACACAATCTCGGGAATTTTGAGTCCCAGTTTTCTGGCGATCTCGCTCCCCAGTAATTCGGCGATCAGTGCCTTGACACCATGTCCGGCTCCCCTGAACTTTACCACATATTTAAAACCGTCGTCGGCATCTGCCAGGGCGGGGAGGGAACCTCCCTCCCGCAAAGGCGTGATATACCGGGTTACGGTAACTTTTCTGATCTCCAAAGGCGTCATCCGTTCTTACTTTTCTTAGACAAATATAGTTTATTCTTTCCGGGCCCCGGCAGTACCGGTTCCTTGAAAAAACAATTCGCCCCCTTGCCTGTTCCTTTGTGTATCAACAAAAACACGTATCTTTATACTTCATCCCAAATAACTGAAATCATGAGAAGTACATTATGCGCAATGCTGTTTCTTTTTTTCCTGGCCGCTACTACTGCCCAAAATATAGAAGGCGCCTGGCAAATGACCCACAAAAACGGTGATGCAATAAAGGGTACGGAATACATTAAAATATACCAGGACGGCTACTTTGCCTTTGGGGGCAAGCAACTGCACGGTAACCGATTTACCGATACCGGCGGAGGTGAATATACCCTGAATGACAACCACTACACGGAAACCCCCGATTTTTATACGGCTGCTCCGGAAAAAACAGGCAAAAAACAGGAATATTCGGCAACCGTAACCGGAAACAAAATGGTTTTACAACAAAAAAACGGGGATACGGAAACGTGGAAGCGGATATCAGACAAAAAGGATGACCTTACAGGCAATTGGGTCATTACCGGCAGGGCCAATTCCGAAGGCAAGCTACATCAAATGACCCCCGGCGACCGCCGGACCATAAAGATACTCAGTGGCGGAAGGTTCCAATGGGTAGCGTTCAATTCCGCAACCAAAGAGTTCCACGGCACCGGGGGCGGCACCTATACTGCAAAGAACGGTAAATACACCGAGAACATTACCTTTTTTTCCCGCGACAACAGCCGTGTGGGCGCATCACTGGAGTTCAACTACGAAGTGAAAGACGGCAAATGGCACCACAGCGGCAAGAGTTCAAAAGGGAAACCGATCTACGAAATATGGTCGAAGTACAGCGAAGCTTATACCGGGGAAAAATAGGAAGTCCTACTCCAGGATAATACCGTATTTTTCCAGTAATCCGGCAGCTCCCTGCATGGAAAACCGGGCTTTCCGGAGACGATTGATTTCCGGGTCGATAGAAAAGTTATATGCAGTCCTGAAGTCGGCACGTTCGAGAACGGTGTTTTCAAAAACCGCCCCGGTGAGGTCGCAATTCTCAAAAACCGCTTCCTTCAGATCGCATTCCCTGAAATCCACACCTTCCAGCTTACAGTTTTTAAAATGCATCGCCTTCAGCTTCATCCCGAAGAAAGAAGAAAAATCAAGGCTACAATTTTCAAAACGGAAAGACAGCAAAATACCGTTACTGCGATCGAACGGAATACCGAGAAGTTTACAATGTTCGAACACCACATCGCGAAATGCCGTGTTTACCGGCTTTGCCATACTGAAATCGCAATAGGAAAAACGGCATTCGAAAAAATCGGTTCCGGACAGATCAACACGTGAAAAACTGCAATTTACAAACAAACAGTTTTCATATTCCCCTTTGTCCGGACCGTTTGCCGAAAAATCCGTCTTCTCAAAAATCCGGTCATAAATCATCCTGTTATCCATTATTTGTTTGTAAACCGGATCTTATTAAAAAAGTCCCATATCACTACCCCTGCACTCACAGAGATATTCAGGGAATGTTTGGTTCCGTATTGTGGTATCTCTACAACCTCGTCACAGGATGAGACTACGTCCTGATTCACTCCTTTTACTTCGTTACCGAAAATGACAGCGTATTTCCTTTCCCGTTCCGGTGTAAAATCATTGAGCATCCCTGCATTTTCCGCCTGTTCCACAGCCACGGTAATAACGCCCTCTTCCTTTAGCTGATGCACCAGGTCCCGGGTATCTTTTACATACGTCCACGCTACGCTATCCGTGGCCCCCAATGCGGTTTTATGGATATCCTTGTGCGGGGGTGTCGCCGTAATACCGCACAGGTATATTTTTTCCACCAGGAAAGCATCGGCCGTACGGAATACCGATCCTATATTATTAAGGCTCCTGATGTTATCCAGGACGATTATCAAAGGGGTCTTTTCCGCTTGTTTGAACTCTTCCACCCGTAATCGTTCCAGTTCGCTGTTCTTCAGTTTTCGCATACTGCCTGTTTTGCCTTTCGATGAGTACGGAACAAAATTAAGCTTTTACCGTCCAAAACAAAACCTGCGGATAACAGCTTTTCCTGTAAACAAAAATTTCAAACGGATGAAATAATTCATAAATTCGCCCTTGTTAGGAAAAGGCCTGAAAAAAGGTATCCGGGTAGTTATCCCGGAGGGACACCCTCCCTGCCCCCCTTAAGGGGGGAGGTTTATATCCTTTTAAATGAAGAATGGCTCCCCCCTTGAGGGGTAACAGGCATGACCAAACCTGCAACTTGTAACCTGGAACCTTAAACATTGAACCTTAAACCACAAACAACATTGGCAGCTACAAAAAGTAAGAAGGAAACGCCTTTAATGAAGCAGTACAACCAGATCAAGGCCAAGTATCCGGATGCTATGCTTTTGTTTCGTGTGGGGGACTTTTATGAAACCTTCGGCGAAGATGCCGTAAAAGCGGCCAGGATACTCGGCATTGTGCTTACCCACCGGAACAACGGCGGAGACCGTACCGAACTGGCCGGGTTCCCGCATCATTCCCTCAACACCTACCTCCCCAAACTGGTGAAGGCCGGGGAACGCGTAGCTATCTGTGATCAGCTCGAAGACCCGAAACTCACCAAAAAAATCGTAAAACGCGGCGTTACCGAACTCATTACCCCGGGAGTAGCCCTTAACGACGATATCCTCCATGCCAAGGACAACAATTTTCTCTGTGCCCTGCACTTTGGCAAAAAACAACTCGGTATTGCCTTTCTCGATATTTCCACAGGGGAATTTTTAACCTCACAGGGAAATACGGAGTATGCCGATAAGCTGTTACGTAATTTTAATCCGAGTGAAGTCCTCGTGTCCAAGAAAAACAAACAGGACTTTTTCGGGGCATTCGGCAATGACCTTCATACCTTTTTTACGGAAGACTGGGTATTCCAGGAAGATTTTGCCGATGAGACCCTCACCAACCATTTCAGGACCAGTTCACTGAAAGGCTTCGGTATAGATCACCTGGCCGAAGGTATCATTGCTTCCGGGGCCGCACTGCATTACCTGTCGGAAACCCAGCATAACCAGTTGGAGCATATTACGTCGATCAACCGCATCGCTGAAGAGGAGTATGTGTGGATGGATCGTTTTACCATCCGGAACCTGGAACTCTATCATTCAACGGCAGCCAGCGCGGTTACACTTATCGATGTCATAGACAAGACCATTTCCCCCATGGGGGGACGTATGCTGAAACGCTGGCTGGCCCTTCCGTTAAAGCACGGCGAAAAAATAAAGCAGCGCCACGGTGTTGTAAACTATTTTCTCCGGGAAGAATCCGCATTGCAGAAAATCCGCGGACAGATCAAACAGATCAGCGATATCGAGCGGCTAATTTCCAAGGTGGCTACCGGGAAGATCAACCCGCGGGAAGTGATCCAGCTCAAGAATTCGCTGGAAGCCATTGTCCCGATAAAGGCACTTGCGGCCGACAGTGCGGAAGAGGCCCTGAAAAATATGGGCGGTAAATTACACCTTTGTGACACCCTGCGTTCCAAAATCAAGGAAACCCTGCGGGAAGATGCGCCTGTGAACATACAAAAGTGCAATGCCATAGCCGAAGGGTTCTCCGAAGAACTGGACGAATTGCGCAAGCTGGCCTTTTCGGGGAAAGATTACCTGGACCAGATGCTGGAACGCGAGTCGCAACGTACCGGTATCACTTCCCTTAAAATAGATTCCAACAACGTTTTCGGCTATTACATTGAAGTCCGTAACACCCACAAAAGCAAAGTCCCCGCCGAATGGACCAGAAAACAGACACTGGTCAATGCCGAACGGTACATTACGGAAGAACTCAAGGAATATGAAGCCAAAATACTGGGCGCGGAAGAAAAAATACTGTTACTGGAACAGCAACTGTTTGCGCAACTGGTAGAATGGATGAGGCAATTCATTTCCCCGGTACAGGCCAATGCCGCACTGGTGGCACAGCTGGACTGTCTGAGTGGTTTTGCACAACTCGCCCGGGAAAACAATTATACCCGTCCGCAGATCGATGACTCTTTTGAGCTGGACATCAAAAACGGACGGCACCCGGTCATCGAAAAACAATTGCCGATAGGCGAGGCCTACATTGCCAATGACGTTTTCCTCGACCGCGAAGAGCAGCAGGTCATCATGATCACCGGGCCCAATATGAGCGGTAAATCGGCCATACTCCGCCAAACGGCGCTGATTGTACTCCTCGCCCAGATGGGAAGTTTTGTTCCTGCGGATGAAGCCCGTATCGGGATCGTCGATAAAATCTTCACCCGTGTCGGTGCCAGCGACAATATTTCAATGGGGGAATCCACTTTTATGGTGGAAATGAACGAAACCGCTTCCATCCTGAACAATATCTCGGAACGAAGCCTGGTACTGCTCGACGAAATCGGCCGGGGCACCAGCACTTATGACGGTATTTCCATAGCCTGGGCCATATCCGAATACCTACACGAACACCCCGCCCGGGCAAAAACGCTATTTGCCACACATTACCACGAACTCAACGAAATGACCGAAACTTTTCCCCGGATAAAAAATTACAACGTTTCGGTCAAGGAACTAAAAGACAAGGTGTTGTTTTTGCGTAAACTCGTTTCGGGGGGCAGTGAACACAGCTTCGGTATCCACGTGGCCAAAATGGCGGGAATGCCGCAACAGGTGATCCAGAAAGCCAATAAAATCCTGAAAAAACTGGAAAAATCGCATTCGGCAGACGAGCTCTCAGACAGCCTGAAATTGGTTGAAAACGATATGCAACTGAGTTTTTTCAACCTGGACGACCCCCTGCTGGAAGACATCAAGGAAGAAATTCTCCACACGGATATCGATACGCTTACCCCGGTGGAAGCACTGATGAAACTCAACGAAATAAAACGCATGCTCACCAGGTCCAAATAGCGCCCGATCCAGGGGAGAGGATATAATGATTTCAATTTCAAGATATTCCCGGAACAGCAGGTGTTATCAGGGGCAAAAAAGCGTTGTTTTTCAAAAAAATTCTTTGCCATTTACAGAAAAGCATTAAATTTGCATCCGCAATAAAGCCCTGAACGGGCACGTTCTTAAAAAATGCGAAAATAGCTCAGTTGGTAGAGCGCCACCTTGCCAAGGTGGAGGTCGCGGGTTCGAATCCCGTTTTTCGCTCGGTTTCGGCTCCAGTTTCCCCTGAACTCCCATGTACTGAACACAGTCGAAGGGTTCAATCACCGGAGTTGGTTGAAATATTTAATTTCACGCTCGGATGGTGGAATTGGTAGACACGTTGGACTTAAAATCCAATGAACAGCAATGTTCGTGCGGGTTCAAGTCCCGCTCCGAGTACAGTTTAAACCTTGTAAAGTATTGATTTTACAGGGTTTTTTATTTTTTGGGCTCCGAACAGGGCTACTTTTGTACGGAACAGGGGGAATATTTACTTACTATCTTTCAAAACCAAATCAAGCCCAAAAGTTGTAAAAAACTCTTGAATTCTCATTCTCCATGAGAGCCCTGTATGATATGTTAAAGTCTAAACACAAAAACCCCGATATTTCTCTTAAAACACTTTTATTTTTCATCCAATACTATAAATAAGAGATCAGTTCTAAAAGTTGTGGACATTGTTGGGGTTCAGACATAAACAGCAGAACATAAGAGGTTCGACTTGCGATCTATCAAATAGTTCCTTTTTGTTACAGTGTTTGTATTGACCTCAATTGAGAGTCATTTACTGCAGCCGCCCTTGAATAGTGTAAAACATTATAGTCTTGTTGTCGGGTTAACAGGTTAATGAGTTATTCAGTTCATACGTGATGCCTAAATAACTGAATAACCAAATAACTAAAATACAACCTCATTTGCAACATTCAACCCGAAAAACATTCGTGTATCCGTGGCAAAACCAAAACGGGAAACTTACAACAAGCGAAAAAACCCACAACCTTTGATCCTGATCCTAAATAAGCTTGTAAAACACGGGGCTTTATCCACCCCGTGTTTATTCAAAAGAAACCAGTAGCCAACTCAAATACTAACTTACATGAGAACAAAAGTTTAGTAACGTTTCTTTTGACAATCAGGTTTTAACCCTACTAACAAAATTTACAGTTAAATACTGTATGTGTTCTTATTCAACTGTACTCAACTCAACCGAGGACAAATAGCGTTCGGCTTCAAGGGCGGCCATACACCCGGTCCCGGCCGCGGTAATAGCCTGCCGGTAAACGTGATCGGCCGCATCTCCGCATACAAAAACACCTTCCACACTGGTCTGTGCCGTGCCCGGAGTATTAATAATGTATCCTGTTTCGTTCAGCTGGAGATGACCTTTAAAGATATCCGTGTTCGGTTGGTGCCCTATGGCTACGAAAAATCCGGTGGCAGGGATGTCTGTGGTTTTTCCGGTGATATTGTTTTTTATACGCACTCCTGTCACCAGTTGCCCGTCTCCCAATACCTCTTCTGTTTCGGTATTGAACAGGATCTCAATGTTTTTTGTTTTGCGGACCCTCGCTTCCATAATGTTCGAGGCCCGGAATTCATCACGTCTGACCAGCATGGTGACTTTCCTGCATAATTTCGAAAGGTAATGGGCTTCCTCACAGGCCGAATCTCCTGCTCCCACAATAACCACCTCCTGGTTACGATAGAAAAAACCGTCACACACTGCGCAAGCCGAAACACCGCCTCCTGACCGGAGATATTTTTGTTCCGAAGGTAATCCCAGGTATCTGGCCGAGGCTCCTGTCGCAATAATTACGGTTTCACAATGAAGTTCTATGGTATCATTGATCCATACTTTATGAACGGGGCCGGTAAAATCAACTTTCGTGGCCCATCCGTCCCTGATGTCTGTTCCGAAACGTTCGGCCTGTTGCTGTAATTGGATCATCATCTCCGGGCCTGTTATGCCCTCCGGGTATCCCGGAAAATTTTCCACATCATTGGTTGTGGTCAATTGCCCGCCCGGTTGGGTTCCCTGATATAAAACGGGGTTCATATTCGCTCTGGCCGCATAAATGGCCGCCGTGTAACCCGCCGGCCCTGATCCGATGATAAGACACTTTATATTTTCTTTCATATTGTAGTATTTAAATCCGTCCGATCAAAAAAACTATAGTTCAAAAAATTCTTCCTTTTCAGAATCCGTACGGATGTCATGAATATATTCGAATTCATTATCCGAAGGATTGTACCTGTAATCCTTTTGCCATTCGTCCTTATTCCGTATCATCTCTTTTATGGCCCCGGCGATGTACCGGATCTCATCAAAATCCATGGTGGGGTGCATGGAAACACGTACCCAACCGGGTTTATTGCTCAAATCTCCCTGATCGATCCGATCCATGATGGAGGCAGATACAGCCTTGTCCAGTCCGAACAGGTAATGGGCGTACGTACTTGCACAGGACCACCCGCCCCGGACCTGGATACCAAAGCGGTCGTTTAACAGCCGTACCACGAGATTGTAGTGCATTGCATTGATGTTAAAGGAGATGCACCCGATCTTTTTGGCCCGGGTATTCCCTAAAAATTCAATTTCTCTTACCCCGTGTAATTCGTTCATAAAACAGTCCATCAACTCCTGCTCTCTTTCTGCCATCAATTGCGGATCGAGCTGTTCCTTTAATTTGATGGCCAGCGCAGCCCTGATCGTTTGTATAATGCCAGGAGTTCCGGCGTCTTCCCGGGTCTCTATAGCATCAAAATAGGCGTGCTCTCCCCAGGGCGTTGTCCATTTGACGTTTCCCCCGCCCGGGATCTCGGGAGTTGAAACCCGATAGAGCTCCTTATTAAAGACCAGAATACCACAAGCACCCGGCCCGCCCAGAAATTTGTGCGGGGAAAAGGAAACGGCATCCAACCGCTCGTCTTTATTTTCAGAGTGCACATGGATATCCACATAGGGTGCAGCGGCCGCAAAATCAACAAAGCAGTAGCCTCCATACTGGTGCATTACCCGGGCCAGTTCAGAATAATTGGTAATTAGCCCCGTAACATTCGAGCATGCCGTAAAGGCTCCTATTTTGAGTTTGCGCCCCTCATATTGCTTCACCTGTTCCGCCAGTTGTTCTGGACATGGCATCATATCTTCACCGGGAGGGACTATAACAACATCGGCATGGGTTTCAAACCAGGGCACATGATGGGAATGATGTTCCATATGGGTGATAAACACCACTGGTCTTTCCGTATCGTATCTTACCTGATCTTTCCGGAGTTTCAGAATGCCGATCAGCCGGGACAGGGCCCCGGTCATCCCGGAACCGGTTGTTATTAAAATATCATCCTCACCGGCATTGACATGCTTCCTGATAATGGACCGGGCATCCCTGTAGATCTCTGTTGTGATCTTTCCTGTTTCACTGGAAAAGGAATGCGTGTTGGCCAGATACGGACCCAGCTTATCTTTTATTTTATCCTCGATCGGACCGTATAACCTTCCGGTGGCAATCCAGTCGGCATACAATACTTTCTGCTCCCCGTAGGGCGATTGAAAAACGTTCTGATCTCCTATAGTATGATCCCGGAAAGTCTTAAAATGTTCTTCCAAGTGTACTTCCATAATTTTAAAGGCAATTTAAGTTGTTTTATAGTGATTAAACGCCGCGGTCATAACAATTAAACTCAGTCTATTCATCGCTGTTTGTTTTTAGTGTAGTTTTTAATTCCTTCGTTCAGCCAGGCTGCGTATTCATCCACCTCCGGTGTATACCCGGCAGGGTCGTTAAGGTTCCTGCCTTCGTGATTGACCAGGACGTAATACGGTTGTGCATTGGCCTTGTACCTGGTGATCTGGAAATCACTCCATTTATTCCCTATGGTTTTGATCTCCTTTCCGGTGGTTTCAGATACGTACTGCTCGTTTTCAGGCAATTCCCGCTTATCGTCGACATACAGGGAAATAAGCACGATCTCATTGTTCAGGATGTTTAATATTTCGCTTTCGCTCCATACGCGCTCTTCCATCTTCCTGCAGTTGACACAGGCATGGCCGGTAAAATCGATCATCACCGGTTTATCCACCTTTCCGGCATAGGCCATCCCTTTCTCATAATCGAGGAAGGCCACAATATCGTGGGGGCCATAATGTGCACCTTCGGGCAATTCCGTATGTGAAGCACCGCTTCCACTGCTTTTGGTATAACCTACCCCGTAAGGGGATTCGCTGTAATGCATGGGCGGCGGAAAACCACTGATAAGTTTTAACGGGGCTCCCCAAAGGCCGGGGACCAGGTAGACGGTAAACGATAAGACCAACAATCCTAATCCCAAACGACCTACTGAAATGTGTTTCAGGGGCGAATCGTGGGGCAGGCTGATCTTCCCGAAGAGGTACAGGGCCAGCATACCGAAAATGGCAATCCAGACGGCAATAAACACTTCCCTTTCCAGCCAGTGTAACTGCAATACCAGGTCGGCATTCGACAAAAATTTAAAGGCCAGGGCCAGCTCTAAAAATCCCAAAACGACTTTTACCGAGTTCAGCCATCCTCCCGATCGCGGTAAGGAATTTAACCATCCCGGGAACATGGCAAACAACATAAATGGCAAGGCCAATGCCAGGGAGAAGCCCAGCATCCCGATGACGGGGGCCAATCCGCCTTTACTGGCAGCTTCCACCAATAAAGTGCCCACAATAGGGCCTGTACACGA
Organism: Sinomicrobium kalidii; assembly: GCF_021183825.1. Taxonomy (GTDB): domain Bacteria; phylum Bacteroidota; class Bacteroidia; order Flavobacteriales; family Flavobacteriaceae; genus Sinomicrobium; species Sinomicrobium kalidii. Next base: position 3,381,762 of record NZ_CP089211.1, on the reverse strand, counting down.
AAATGAAACAATGGCCAGGGCCAGGGCCATAAACAAGATCCCGATGATCCCTCCTTTATTGGCCTGGCTGTCCACCTTATTGGCCCATGAGTGTGGCAGTACGATCTCAAAAGCTCCCAGGAACGAGGCGGCAAATACCACCAGCAGTAAAAAGAAGATCACGTTAAACCAAACATTGGTGGATAACGCATTCAGGGAATCCGCTCCGAAAACGGCCGTGACCAATGATCCTAAAAACACATAGATCACCACGATGGAAATCCCGTAAAAAACGGCATTTTTGATCCCGGCTGCCCTTGTCTTGCTTTGTTTGGTAAAGAAACTTACCGTCATGGGGATCATGGGGAACACACAAGGCGTCAGCAATGCGGCGAACCCTGAAAGGAAAGCGATTAAAAAGATGGTGAAAAGTCCCTTTTGACTTTCCCGGTGCTCCCCTTTTCCCGACACGTCGGCAGGATCAGCACTTTCCGTCACTCTTTCTTTGTCGATATCATTCTCCTTTGTTTCGACAGCGGTGACAGCCCCGTTTTCTCCCGGAATGGTAAAACTCAACTTTTTGGTTTCCGGCGGAAGACAACGCTGTTCATCACAGACCATATAGGTGACTTCTCCCTCAATCGTAAAACCATCATTCCCTTTGGAAGTAATCTTTTGTGAAAACGCAGCCGAACCGGAGAAATAGGTGATCTCCATATCAAATACGGGATCGTGTACCGTATGGCCTTTTTCCTCCTCAACACTACCGACCAAACGATATGCCCCGGATTCCTCAAAGGAAAATTCCGTAGCTACCGGGCCGTCCTCGGGAACAACCTGGGAATACAGGTGCCACCCGGGCTTTATGGAGGCTTTTATCCACAGCATATATTCATGCTCTGAAACGGTTTCAACTTCTGTTGTCCACGTTACAGGGTCGTAAATTTGTGCCTGGGTATTTAACATCCCTGCCAGTCCGATCACCAGCAACAGGGCAAAACGTTTTATACGGCAAAACCTTGTTTTTCTCATAGAGTTAATCATTGTTTCCCAACGTTCCGGCTTTTACAATAACCAGTTTCTCAGGGTCCAGGTATTTTTTTATGGCTTTGTTGACCTCATCCAGACCGGGTTCCATAATTTTTGAAGGGTACTCGTAAATATATTCGGGTGCATAGCCCTTATTGACAAAATTCATGAGGGTACCGGCAAGACTCCTTGTCGTTGACATTCCTACTTTATAGCTTCCCGTGAGATAGGATTTTATATTTTCGAGCTCTTTCCTTGTCACTCCATCGGCATACCACTTATTGATTTCCCGCATGGTGGATTCATATCCCTTATCCATCAAATCCGGGTTAAAAGTGCCATTGACGGTCCAGTATCCTCCTGTCAATGCATCACCATTGTGCCCGGAACCTATGCCGTAGGTAAGGCCTTCATTGTCCCTGACCGTGGCCATTAGCCTGCCCGAGAAGCCGGACCCCAAGATTGAATTGGCCAGGTAGAACGCCATATAATCCGGATCTTTTTCATTCAGCCCGGTATATTGACCGATCAGTAATTCGGCACTGCTCTTTTCGGGAATAAAAACTTTCTCTGTTTTCCTGGAAGCTATCTCCATGACCTCATCAGTCTTTTCAACGTCCAGATCCTCCTGGACTCCACCCTTCCAGTTGGAAAAATTATTTTTTAATGCCGTGTGTACTTTTTCTTCATCCACATCCCCAACCACAACCAGGCGGAACGAGGCCGTGCCGAAATATTTTTTGTGAAAGGCTTTTACTTCTTCTATCGTGGCCTTGTCGAGCAATTCCAGGCTTTCTTCGGTAGACCGGGCGTAATTCGGGTGACCGGGTTTATAAATGGTCTGTAACAGTTTGATCCTGGCCTGCCTTCCCGGGTCATTGAGCTGTTCGCTCATATTGCCTTTAAGCTGCCCCTTCAACAGGTTAAATTCATTATTATCAAACAAGGGTATTTTCAATGCTTCCGAAAACAGGCTTATCACTTCGGGAATATCTTTTTTCAGGCATTTAAAGGAAAAATGGATATTCCGGTCCGAAGCCGATGCGGAGATATGTACCCCCAACTTTTCAAGCGCCTGGGAAAATTCAACCTTGTTTTTTTGCTGTGTCCCCTTGTTGAGCATGTAAGCCGTAAGCATGGGGATCAGCTCATTCTCCCCGGATTCCATATAATCGCCAATCGAAAGACTGCCATTGACCGAAACGAAGTCTTTGGCCGAGGTTTTCAGGCTGATGACATCAATACCTGCCACCTCCTTTCTTTTTATTTTGGAATTAATCCCCGCAACAGCTTTGAGATCATCTTCTTTTCGGGGAGATACTTCTGCTTCTGTTCCCATGACGAGGCCGGGATCCCTGAAAAACATTTTTGACCCTTTGTCTTCCCCCTGCGAACCGGGATTTCCTCCCTGTTTCGGATCGCTGTTTTCAGGAATAAAATATCCGGTAGTACTCTGGTTTATATCCAGGTATTTTCGGGCTACCCTTTTAACATCTTCTCTGGTCACTTTCTTTAGTTTTTCGATATCCGTGACATAACCGGTCCAATCACCAGAGGCAATGGCTTCGTTGAGCATGGAGGAAATTACACCGGAACCATCCCTGTACAATATATTTTGTGCTTCCTTTTTGGACAGGATACGGTCGATATCATCCTGGTTAAAATCAAGAGCCTTAATACTGTCTATAGTCGTTATTAATTTTGAATCAATGTCCTCATGTTCCTTTTCGGAATTTATTCCCAGATCGATCGTAAACAGCCCGGCATCTTTAAAAGCATTGGCCCCGGCCCTGGCGTACAGGGCGATCCCGGTATCTACATAGGTCTTGTTTAAAATGGAGGAAGGGCCTGCCGCCAAAAGATCGGATAACACTTCCAGTGCAGGATAGTCTTCGTGACGTTTTCCGGGAATCTTATAGGCCCTGGTCACAATTCCGACTTTCCCCGGTCTTTTTACCACGAGTTTACGGGGGCCCAATTGTTCCGGTTCCGTGGTATAGGGCTGCGGGATCTCGTGAGGGGACCTCGTGATCTTTCCGAAATACTTATCCACCAGCCGGAACACCTCGTCCTTTTGAAAATCCCCGACCACCGTAAGTGTGGCATTGTTGGGCCAGTAATAGGTGTCGTAAAACTCCCGGAGTTTTTCCATAGGTACGTTTTCTATATCCGATCTCCAGCCTATAGTGGAATGATGGTAAGGACTTGCCATATAGGCCACGGACCAGATCTGGCTCTGCAACAGGCGGGCGGGGCTGTTCATTCCCCGTTCGAATTCATTGCGCACCACGGTCATCTCACTTGCCTTGTCCTCCTCAAGCAAAAGGGAATTCCGCATCCGGTCGGCCTCTATTTCCAGAGCCAGTTCGATCTGGTCACTGGGAATGGTCTCATAATAATTGGTACGGTCGTACCATGTAGTGGCATTCATTCTTGCGCCAACGTTCTGTAGCGTGGGAAAAATGGCCGTGCCCTTTCGCTTGTTAAATTTCGGTGTCCCCTTGAACATCAAATGTTCGAGCAAATGCGTGGCCCCGGTGGTCCCGCTGACCTCGTTCGTGGAACCTACGTGATATACGACCTGTACGGTCACCACCGGGGTGCTGTTGTCCTGTAACAGCAGTATCTTTAAGCCGTTGGGCTGGTATTCGTATTCCTCGATCCCCCCTAACTCCTTGTTCTTCTTGAATTTGTCCGAAACCTGGGCCGGAGCGACTGCAATGATTAAAAAGCAAAGCAATCCCAAAACATTGTTTTTCATGTTATTTTTCTGTTTAGTGTGATAAGATGATGCAAAAAGTTTCCCGTTCACCGGTAAACATCCGGCGAAATCCTTGTCTGCCTATTTTTAAATGATTGATTTGTTTTTTACCTCTGTATTAAAAAGGATCTTTTAGTATTGTTTAACACAGTCTTTAGTCAATTGACCGGTTCAAAAACTTCCTTTAACTTTTCCTGTAAGCCTTCTCCCCTCAAATTTTTACCGATAATCTGCCCCTGCGGATCGATTAGAAAATTCTGAGGTATGGCCTGGACTCCATACTCCTGGGCCGCCTCGTTCTTAAATCCCTTAAGATCGGAAAGGTGAAGCCAGGTCAACCCGTCTTCTTCAATGGCTTTTTCCCACTTGTCTTTCTTGTCGTCCAGGGATACAGCCACAATCTCCAGGCCTGCCTCGTGGTATTTTTTGTAAGCCTCCAGGACATTGGGATTCTCCTTCCTGCAGGGGGCACACCAGCTTGCCCAGAAGTCCAGGAAAACATATTGTCCCCTGAAATCCGAAAGGCTGACCCTGTTCCCTTCCCGGTCGGGTTGGGTAAAGTCCGGGGCTTTATTCCCGACGGCCGTTTTCTTCATTGTAGCCAGTGAAGCATGCAGTTGCTTCCCATAATGGGATTCCTGAACTTCCGGGCTCAGGCTGTTATATAATTTGTCGGCCATTTCTAAATTCGGGTAGGTAATATATCTTTCCTGAATAATCAATGCCGAGGCAACGGAATTAGTATGTTTCCGTATGAAGTCCGTAGTTATCGAAGCTGATTTTTTATCTAACTCATCCCATTTTTTATCCATCACGGCCCTTTGCTCCGGGGTCATTTCCACTTTGCCCTGCTGCGTGATGGAATCCGATAATCTGTAAACAGGCCCGGCCATTTCCCGGAGTTCCTGAAATTCATTTTCGTAATAACTACGGTACACCTCTTCTACTGAAGCTCCCGTAATTTTTCCCCTGAACAGCGAATCCTTTTCAGCCTCGATTTCAATAATATCATTACTAAGGATAAAGGTCATACCCCGATCTTCTCCTCCCTTCACCTTTAACCTGTACCGGAGCGGTTCTTCCAGTACGCCGTTAAAACTGAATCCGCCGTTTTCGACAAGGGAAGAATCCGGTTTCCCTGCTTCTCCAACCGGTTCCAGGTATACAGTTCCATTATCAAGTCCTTCTATATTTCCTGTAACTGCATATCCTTTGTGTTCTTTCTTTTCTGCACACGATACCCAAAAAGCGATGCCGAAGCACAATATGCCCCATCTTGTTGCTTTCATATTTTATATAATTTTATTGCTATGTAAATAATTCGAAAAAATTCCCTGCCCGGGGTAATCTTTTAATTTATGGATCTTTTTTAGCATATGACTAAATTCAATCTCGCCTGATTTTCGCGGCAAAATCTATGAAGACATATTTTGTCATATACTAATTTGATATTCACTCTTTAAATAATTCCGCTAACTTTTCATCTAAAGCTTCCCCTCTCAAATTTTCAGCGACTACAAAACCATTTTCATCAACCAGAAAAGTGGCCGGTATGGCTTTTACCTTAAAAGTCTTACTGACCTTATCATCATCAAAAAGATTAGGCCATTGCATATTTTCTTCCTCAAGAGCCTTTAACCAGGCATTTTGCTTTTCATCAATTGAAATGCTCAAAATTTCAAATCCTTTTTTTGAAAAATCTTTGTGGGCTTTTTTAAGATTCGGGATTTCTTTACGGCACGGGGCACACCAGCTTGCCCAAAAATCGATTAAGACATACTTCTTTTCTGAAAGGATGGTGTTCAAATCCGTAGATTGCCCATCTTTATCCTTTAAACTAAAATTTGAAATCTTTTCTCCGGTTAAACCTTTTGGGTTTACTTCTTCGTTCACTAATTGTCCATAGTAGCTTTGTTTGGCTTCTTTAGAAAATTGTGCATATATGGGTTCTTGTTCAGGAGTGAAGTAAGTATACTGAATCAACATAAAAAATGGTCCCCACCAAGAATCTTTATGACTTAATATTAAATCCTTTGACTTTCTTTCTACCTTATCAAAAAATGCCTTTTCTTTTCTATCAAATTCTTTATATTCTGAAGTATTCACTAAAGAATCCATTAATTTTTTGTCATTTTCTCCTCTGGCTTTGCCTAATAACATACTAAGCTCCTCATACCCTTTATGGTATGCTTCATAATCGGCATTTAATTCGGCCTTAAATGCGGTCTGTTCCTTAAAATAATCATTAGACTCAGAACCGCTTATATGTACACTATCAAACACAATTCTATCACTTTCCTTATCCGGAATAGTAGCCGTTGCCGTTAGTTTTATTCTCGAGTCTTCAAGAAGAGCAGGAATCATTCCTTTATTCTCTCCAAAAACGATATAAAAAAACCGGGGTTCTTCTAATTTCCCTGTAAACATAAACGCTCCATTAGTAACCCTTGTTTCTGCGATCGGCGATTCGCTTGTATGCGTTGCGCCAGGTACAAGTTTTACGACCATACCGTCCTCAACACCATTAACTATCGCATTTAATTCATACCTATCCGGACTTAATTTTTTTTGGGTATCCGATTTACAGGAAGCTATTCCTATAATTAAACAAACTCCTAATATTCTATTGATAATTCGTTTCATTGCTTGATCTATTTATCCACATTTTGGGTTATAGTCCCATTCCCGGGATTATCGGTAGCCCCCTGGGGGAACGGCATGGTCCATAAATGGGAATCCGGGGTCAGCGTATATGTTTCACCTTTATATTCTTTAGTAAAACCGGTGGTATATACACCTTCCGTATTTAAACGCCTGGCATCGCAAAACGGAACTATGGTTAAAATAAGTTCGTTTTTTTTGGTTCTTAGAATGGCCTCCATGGCCTCTGCTTCGTTTGCTGCGGTTAAATCCTGGTAAACATCAGGTAAGATCCGGGTTTTACGCACCCGGTTTAATACTGCCATGGCATCGTCTATGCTGCCCTGACGTGCCAGACATTCGGCTTTTATCAGGTAAACCTCAACAGTGGTCATACCGCCGTAATTGAAATAACCTGACAATGTGGAGTTATAAAACGTCTCTGCGCCCACAGTCCTGATCTTCCAGCGCGATAAAAAACGGGCGTCCCCTTCTTCAAATCGTGGTGCCCGTTCTACCGGGATGTTATTCTCAGTTGTGATCCTGGAAAGGGCTCCATGGCGATAATTATAGTTTTCGACATAATCGAATCCCATCGGTGAAGGCGTACTTATATAAGCATCCGGGTCTTCTATAACCGATTTATTGTCGTTGTAATACGCTCTCCAGTCGTATAAGCTGTTATTTTCCTCCAGGGCCTTATCGGCATAATTCAATGCCTGTTCGTAATTGCCCATTTGCAAATACACCCGCGCCAGAAAGGCATAACCTGTCCCCAGGTTCGGGTGCAATGCGGTTGAGGACCCCTCGGGCAAACCGGGCAGGGCGTCTTCCATATCTTTCAGGATAAAATCATATAACTCCTGAATACTCACCTGTTCGCTGGGAGCATTGATATCCGCGCTGGTAATTACGGGAACGGACAGCTTTTCCGATGCGGTAGTGGCCTGATAAGTATCGGCATAATAATTAGCCAGGTTAAAATAGCACATGGCCCTTAATACCTTGGCCTGTGCCCACAGCTCCTGCTGCCCGGCTTCCGTGGCTTCTGTTGTCTCCAGGGCATTTTCAATAATTAAATTGAATGTGGAGATTGCCGCATAACCGGAGTAATACGTTCCTTCATCTGCCCGGTTCAAAGCGATGCGATCTGCAGATTCGTCCCAGAGATAATTGGCTTTATCCAGGGGATAAAAAGACAGTGTCGCTTCGGTCACATACCTGTCATTCAACAGGTTTAAGGCCTGGTTTACATTCACCCTATGGTTCGTGTATTCATCCCGTATCAGCGCCTCGAAATCGGCTAATGTCCGTGGTATTTTAGACCCTTTCGGTATGTCGTCCAGATAATCGTCACAGGAAGTCAACCCGACGATCAGCATTAAAGGACACAGTATGGTGATATATATTTTTTTCATCTGTTTATTTTTTTTGGACCGATGACTGAAGAACACATCTGTGACCCGTCATCCGTCTTGTTTTTATTCTTCAGTGTACAAACTAACGATGTGTTTATTTTTAATAATCAGAGATTCACATTAAATCCAAGCACAAAATTCGGAGTCCGGTACCCATTCAACAGGTACTTTACATCCCTGCTTTTGGCCATGGTAAAAACATTTTCCACATTAAAATTGATGCGAATATTCTCTATACCCAGTTTAGAAGCCAGTTCGGACGTCTGATACGCCAACGACACATTGCTCAGCCGCAGGTTCGAGGCATCCAGGATATTGATGTCTGCATCAGAATAAATGGATTGCAGGTCGTAACTATAATCCGGATCGTATTCGTAGACCACACGGGGCACATCCGTATGCGCCTCGTCCCCGGGGTTTAACCAGCGGTCCCTGATGCGCTTGTTTACCGTTCCTATATTGGTAATATAGCCTCCTGTTGCACCAGAGTAACTGTTATTGAACATGGGTAAAAACGTATTCCTGATCTTATGACCCAGTTCGTAGATAAAAAGGGCTGAAAGCGAAAAGTCCTTATACGCTACCGATGTCCTGAAAGATCCGCTCTGAACGGGTACGGTTGTACCGTAATCTTCAATGGCCTCCAGATCGGCCGGGTTATGAGATACGGCAGTCCCCGATGCATCATACACCTGCGGCAGGCCCGTATTGCTCAGTCCCGCCCATTTGTACCCGTATATGGAATTAAAGTTCTTCCCCACCCTGGGATAGGCCGAAGGATAATCCAGTTGCAGGAAATACACCGGGGCTTCTACATTGACATAGGTCACCTTATTTTTATTGTAGGCATACAGGATACCGGCATCCCATGAGAAATCCGGTGTTTTCAGAATACGGCCGTCAAGGCTGACCTCTATACCGCGGTTGGTCATTTCGCCGTTGTTAAGGGTATAGGTATCGTATCCCCAACCTTCCGTCGGAACGCCATTGCTGTTGGCCAGCAGGTCTTCTCCCTTTTTATGATACAGGTCGACCGTTCCGTTCAACCGGTTACTGAACAAAGAGAAATCAATCCCTATGTTGGTTGTGGTGGTCTTTTCCCAGGACAATTCCGGGTTCGGCCGGGAACTTATGCTTCCCTGTATACCCCCTACGTTATTGTTGGACCTGTAACTTGCCGTTAAATACGGTGCCGAGTCTTTGGCCACATTCCCCCCGATACCATAAGAAAACCGGAGTTTGAGCATGTTTACCCACGAAGGTTTAAAAAAGGCCTCGTTGTGTACATTCCAGCCCGCCCCGGCAGACCATGTGGGTTTGTTCTGGTACTTGTTGTCCGTTCCCCACAGGTTGGAACGGTCCCAGCGCAGGCTTCCCGTCAGGGTGTATCGCGAATCGTAGGTATACCCGGCATTCCCGTACACGGAGACGTAACGGTTGAGCAATTCCCTTTCGGCCGAAAAATCGTTTTGAGTCATAGACCCTCCTAAAACCGAACCATAGACCTGCAGCAGGTCGGCCTGGTTTACCGGTGTGAAAGACAAGGTTTGAGAGTCATACCCATAACGGGTTTGATTGCTGTATTCCAGTTTGGAATGCCGCATTTCCGTCCCGGCGATGATACTTATATCGTGAACATCATTAAACAGCTTATCAAAATTCAATTGCTGTCGGAAATTGTAGGCATTGGAATACTGATTGCTGCGGAAAGAGATATCTCCGTAAGGCAAATTATACACGGCCTTATTCGCAGGTGAAATGGTGACCAGGCTATTGACCCGCGACCTGACTTCATAAGAATTTTTATCTTTGAGCTGATTTATACGCTCCACACCATATTCGTACTGGAACATGGCATTATAAGAAAAAGCATCGCTTAATTTGACATTGAACTTGGCATAGGTCCTGTTCGAAAAGTTTTTGCGTTCCCTTATATTTCTTCCCAGTTCATCCATGGGCGTAATATCCATGTTATACATATTATAGGTATCCAGGGACTGAAGGGTTGACACATTATACCGGGATGCCGCAGTAGATGTAAACGAAGTTCCGTCTTCATTGACCAGCCTGTTGTACGGCTGGTATACAAAACCCGGGTTTAAGGCATCGTAGGCCTGTTCATCCGCATTGTTGAAAAAGATGTATGTTCCGACATCCATGGTCAGCCAATCCGTAATTTCAGTGGAATTCCTCAAATTGATCCCCAGGGAATTATCTTCCGAATAACGATCCTCGAACTTATTATCCTTATAGGTTACGGAGGCATTGAAACTGTTCTTTTCGGTAGCCCTGCCGAAACTCAGGTTATATTGCTGGTAATACTGATCCCGTTTGGCATATCGGTCCAGGTCGTCATAATATTGAAATCCGGAGGCTCCCAGCCGGGTTAAGGTATTGTTCAATTCGTTTTCTGAAATATTACCCGCATAATAGTTTAAGATTGTTTGCATCCCCTGGCTGGTATACACCGCATTATCCAGCAGAGAGGAGGCATACGATGCGGTACTTCCGTTCGTAGCCTGTAAGTTGGGATTGCCGTTGGCCCACTCCTGCTCCAACCCGATAATATCAGCCGAGTTGGTCAGATTGCCTGTGTAATATTTATAAGGGGAGAGCGTCAAATTGCTGGAAAAGGAAATGTTGGTTTCTCCTGCTTTGGCTTTTTTAGTTGTAATCACAACAACACCATTAGCAGCACGCGCACCATAAATGGACGCTGCGGCAGCATCTTTAAGAACGGTTATACTTTCAATATCTTCAATATTCAGATCCGGAAGATTTTCCTCCAGGCCATAAATTCCATCATACCTGGTCTTTTCAACAGGAAATCCGTCTATGACATACAAGGGTGTTGTTAATCCGTTCATGGAGGTTACCCCCCGGATCACCCCATCCTGATACCCGACGATCCGGCCTTCCAGTACGGCATCCAGACTATTTAAACGTTGCGATTTAAAATCATCCGTCTTCAGTTTGGAGAAAGCTCCCGTTGTGCGTTCGCTCGAAATGGTCTGGTATCCCGTAACCGTGATCTCGCCCAGTTCATTAGCTTGTTCGGTTAGCCTTACATTGAACTCCTGTTCTTCTCCTACAGATATTTCCCGCTTCGAAAACCCGATATAACTGAAGACCAGCACATCGCCCTCTTCGGCTATAATTTCAAAATGTCCTTCTTCATCTGTCGAAGTCCCCTGCTGCGTTCCCTTGATCAATACCGTCACGCCGAGCAAAGGCATGCCATTTTTATCCATAACCCTCCCGGAGATCAGCTTCTCCTGCAGGTCGTCCTTGCCATCCGGTTTAACGGGTTTTAAGATAAACGTGTTGAGTACGATCTGGTGACCGACCACCCTATGGGAAATATTCGTGTCTTTAAACACCCTGTTCAACACCTTGTACAAAGGTTCTTTCCAGGCGTAAACATTGATCTTCCGGTCAAGGTTCACATCCCTGTGATTGTACAAAAACCGGTAGGAGGTCATGGATTCGACGGTGTTGAAAAATTTACCTACCGTTACTTGCTCCAGGTCGACAGAAATTTTAATGTTCTGTGAATATGAACTTGCCTGAATCCGGAATAGGGAAATGAAAAGAAGTAATAGTGCAAGTCTCATTTTCAGGTCAAATTTTAAGGCAAAAGAACCCTGCCTCATTGAATTCATGAGTTTTTTCATACTTTTGTTTTGAATTAGTTGGTTTATTTCTGTAAATCAATGAACACAAATCGGGAAATGTTGCCTCATTTTCCGATTTTTTTGTTCAAGGTCCGTGTGTACTTTTAGGTTTTCATGTATAAATTATTTGATTAACGTTATTGACTAATTTTGGACTTAGGACTTACGACATGCCGAAAAAACAGGAGGTCCGGAATTACAAGTCTTATATCGTATGTATGTCCTGTTGTCTCAGGTCAATTAATGATTATTTTATTCTTTTTGATCGTGTATTCAAAAGGATAACTTTGCTGGAATGACCTCAGGATCTGCTCAATGGATTCCTCTTTGAATTTTGCGGTGAACTTCTCTTTTTCCAGTCCGCTGTTCCGGTTTTCTATTTCCACATTAAACTTTCGTTCCAGGCTGTTTACAATCGATGAAAAATACGCTCCTTCAAAGATCAGCTCCCCCTGTATCCACGACGTATATGACGAAGTATCCACCGTACGGGTAGCTATGGATTCTCCCGTTTTGTCAAAAACAGCCATTGTTCCGGGGTGAATGACCAGGGACTCCCCGTTATAGCGGTCGGCAGTTCCATACAGTGCCACTTTCCCTTCCACCAGAACCGTATTGACGGTGGTACCGGAATCATAATTACTGACATTAAAATGTGTACCCAACACCCGGACATTGACATCATCGGCATGCACCACAAATGGCCTGGAGGTATCTCTCGCCACATCAAAATAGGCTTCTCCTTTAATATAAACCTCCCTGGTCCTCGCAACCCCGGTATTCCGGGGGAATTTCAACCATGTTCCTGCATTGAGGGTGACGCGGCTTTCGTCGCTTAAAATCAAAACCGCCGTTTTTCCTTTCGGGACGTTTATTTCATTGTAGGCCAGGGCACCTTCCTCTCCGGTAGCCCTATATTTTATCGTGTCCCCGGTTTGTTCCACTTCAACATCCTTCATAGTGCTTATCATGGCATAGTCTGTTTCCTGTAAAGATTTTATCAAGGTATCCGACAGCTGAAGTATCACCGGATTGTCTTCTACAATCAACTGGTCCGGAGTATTTGACCATTGGTTCATCATTATAAAACCAAGTCCCAGTAAGACAACAACGGCTGCCGCATATTTAAAAAATACAGGAAGCGTATATACTTTTCTTTTCGTCCCGGAATGTCCCGCCATTTTATCAAGGATCGCTTTCTTTTCCTCCGGAGGAGTTGGTTTATAGGACAATTCCGAAATACGTTTATTTAACCGGGCATAGGATTTAAACTCCCTGGCATAGGACTCGTCCTTTAACAGCTCGTCCAGTTCATAGTGTTCTTTCTCCGATATATCCCCGGAGAAATACTTTTGCAATAAATATTGAAATCGATCTTTTTCCATAATATGTGACAGGGGCTTTTTACTACAAGACACAAAGGTTTTAAAAAACCCCTACGCCGGATTCACATTTTTTTTTCATTTTTGTTAAAACAAAATTATATTTCCTTTAAATAATGATTTACTCAACCGTTAATGAAGTATTCCCTTGAAAACAACACCGAATTAATAAACGCTCTTCAATCGGGAAATGAAGAGGCCTTTAAGTTTATTTTTGAAGTGCTGTACGACGACCTGGTACGTTATGTCTTCAGTCTGTGTAACGACAGGGCCAAAGCTGAAGATATCGTCCAGGGTACTTTTGTGAAAATATGGGAACAACACCAGTCACTTGCCATAAACTCGTCCGTGAAAAGCTATCTCTTTCGCTCCTGCCATAACAGGTTTATCAATAGTCTTCGGAGAGATAAGAACACTGTTTCGCTTTCCGATCATATCTACCTGGAAAGTTTCCTGGAAGATGAGACACAGCAAAAAGAGGCCCCTGGAAATTATGAAACCCTTCGAAAAGCTATTGACAGCCTGCCTCCGAGGTGTAAAGAGGTCTTTACCCTGCATAAATTCGAGGGCATGAAGTACAGGGATATAGCCTACAAATTAAATATCTCCGTAAAGACCGTGGAAAACCAGATATCCAGGGCATATCAGAAACTAAGAGGCATATCGCCAGACCATTAATTCAAAACACGGGGCTTTATCCACCCCGTGTTTATTCAAAAGAAACCTGTAGCTAACTCAAATAATCAACCTTTGATAAAATGACATGAGAACAAAAGTTGAGTAAAGTTTCTTCTGATGACATCAGTTTTACCCTGATACTAACAAAAACTGAAAATTTATCCTGATGTTAGGTCCCGTTTCTACTTCAGCCCGCAAGGTTTCAACCCATCAGGTCCCGGGTACCAGCACCCCTTCAACGATATCGGCATTGTCCAACAGGGTACGGGCGGTCTCCTTGATATCATCCGGGCTTATACCGTTTACAGCCTCAATATACTCCTCAAGGGTATGGATCTGCCTCCCGTAAAAAACATTGGAGGTTAAAACATTCATCCAGTACTCATTATTATCCACCGCTTCCTTACGGGCTTTGATCATCGATTCCCTGACCTCCCTGAAATCATCGACATCCACGGTTTCCGAAAGTTGGCCTGCCTGGTCATAGACCACCTGTACCAGCTTATCCACCATACCGGGGTTACAATCGAAACCTACTGACATGGAGTATTCCGCCTTCGGGATATCGTTTAACGACGCCCGGGCCCCTACGCCATAACTTCCGCCTTCTTCCTCCCGGATCACATCGTGGCAACGCTTCTGCAACAACTGCCCTGCCATATTAACCTTTAGCCTGTTTTTAAAATTGTAGGCCATATCTCCCTTAAAAACAATGCTCACCGTGGCCTGCGGGGTTTCCATGGCTTCAACCACTTTTACTACAGTCTTTCCTTTTGCGGGTTTATAATCATGATCCACATACCGTTCGGTCCTGTTTTCCGGTTTTATGTTACCGATATATTTTTGGGCCAGCTTTAACAGTTGCTTTTCATCGATGTCCCCCACAAATACAAAGGTGAAGTCATCGATATCCCGGAACCGGTCGGTATAGGCCGTTTTTATGTTCTCCAGTGCAATCCGGTCCAGGAATTCACGGTTGAACACCAGGGTCCTTTCATGATGGGCCGTCAGGGCCAGGGATACGGAATCCTGTAAGATGCTCTTTTTATATTTCTGTTTGCGTTCAAGGTTCTTGGCAAAGCGTTCCATGGCCAGATCATAGGCTTCTTCTTCAAACCTGGGGGCTTCGAAACTCAGGTATATCTTTTGGAACAACACCTCGATATCGGATTTCGTACTGTTCCCGGACAGGGTTTCTGACAATTCACTGATGTTAAGTTCCAGGGAGGTGTCCGTACCGGCCAGTTTTTTGTCCAGTGCGATCTTATCGAATGCCCCAAGTCCTGATTCAGAGGCCACATAGGTGGCTACATCCGCAGAAGGCAGAAGGTCTTTATCGAGCAGGGAGCTTCCCCCGGGGCTATAGGCTTTCATATAGATCTTGTCCTTATCATACGGAGTCGGGAAAATAACGACCCGTGCCCCATTGGCCAGCTTGTATTTCCGGGCATCGAGCCCGCTTATCTCCGAAGTCTTTATTACAGGCTCTTCCTTAAGAGCTGTTGCTATTAAAGGGGTATTGTCTGTGTCGTCTGTGTACGGGGCCAGGTCACGGGCATTGACGGCTTTAAACACTTTTACGAATTTGTCTTTGTTCGGATGGGCTTTTTCGGAAGATCCCTTGATGGCCATGACGATATCTTCCTCCTTGTAAACACCGGCCATATATTCCAGGATATCCGCGTTGGTGATGGTCTCCAGGCGGTCGACCGTGTAATTCACATCCCAGTTTACATCCGGCAAAGGGGTTTGGGTAAAGAAATGCTGGTAAATCTGCTGGGCATAGGCGTCACTGCCGATCTTGTCTTTATTCTTTAAATAGGACAATTTGCTGTTTTTGATAGACAGTTTTGCCCTTTCGAGTTCGCTTTCCGTGGCTCCGTACCGTACAAAACGCAGAAGCTCGGTCAAAGCAAATTCGAAACTCTCCAGTTCTTTATCTGTTTTGGGCTGAATGTACAGGCCCAGAATATCAAGCGGCCTTACAAAGTTTGAATAGGCATAGTTCACCGATAAGGCAGGGCAGGTTTTCTCAACGGTCTGTTCCTTATACCGGTTATTCAGGATATACGAAACCACATCCTTTATCAACTTATCATCCAGGTATGGATATCCTTTTAAATCTTTGGCCTTGTTCCTTATTATAAATTCAACACCGGTAGTGCCCACTTCCTTATCCAGGGACTCGATAAAGGTAATTCCCCCGTCCAGGGTGATATCAAAGTCCTTTCGTTCAGGCAGCCCTTTTTTCAGGGGAATGGATGAAAAGACCTTTTTGATCTTCGCCTCCATAACATCCACATCGATATCCCCGACCACAATAACCGCCTGCTGGTCCGGACGGTACCACCGTTTGTAATAGTCCCGGAGTTCGTCGTATTTAAAATTGTTGACTACGGACATCAGCCCGATGGGCATGCGTTCGGCATACACAGCCCCCTTCATTACCCCTTCGGTCCATACCTTTTCCGAGACCCGGAAACCGGGGGTGTTCCGCGTTCGCCACTCTTCATTGATCACCCCTCTTTCGGCATCGATCTCCTTCTCCGTCAGGGAAAGGGAGCCCGACCAGTCGTGCAGTACCAGCAGGGTGGAATCGAGCAGTTTTTTATTGGTGACCGGAACCTTGCTGATATTGTAAACCGTCTGATCGAAGGAAGTATAGGCATTGATCTCCGAACCGAACTTTATTCCGTTCTTCTCAAGGTATTCCAGCATGCCTTTTTCCGGAAAGTGTTCCAGGCCGTTAAAGGCCATATGTTCGAGAAAATGGGCCAGTCCCCGTTGCGATTCCTTTTCCAGGACAGATCCTACGTTCTGGGCAAAATAGAAGGAGGCCCTTTCTTTGGGTTCTTCGTTGTGTTTGATGTAATAGGTCAGCCCGTTGGGCAGAACACCATGACGGATAGACGCATCGAAAGGGACTTCCTTTTTCGTCTGGGCGTTCAGGCTGACTACGGTCAGCCATAGTAAACTTATGGTTTTTAATAGTTTCATATGACGTTTTTTTTAATATTAAGACTCAAAAATTACCTGAACGGGTGGGAGAATTTTGTTGTTTTTTCCCGAAACTGTTTAATGATGCGTTTTTTAGTACATGACAAAATTTGTTTTATGCAGATTTATCGGGAAATCAGTTTGACCCTAACCCTAAAGGGAACCCGATTTTCCTCGATTCACCCTTTAGGGATGGGGTAAAAAATCGAGGAAAATCCATCCAGATCCAATTTTGTCATGTACTAAAGATGTGTTTACTTAAATACGTTCCATTAGAGTAATACCCTTAATCCCCCCTGAACGTCCCATCATTTTATGTTAAAATTTATTTTACGGCTGTCGTTCCTTTTTTCAGCCAGTCGTAATAGGTTTCGGCATCGGTGTATTGCTGCGATGGCCCCAACAACTCCATATCGGGGGTTATAATAATATAATAGGGTTGCGATGCCGTATGAAAGTTTATGGCCTGGAAGGTAGCCCACTTCTCCCCTATGGTGCGGATCTTCTTTACGCGACCCGATTCCAGTTGGTAATTGAACTGCTTGTTTTCCGGGAGTTCCTTACGGTCATCTACATAAAGCGAAATCAGTACATAGTTGTCCCGGAGCTGTTCATAAACTTTCGGTACACTCCATACGTTCTCTTCCATTTTACGACAGTTCACACAGGCCCAGCCCGTGAAATCCAGCAATATGGGTTTGTTATGTGCTTTGGCGTATTCCAGTCCTTCGTCAAAGTCCTTGAAACAGTTCAGGCCCAGGGGACAATCGCTCTCCTGTTGCTTTACACTGTAGAACATGGGCGGCGGGAAACCGCTGAGCAGTTTCAGGTTAGCTCCCCATATTCCGGGGATCAGGTAAATGACAAAAGCAGTGACCAGTACACCCGATGCCATACGGATAAAACCTAATTTTTTCAACGGCCCGTCATGCGGAAATTTTATTTTTCCGAAAAGATAAAACGCCATCAGGGCAAAGATCACGATCCAGATACCGATAAAGATCTCCCTTTTCAGGATCCCCCAGTGTTGTACAAGATCGGCATTGGACAAAAACTTAAAGGCCAGCGCCAGTTCCAGGAAACCGAGCATTACCTTTACCGTAGTCATCCAGCCTCCCGATCTCGGTAAGGAATTCAGCCAGTTCGGGAACAGTGCAAACAGGCCAAAAGGCAGGGCCAGGGCAAAACCAAAACCTGTGATCCCCGCAGTAAGCTGGGCGGCCCCGCCTTCGGCCGTAAGCGATCCCACCAGTAAAGACCCCAGGATCGGGCCTGTACAGGAAAAAGATACGATAGCCAGTGTAAGCGCCATAAAAAAGATACCGATCACCCCGCCCGTACCCGAAGCCGAATCCATCTTATTCCCCCAGGAACTGGGCAGAGTGAGTTCGTAATAGCCGAAAAAGGAGAAGGCAAAGAATACGAAAATAACAAAGAAGGCGATGTTCAGCCAAACGTTCGTGGAAATCGTATTGAGTATTTCCGGGTCAATGGAATCGAGGAAGTGGAACGGTATGCTCAGCAGCATATAGATCACCACGATAAACACCCCGTAGAGTACGGCATTGGAAATCCCTTTTTTACGTGTCCCGGACTGCTTGGTAAAAAAAGACACCGTAAGCGGGATCATCGGGAATACACAGGGCGTCAGTAAGGCCAGGAGGCCACCCAGGAAACCCAGGATAAAAATTCCGGCCAGGCTGTTCCCTCCTCCCTGCCCCTGGTCTTCCCCTTTCAGGAGTCCCTGGTTTTTCAGGTCCAGTTTTAATTTTTCAGACAACATTGCACTCTTCTCATCTACTTCCAGCTGTTTTATTTCTGCCTTTCCTCCATCCAGTGAAAAGGCCAGGCCGGCATCGGAAAAGATACAGCTCTTGTCGTCACAGGCCTGGAATTCTACATGTGCCCGAACAGCATTTATATCAGGTTTAAGGAGTTTTATCTTTTGGGTGAACGTAGCTTTCATATCGAAGAACGAAAGTTCCATATCAAAAACCGGGTCATGTTCGGTAACCGGTTCACTTTCCTTTGTTTCTCCCACCAATTCAAAGTCCTCCCCGGCATTTTCAAATGTAAATACCGTGGGCAACGCTCCGCCTTCAGGCAGGTTTTGGGAATACAAATGCCAATGGGGTTCTATGGATGCGTTGAAAATTAAATTATATTCGGTTTCGGAAAGCTTTTCTGCCCGGGCCTGCCACCTTACGGGCTCTGCAACCTGTCCCCGGCACACTATGAAACTGAACAGAAAAACAAAATATATGGCAATATTCTTCATTATACATTACGCTTTTAATATATCATCACATTGAGGCAGAGAACTTCCTGCCGGCAGGAATACATTGCTATTTCCCGAATATTTCTTCCAGTTTTTTGTCCAGTTCCTCTTCGTGAAGGTTTTTGGCGATAATCCGGCCTTCCTTATCCAGTAAATAAGTAGTGGGTAAAAAGGGAACGGCATAAAGCGTGGAGATATCGGACGGAAACCCCTTCTTTGAGAAAGTATCCACTACGTGAATCCAGGGTGTTTCATCTTCCTCAATGGCTTTTTTCCAGGCATCGTGATCGCTGTCCGTAGATACGGCCAGAACTTCAAATCCGTCATCCTTATACGTTGCGTATAATTCCTTTAAGTGCGGGTAAGACGCCCGGCAGGGTTTACACCAGCTGGCCCAGAAGTCGAGCAGCACGTATTTATCCTTTATGTCCGACAGGGAAAAATCTTCACTCTCCGGGGTTTTAAGCGTAAACTCCGGCGCTTTGGCACCCGGGCGTGTTCTTTTGATCGACTCGTATTCGCGGGCAAAGTACCGGTACATTTTTGTATTGGTGGCTTCTCCCTGCAAAGTGTCCATGATCACTGTCATTTCTTCAAACGAGAGGTTTCTTTCCGAAAAATCAAACCCCAACAGGACAGGGGCTACGGGCGAGGCATTGTTTTGTTTTAAAAACCCGATCTTTTTTGACAAAATCCTGCTTTGCATTTCATCACTTAAATCCTGCAGGGATTCCAGTTGTTCATAAATCTTTTTAGCCTTTTCCTTTTCACCATTCCTGGCTGCATCGTTATAAGCCTTTCCCAGATCTGTCAGTTCTTTATATTTTTCGTCATTTCTTACCGATTCGATCTCATTAGTGATGGCAGTATAGTTATCGTGAAGTTCAGCACCTTTTACCACGGTCTCCGCAGGAGATGACATACCACCTTCTTTACTGACCGGGTCTATTTCCATCTCTATGGCACTGTTTTCGAGAAAAAAACCGACAAAATGCTTTTCGCCAAAATTCAGGGTGACCAAATCCGGACTATTTATTTCTCCGCTGAACTCAAACTTCCCGTTCTTCATATATGTACTGTCAATGACATCGGAAGTTCTTGTTATATAATCATGGGTAATCATTTTTATCATACCGTCTTCTCCTCCTTTTACAGTACCTTTAACCAGGTATCCGCTGTTTTGTTTCTCCGTACATCCCACGACCGAACAAAGCAGCAAGGGCCAGCACATTATTTTATAAATTGCTTTCATCTGTTTATTTTTATTGTTTTTAAGGGAGTACTTCAGCCAGCTTTTGGTGAAGTTCGTCACCCCGCAGGTCTTTGGCAATGATCTTTCCTTCCGGATCGACCAGTAGTGTACTGGGAATTCCACGAATACCGTAATAACCGGAGATCACGTTATCAAAACCTTTCAGGTCGGACACCTGAACCCAGGGAAGACTGTCTTCTTCTATAGCTTTTTTCCACCTTGCTTCATCATCATCCAGGGACACTCCGAGGACCGTAAAGTTCTTGTCCTTATATTCGTTGTAAGCCTTTAGTACATTCGGGTTTTCTGCCCGGCACGGTCCACACCAGCTGGCCCAAAAATCGATAAATACATATTGACCTCTAAAGTCGGCATAACTCACGGGATTGCCTTCAACATCATTTTGTGTAAAATCCAGTATGGTTTCACCTATAGCACTTCGTTTCAGCACCTCCAATCGTTCGGTAAGACGCTTACCCATATCTGAACCAAGAACTGAATTATCCAACAGGTCATAAAGTGGTTTTATTTCTTCATAAGCGCCCATCGTTGCTCTATCCGATACCAGGTTCAGGCTAAAAATACTTTCGGGATGCTTTTCAATGTAGACCTTTCCTCTTTTCCTTTTTTCACTACGAATATCGCCAAGCCTTTTTTCCAAGTTACGTTTTTCCTCGTCACCGGCATCCCTGTATTGCCCGAATATCACCGATTCCCGGTCGGTCAGGTCTTTTAATGTTTCGTAATATTTATCCGCTTCTGCCTGTAATTCAGAACCCGTAACATCCAGTTTATGCAGGGCATCGGCCTTTCCGCTTATCTGAATATTTCCTTTTTCTGCGAAGAACCCGGAATAACGGTTGGGAAACATGATAGATACTTTCTGAGGTTCCGGCATTTCCGCCTCCCAGGTAAACTGACCGTCCCTTACCTGTATGGTATCGGTTTTACGATCTCCTTTCTGCCTGTACGAAATAAAAATTTCCATATCCTCCAGTCCTTCGATATTGGCTGACACCCGGGCCTTATTATTCTTTTCCGAAGCTTTCTGTGCACATCCCCAGCACAATGCTATGGATATTGCCATTATAAATAATTGTTTCATATCTCCATTTTTATGTTGTATTTTACATTTCTGATTATCCATAATTAGTCATAGCGCAATGTTTTACTATCAGGTCGAGCCCTTATTTTCAGAATATTAACCCCAATAACCTCTCGACTTCGCTACCCATGACGTGTTAGAGGAGCCCCCTACACATCGCAAAAAAGCGTTTTTGCGATCCCGATGGATATGGGAGTGGCAATCTCACGGAGGCCAGCAACATACCTCCAATTCTTCGACAGGCTCAGCAACAGGTAGGCGCATACCAGCCGGGAGATCGCCGACGCTTCGCTGGCGATGACGCTTTTAACCGTCACCTCAATTTATGCGGTTGCCAAAATGTTAGTTCTCGAGGTGACAGGCCATTATCACTAAATGCGGTCATTCAATACATTTCAGTACATAACAGTTCTAAAAGACCACCATACAATGTTTATCAAACAAACTCCACTAAAATCAAACAGAAATTACAGAATAGACAGTAAGAGGACACTTACTTATTGAAGTAATTTATACAAACCGAATATATTTTCATAAATTTGTAGTTTGGTTAGTTAAAGTTTACTTTAATTGATCGAATTCAGAGGAATGAAGCTACGCCCGTGGAAAGATGTTAGCTTTGTTCCTTTTTTTATTTTATCACCACTGTTTTTCTTTCTATCAGGAATTTTACTTCCCCGGTTCGTTCTATGTTCTTTAAAAGTTCATTTACGTTTTCAGAACGGTTTAAAAATCCGGAAAAAACCATTTCTTTTTTCTTTTCGTTTTCAAACTTCACTTCGAGATCATACCATCTCGACAGGGTTCTCATCATTTCTTTCAAAGGCATTTTATCGAACATAAACAGGCCGTTCTTCCAGGCGATCGCCATCGCCACGTTTACCTCATTCACTTCTATATTTTTTTCTCCGTCCTTTACTTCAGACTGCTGTCCGGGAGATAGCGTCCTTTTCGAGTTCCCGCTCCCCACAGTTACCCGGCCTTCTACCAGCGTAGTAGATATCCGGCGCTCATCCCGGTAGGCCTTTACATTAAATTCCGTTCCAAGTACTTCAACCATCTGTCCCTGTGTCTTTACTTTGAAAGACATGTTATCGTGTTTGGTAGCGGACGAAACATCAAAATAGGCTTCTCCATATACCAGTTCCACTTCCCGTGGCCGGTTTTTTGTAAAATGTACCGGGTATTTCAGCCTGGACTCCGAGTTAAGCCATACTCCCGTACTGTCCGGAAGCTGTATAAAAAACTGTCCTCCTCTGGGCACGGTCAGGTAGTTAAAAGCCACTTCCTCTTCCGCAGCCGGGGAAGCTTCCTCATATACCAGGCTTTTACCATCACTTTTTATTTTTTCCGTA
Organism: Sinomicrobium kalidii; assembly: GCF_021183825.1. Taxonomy (GTDB): domain Bacteria; phylum Bacteroidota; class Bacteroidia; order Flavobacteriales; family Flavobacteriaceae; genus Sinomicrobium; species Sinomicrobium kalidii. Next base: position 3,359,214 of record NZ_CP089211.1, on the reverse strand, counting down.
GTGTACTTCTTCCCTTTTTCCAAAACAATATTCCTGCCGTCTTCCAGGGTCAATACGGCTTTGTCTTCTCCCGGGGGAATTTCGGTAAGCCCGTCCATATCATTCGTTACAGGCTTATCAGAAATGCTGTCATTAAAAACAAATGGCAGGGAGACCAATAGCAGGATAGCGGCAGCAGCAGCATATTTCAAATAAACCAAACGGCTCCTGCGTTTTGTATAATTCTTCTCTTCCCTGATCATGGAAAGTAATTTTTTCTTGGCTTCATTAGGATCATAGTCATTCATAAGATCGTCCAGGGCGTGATTGAGTTCTATATAGGTCCTGAAAACCTTGTCGTTGGCAGGGTTTTCCAGGTATTTTTCCAACAGCTCCAGTTCCCCGGAAGTAATGGATCGGGTTACAAATTTTACAATTAAGTCCTCTAAGGCTTTGGGAATCATTTTCCTATCTTCTTTGTTACTGTGACGAAACCGATTTGCAATACCACTACGTTTTACTACTTTTTTTCTTTAAATCATGATTTCGTTTTTCCAAAGGCACGGGAATGTTATGTAGTCATTCCCGTACCAGGCTCCAAATAACCCCGGTTAACTCATCCGGATTCCATCCCTGTTTATATTTTTTTAGTACATGACAAAAAAATGATTATGACGTACGACTGCAGGACTTATGACATAGGGACTTAATGTTTTAAAGCTCGATTACATTGATCTTACGTCTTATGTCCTGAAGTCCTAAGTCCGATTTAGAGTTTTTGTTATACTAAGTCATATTTAACATTATGATTTATTCCCCGAATACCTCCTCCAGTTTGGCATCCAGGGGTTCTTCCTCACTCCCGTACCTGCCTATAATGATCCCTTTCGGATCTATGAGGATTTTGGTAGGTAAAAAATGGATATCATAATTTTCGCTTATTCCTTTATCCAATACTTTATATCCTTCGGACCTGTCCACTTTCAAACCTCTCAGCACATGTTTCCACACACCTATTCCGTCTTCCTCCACGGCTTTATGCCAGGCCTCCGGATTGCTATCATCATCCGAAATACCGATAATTTCAAAACCTTTGCCCCGGTATTTTTCATAGATTTTTAAAAGATGGGGATTTCCTTTACGGCATGGTACGCACCAGCTTGCCCAGAAATCGAGTAAAACATACTGTCCCCTGTAATCTTCCAACTTTAATTCTTCCCCGTTAATATCGGTCGCAGTAAACAGTGCGGCTTCCGCTCCGGGTGATGCCTTTTTGAGTTTTTCAAGCTGTTTTTTTACGGAAGTCCCATAAAATCCACCTTGTATTTCAGGAGGCATTTGATCATAAATAACGGTCGACTTTTCCAGCCCATAGCCTGCTACCTTCATGGACATTAAATATGCCGAAACATAACTTCCGGGATGACCGGCAATATATTTATCCGTAACAGAATCCATTTGTTCCCGAAAAGGCTCCATTTTCAGTTTTAACTCCTCTAATTCCTCCTTGTATTTATCAGCTGCTTCTTTATCTTCTTTTTTCCGGGCAGCAATATACAGTTCGTTCAGTTTATTATAGGATTCGGATATTACGGAAATCCTATCTCTAAACGGTTTAATAAGGGCCTCATACGATCTGTATTCCTCGTGAAAAGCAGAACCTCTCACCTCGGGGGTCAGGCTTACATAATTATTCATTTTTCTTTCGTAACCGGCGGTGTCCAGTCGGAGCTCCATAACGCTTTTATCGCTCATAATACCGGCGTAATAGGTTACTCCTCCCTTCGGGATCATCAGGTTTAATTCCCTCGGAGAGGTCAATGGTCCTTCGAGTGTGAAGCTTCCGCCTGTGATCTGCGCAGAATCAAATGTTATTGAATTCCTTGTTTCCATGTCCCGGGAGGTTATTTTTACCGTTCCGTTTTCAACCCCTTTAATATGCCCCTTTATACGGAACGTATTTTCAGGGAGTTTTTCTTTTTCCGGATTACACCCTAAAAGGAATGCCGGGATCACTATGCTTAAAATACGTATAACACAATTCATGGTCTCTGATTCTTTAATATTGATGTTTCGGGTGTTCTATAGTGTCAACTTCCTCATTTTTGTTTGGGGAGGTAAACATTGTTTCAAATCACAGGTCTGGTAATAAAGCCCTGTCTCTATCTGCTTTTCCTTTACCGGTTTGTCAACAGAAAAATAATGCACGAAAACCAGGCTTCCTTCATAAATATAGACGCCGTCCGCAGATGGGTATGCACCTGGTTTTTCCCATTTGTCCACCGGGGTTACCCCATCGGGAACGGACAGCTTCAACTCGGTAGTAATGTAGGGTTGGGAACCGGGTACGTAGGCATAAATATGCCAGTTCTCCAAAACCCGGACCTTCATCACAACGGCAAGTTGTTCTCTGTTATTACTCCACACTAATTCCGCATTTACTGTAACAGGATCAGACATATCCGGTTGACTTACCCATAGTTTATCAGATGCTTCACTTACTACCTGCTTAAAACCGGCATCAATTCTGTTTTGAGAAAAAGTTAAAGAGGTAATAAAGAGACAAACCGTAATAAAACTAACCTTAATGATTTTTCTCATTTTATTGTATTTATTAACCATTTATAGCCCCCGGTCTCGGTAAAAAACAGCTTATCCCTGTTTTCTTCAAACCATTGCCCCCACTCTTTTCGGGTTTTCTCCATACCTGTATATCGTTTAAGGACACGCCTGGCCATTTCAGATTTACTATCGTCTTTCAAGAGTTCAATACATACCGGAAACATCGATTTTTCATCATTACCGATTCCCAATTTTTTTAAATCCTCATCAATTTGTAATGCATAAAATCCGTCAGGTTCAGAAAACATGTACTTTCTGTTCTCTCTTAAAAACTGTTTTAAAGCCCCGACATTATTTACATATTCCGGTCTGAAAAATTCTCTTGAAATTTGTTGTACGTATTGTTCCCAATCGGGTATAGGCATTGGTTTTGATTGTGCTTTCAATACCATCTCCTCCATTTCCGTAAGTGTCTCACCCTTGTTTTTCTTTTCTTCCAGTTTCCTGACGGTTTCTGCCATTTGCCGGTTAAGCTGCTCGTAGTAGGTCTTTGTATCTTCAAAAGATTCTTTATTTAACCTGCCTATAATATTATCTATATAATCTTTAGTAGCAATGCGGTCGTTGTATTTTCTGGCAATCGGTTTTTGTCCCTTGAACTGTTTCATATAGACCACAGCATTGGCGAACACCTGTTTAGCCTCTTCAGTCATATAATCCGGTGAGCCGGAAAATCCCCACATAAAGAAATTGGCATGGCGGCCAATAGCAACAGCGCCGACATCTTTTGTATTCACACCACTTGAAATATATTCAGCATCAGGGGAATCCAAAAACCCATCTCCTCTGGATACCATTCCTACTCTATACCCTTTACTCTCTAAATAACCTTCTTTTTGCACACGCCACATAGGAATCTCTTTTGGTATGTTTTTTCCGGAGGGATAATGATATATACCTTCGGGAGTAGGTTTTGTTTCAAAAGTCAATGCTACAGGAAAAGGGCCTTTAAATATGGCGTGCTCTGTCTTTAAATGATGGGCATCGGCATCTAAACATAAGCACAACCAGTCTAACTTTGTACCTACACTTTGCCCCATAACCGGTGACGTATGACCTATAAAAATTGTTGCATGATCAAAGTCTTCGGTTAAATATTTGGCAGGTTCATACTTCATTTTGCCGTCTTTGCCTGTTTCCCGGGTTTCTTCCTTCCACGGCTTTATAACCTGGTCGAAAATGGTAACATCGTAGTTACCGGACATTTCCACCTTATAATTACGGGCATCCACCGTCTGCACTTCCGTAAAATAGCTCTTCAGATAGTTTTCAAAGGCGGGAAACCTTGTTTGATAATCTTCCCTGAAACGTTCCGGGGTCATTCCGCCATTTATTTTGGAGTTGTTCTCTATATCCCCGGGCATAGGCATTTGCGGATCAAATCCTACAAATAACACCCTGATGTCCTCTTTATTCACCTGGGGATATCCCGAAAAGGCAAACAACAGGCAACTTATGCTTAAAATAATATGTTTTACTTTCATTCTTTTTTATCATTAAACTTTATAGGGATACAGTATCAATACCCGGGATTTTGTTCCACGACATTGTTCCCGGCTTCGATGGTCACCCCGTCAATCGGCAAAATATACTTGTCAGGGTCCGTAGCTGTAGGTTTTACCAAAGTAACATCAAAGCCATCAATAAAATGGTAGCGTACCAGGTCAAACCACTCTTCGCCGGTCTCCATGGCCAGTTCTATATATTTTTCTATGCGAATAGCCTCCAGGAATTGTTCCAAAGAAATGGAAGCAGGATAGGTTTCGAAACCATCTTCCCCGGTAGTTGTGGCGCCGGCCCTGGTTCTAACAGCATTCAGGGCTTCCAGGGCTTCGGGGGTGACACTATTATTGCTCCTGGCATGGGCTTCGGCATAGACCAGGTAAACTTCGGCCATCCTCAGGTGATAGATCATTTCGTAATTTTCTCCCACCAGGTCCCGGTTACGATATTTATCGGAGAGGAGTAGTCCATTAAGATCATCTTCCCGGGTGGTTTGAGCGATCCTGTCACCGTCATGGGTGATATTCTGACCGTCAACGCTTATCCACTGTTCCCCAAAGGTTTTAAATGCGGGATTGGCGACTCCCCAGAACCCCATAAAATTCCCTATTCCGAGTCCTGCCTGGGGTTCGCCTTTTGAGCCGAAGAGCACTTCCGGGCTTTCAAACAGGGCCGGACTTGTATGATCGGCAAAAATCCCGGCATAATCCGGGGCCAGGTCAAAACTTCCTCCCGAATTGTGCATGACTTCCCCGGCCAGTGTTGCCGCAGCCACATAATCGCCCTTATACAGCATCACTTTGGCCTTTAAAGCCCTGGCATAGGTTTTATTGGTATAATATTTGGCCCGCAAATCCGGGGCATTGGCAATGGCGTCGTCCAGATCGGCAATAAGGGCATCGTAAACCTCCGCCACAGTATTCCGGGGGAGCGCTTCATTGGAACGGGCAGGGTCCAACCTCAGCGTAATCCCGTATTTGGAATCCGTATCATAAAACTGTCCGAAAAGCCGTAGCAGGTAAAAATTTGCCGTGGCCCGCACTGCTTTGGTCTCACCCAGTATTTCCGCCCGGCGCCCGGGTGTATCAAAATCGGTATCCGAAAGCAGGGAGACCTTTTCTATAAGCCAGTTACAGCGGTTCACAATATCGTACATCCCGGAATACGCTCCCAGTCCCGTAGAAGCATTCATGGGGATGGGGGCATTATTCACATACCCCAGCATCTCCTGGTTCGTATAAAACGAACTGTTCAGCATTAAACCGCTCATCAGGGAAGGGATATAATAGATTTCGGGGTTACCCGCCCCTACACTTCGCTGGCGAAAACCGGAATACACACCGGCCAGGGCCAGTTCTGCACTTGCTTCGTCTACTATAGCTGCATCCGCATCCAATGCGTAATTGGGTTCAAAATCATCCAAGTCCCTGGCCAGTTCACATGATGATAAGCTTATCAAAAGTAAACTCACCATACAGACATATATATTTTTATTGATTTTCATTTTCAACGATTTTTAAACTGATTATAAACCTAATTTAACTCCAAACGTAAAGGTCCGCACCTGTGGATAAGCAAGGCCTCCATCCCTTGTTAAATCTACTGTAGAACCTCCACGTTGAGAGTCCACACTTTCGGGGTCAATCCCGGGGTAATCTGATATGACAAACAAATTGTTTCCGCTTAATGAAAGTTGCGCATAACTGATCCCGGTTTTATCCAGCCATTTTTTGGGAATGTTATAGGCCAGCGATGCGGACCTCAGCTTGATATAGGAGGCATCCTTGACATTCCTGCTCGTCGGTACGGAGGTCCCGTGGGTAGCAGACATCATCCGGGCATATTGGGCCGTAGGGTTATCGGGGGTCCAGGTATCGTATACATGTGTAGTTACATTATTGTAGGGGTTTATAAAAGCAAACTGATTTGCTCCACGGACCCAGACCCTGTCAACGCCTTTGACAAAATTAAAGTTGAAGATAAAATCAAAGTTTTTATAGCTCAGGGTATTGTTCCACCCCCCGAAAAAGTCGGGGTTAATATCTCCCAAAGTAACACGGTCGTCATTGGTGATCTGTCCGTCCCCGGTTACATCCCGGTAAATATAATCCCCGGGTTGTACCAGGCCGCTGTAATATACACCGCCGGGAGCACCTGCATTCAGTTCGTCGATGTCTCCCCGGGTTTGTGCAATTCCCACCACATCGTATCCCACGGTAACCCCCATGGGTTCTCCCTCAATGATTCCTGCACTGCCGAAAGCCGTTGTGGATCCTCCATGCAAAGCCGTTACTTTATTCTTTATAAAAGAGATATTAAAAGAGGAATTCCACCTGAATTCCGGTGACCTTACAATATCCCCGCCAATGCCGATCTCCCATCCCTTGTTGGTGACATCGGCAATATTGGCATTCCAGCGGGAGGATCCGGTCTGGGCGGATATGGGGACCATGAGAATAATATCACTGGTGTTTTTCTCAAAATATACCACTTCCCCGTAAAGCCTGTTGTTGAACAGGCCGAACTCCAGCCCCAGGTCCAGTTGATCTGTCTGTTCCCACCGGATCGCGGAATTGGGAACCCCTTCAACAACAATCCCGTTGATATCGTCATACCTGGAATCGTTGTTCCCGAGCGACCGGTAATAGGCCAGGTAGGAAAATGCCGGTAAATTATCGGAGCCGGTACGCCCTAAACTCGCACGTAGTTTCAGTTGGTTTAAGAAAACACTGTTCTTCAGGAATGCTTCATTATGAACATTCCAGGCCAGGGCTCCTGAAGGAAAAAATCCCCATTGATTATCCGGGCCAAATTTTACGGAGCCGTCATAACGTCCCGTAAAGGTAGCCAGGTAGCGGTCTTTGTAGTTATAATTCACCCTTCCGAAAAAGGAGTTTAACGCGGTTTCAAACACATCGCTGCTTGCACTGATAAACTCGTTGGCCGACCTGATATCGGTCAGGACGTCGTCGTCGGGAAAATCGGCATATTCCTGGGATTCCAATTCCAGTTTTGAGTGGTCCCAGGAGACCCCGGCTACGGCATCTATGGTATGACCTCCTTCCAGCGTTTTGTTATAATTCAATGTGTTGGCCCAGGAAGTATTGACCCCGGCATTGTGCTGTACGCTCAATGTAGCGCCCTCGATACCGCTAAAAAATGCCGAAAACATGGCCGCCTGGGTAAAAGACGGACTGAAGGTGGAATTTCTGTCGTTGCTCAGGTTTACGCTTAGTTGCGACCTGAATCTCAATCCATCAATAATCTTGTATTCTCCGTAGATATTCCCCACGACATTCTGGGAAACTGCCCTGATCCTCATTTTGGCCTGGTCCCCCAACGGGTTCCTGATCGTAAAGCCATAACTGCCATCCGGGGTGGTGGAATACGAACCGTCTTCATTAAACACGGGCAGGTCCGGCCGGAAAAATCCACCGGTAGCCAAGCTTGCAAGCCCGGATTGCCTGTTCACCGAGTAATTATAACTCATATTAAAGCCTGTTTTTACCCGTTCGGTAATATCGGCATCGATACTGCTTGAGAAGGAATACCTGGTAAATTTGTTCCCAGCCATAAGGCCTTCCTGGTCCGTTATATTTCCTGACACCAGGTAGTTCACATCGGGAGTACCTCCCGACATGCTCAGGCTGTACCGGTTCCATAAAGCGTTATTATTAATGGTCTTATCCTGCCAGTCGGTATCGGCATTACCGAAGTCTACCTCACCGTCCCTACCGTGTTCGGTAAGGAATGCCCTGTACTGATCTGTGTTGAGAATATCATAGGTGTTTAACGGGTTTTGTACCGTTGCCCTGTATGAGAAATCAAGTTTTGGTTTCCGGTTGCGTTTGCCCCGTTTGGTGGTAATCAGGACTACACCGTTGGCCGCCCTGGAACCGTATATGGCTGCTGAGGACGCATCTTTTAATACATCCACACGTTCTACATCATCCGGATTTATAGACAATAAAGGGTTTTCACGGTCACCAAAAACGCCAATACTCCCTACATCACCAAAGCGCGGGTTCATGACAATAGGTACCCCGTCTACAACATAAAGCGGCTGGTTATCCCCGATGAGCTGGCTCAGGCCCCTTATATGCACTATGGCACCACTCCCCGGCCCGCCGGACTGGGAGGAAACATGAACCCCGGTGATCTTTCCCACCAGGGCCTGGTCCACGGTTTGTGATTGCAGTTGCTGAATATCTTCGGAATCGATCGAACCGACGGAGCCCGTAAGGTCTTTCTTTTTAGTGGTTCCATAACCAACGACCAATACCTCCTCAAGAGCATTCACTTTCTCTTTTAAAGTAATATTATACTCCGTTTGGTCTGCATTGATTTTCCGGTAGGTCATCTCATACCCGAGAGCGGTTACCACAAGAAAGTATCCGGGTTCGGCGGCTAATGAAAAATGACCGTCAAAGTCCGTTGTCGTTCCTCTTATTATAAAGTCGGAAGGGGCAGAACGTTGCCCGCTGGGTTCGACGTTACTGACATATACCGTAACTCCCCCGATCGGTTCCCCGTCTTTACCGGTAACCACCCCCTCAACCTGAATGCTCTGGGGTACCACACGAGTTCCGGAAATGCTTTCTTTCCGCTTTACAATGATGGTGTTATTAAAAAAATCGTAAGAATAATTTATGGGCTCCAACCCCATATGAAGTAAATCGCTTGCCCTGATCACGCCCTTGCTGATCCTGACCGGGGGTGCATTCCTAACGAGATCGTGCCGGTAGATAAACCTGTAATCTGTCTGATTTTCTATCAGGTTGAAAATCTGTTCTACGGATATGGTTTTATCCGTATCGATCTTTATCCTGGCATCCTGTGAAAATCCGTGGTAAGATCCCAGGCCGAATGCCACTACACAGTAACAGAATATAAACGTTTTCATGATAACTGTTAAGAATTGTCTCCCGTACAGGAGTACCTCCTTCGTCCATTTGTTTTTCATAAACTTCTGGTTTGGTTAGTTAAATTTTATTTTAATCAGATCGAATTCGAAGAAATAAAGCAACGCCCGTGGAAAGATGTCGGCTTTATTCCTTTTTACATTGGTATATCGAAAGACGGCCGCTTCCGGATTATTTTAATGATATCTTCATAGGAGAACCTGGGATAAGAAGCTTCCTTTTTTATCCAGTCCTTTTTTAACAGTTCTAAAACGTCTATGGTCATAGTATTTAAATAGGTTTGGTAATTTCTACGAAATATGTGTTCTTTTAATTAATAGCACGTGTTTTGTTTTCTACCGGAAATCTACTTCTGATTTTATTTTCTTTGTTATTGTGACGAAACCGATTTACAATACCACTACGTTTTAATAAATTTTTCTTAATATTGACAATAAATTTCCACAATCCCTCCAGATCCCAACATCATTTACTCAATCTTTCACTAAATATCCCAGGGTTTGAACACAGGTCTAAATGATAATGATAAGCTGATCTCTCTATTAAAACAGGGGGATGAAAAAGCATACGAATACCTCATGAACAGGTATTACCGCAGCTTATGCGTATATGCAAACAGTCTTGCCAATGATCCCCTGGCGGCGGAAGACATCGTCCAGAATGTTTTTATCAGGTTGTGGAAGAAAAGGGACTTACTGACCATCCGGACATCCCTGAAGAGTTTTTTATACAAATCCGTTTACAATGAGTACATCGATCAATACAGAAAAAAAATCACCTTACTGAACGTGGAGAAACGCTATGTGGAACACCTCAATGCCATTGTGGAGTCTGAGGGTTCCGAAAGAAATGAAAAACTCATAAAACAGGTTTTCGACATCATCCAGGACCTTCCCCCGAAGTGCAGGGAAATATTTCTGCTAAGCAAGAAGAACGGCCTTACCAATATTGAAATCGCAGAATACCTGGGCATTTCCATCAATACCGTAGAAAACCAGATCGGCAAGGCCTTTAAGACCCTGCGGAAAAGTCTTAAAAACGGTTTCTATACGTTATTCCTTCTATTATACAGTTTGGATAAAAAAGGATATTCCGTAAATAAATAACCATTTTTTAACCTGGCGATTTCTTGTGCAAAATGTTTAAACAACACTATTTAAAATCAAATAATCATGAAAAAATCCATTCTTCTTATCCTTCTGTTGTTTTCCGGTATAACGGCCTTAGCCACCGAGACCAAAATAACCGTAAGGGTTAAAGCAAAAGATGCCAAATTTATAGGCAGCTCTTTGGGAGGTGCTCATGTAATAATAAGGGATAAAACCAATAACAGGATTTTAGCTGAAGGGAAAACCAGCGGCAGTACGGGGAATACCGACCTGATAATGAACACTCCGAAACGAAGGGGAGCTTCAATAACAGATGAGCAAACAGCCAAATTCCTGGCTACAATTAATATTGATGAACCGACATTTGTCAATATAGAAGTACTATCTCCTTTCAATAATAAACAGGCCCGGGTCAAGGCAAGTACCGAATTATGGCTCATCCCGGGCAAGCATATCCTGGGCGACGGCATTATCCTGGAAATTCCGGGATTTATCATTGATATTTTAAAACCCAGAACCCATCAGTATATTTCTTTAAATACCGTAAAAGATACTCCTATTCAGGTTAAAGCCAATATTGTCATGATGTGCGGATGCGTTATAAACAAAGGAGGACTATGGGATTCCGGGGATATGGAAGTTAAGGGTATTCTTAAAAAAGACGGAGAACATATTAAAGACATCAATCTATCCCTGACCGAAACCAACCTGTTTGAGGGAAATATAGCTGTAGACTCGGCAGGAAATTACGAATTGATTGTTTATGCCTATAACCCCGAAAGCGGAAATACCGGGGTTGATAAAGTGAATTATGTGATTTTTTAGTACATGACAAAAATTTATCGGGTAAGATGTAAGACCGTATCACGTATGACACAGGACTTTAAAAATGTTAATAAACCGGTTACCGGGTTCCAGTTTCAGGTTTCAACAGTTAAAAACCGGCAACCCGCAACCCGGATCAGTCATAGATCAAAACAATAGTATATTTGAACTTTTGTCATATACTAAGATGTGATTTATAAATAATACAACCGCAAAACACCCATAAACACAACCCTGTTTACGCCGGAAGGGACTAAGTACGCTGCATATACAATTAAGTTCACCGCGTAGAGGGTTACTTATGCGGCATACACAACTGCTTGAGCGGTGAACAGGGTTATGTTTGCGGCATAAGGGATCAAGTATGCCGCATACACAATTAAGTGCACCGCGTACAGGGTTACTTATGCGGCATACACAATTGCCTAAGCAGCATACAGGGTTATGTTTGCGGCGTAAGGGATCAAGTATGCCGCATACACAACTAAGTTTACCGCATACAGGGTTACTTATGCGGCATACACAATGGCGCAAGCGGCGAACAGGGTTATGTTCACGGCGCAAGGGATTAAGTACGCCGCATACACAATTAAGTTCACCGCGTACCGGGTTGCTTATGCAGCATACACAACTGCTTGAGCGGCGAACAGGGTTATGTTTGCGGCATAAGGGATTAAGTATGCCGCATACACAATTAAGTTTACCGCGTACAGGGTTGTTTATGCAGCATACACAACTGCTTGAGTGGCGAACAGGGTTATGTTTGCGGCGTAAGGGATTCGGTTCGGTGTAAACACAATCCCTTAAACGGGGTTATTCAGGCTTGTCCGGGAATAAAAAAACCGGTAGTTCCCATTACCGGGAGCTCTTCCGGATGCCATAAAGGCGATAATGACTATGACCACCAATTGCAGGTTCCTCTAAGCATTACACCCGTGCTGAGTTTATCGAAGTAAACGCTTTTGTACAATAGCCCCCCGTTTTCACGGTGCTCAAACGAGGGCCAGTTGGGGAGACCAGCCGGTTAAGAGATCAAACCCTTTGTATTCCTGTTTCCGGGTTTCTTTTGCTATGTAATACCGCATGAACAAAAACAGTATCGTTTTCTATGGTATAATATATGCCGTAAGGAAACCTTTGTAGAAAAGAAATTCTAATTTGTTTATACCGCCTTTGGTAATGTTTCGGGTTTGCCTTAAGATCTTCAATACCCTTATCAAGTTCTTTTATAAATGCTTTGGGAAGATGTTCGGCCTGTTCTGCATACCATGCTATAGCTTCAACGATATCTTTTTCAGCTAATGTTTTAACAATTAACTTATAAGCCATACTGTTGCTTTAAGGAAGCCTTGATATCGTCCCAGTCCTTCCCGTCAGTAGGGTTTTCCCTGTGGTGCTTTAAGCGTATATCTATGATTTCCTTATGAGAAGGTGTTAAACCAGGCTCTTCTGTTTCAGTTTCTATAATGGCATTAAAGATTTTGAGAATTCGCTCATCCGCATGCTCTATATATTTTTTAATCCTGTTTCTTAAATCTATTGAGGTGTCCATAACGTACTGTATTATACACCAAATTTATTAAATAATACCCAAAAAAGATGTGTTTACCAGTATTTTAGCAAAAATTTCTTTCATAAAAAGGGTTTGACAGCCACTATAATATCATTGTTTACTTTTTTCCTGTTGCTTAAACCGGCTCGATTCTCACTAGCTATCTAACTTTCTCTTTCGCCTCGGCTAAAACCTGAGTCGGGATTTTCTTTATAAGTCGAAAATAATACGGTTTGCGGCCTTTACTTACTTTTCTTCACAGGATATTCTTCAACATACACTTTCATCATTTCACCGGGTTCCTTTCCCACGGCTTCTTCGATAAGCAGAAATTCATAAGGCTCAGGCGCACCGGTATTGAAATAGATATCAGTTAATCGTTGTTTCTCTATCCCTGTCTTGCCCTGGATCTCCTCGAAACTGTTTAGCAATTTGAATTTATTCCACACACCCTTTAAAATCAGTATTTTACATCTCATTTTTTCAAATAGGACACCGATTAGGACACCTATAACGGCTTTTCTGGCTTTCTATATTGTAGATTTAATCATTTGAATTCAAATAGATACAATTCTAAAGAATTAATTAAAGAGCATCTGGTTCATAACCCGAAGGTCCCTGGTTCGAGTCCAGTTCCGTACCAGAAACGTAATACATACAATTTTTCGTAGTTGCCTCTCACACATTTCTTTTTACACAGGATAAACCGAATTTATTTCTCCCTCACTCCCAATCACATGATATTCATCATTTCTTAACCCGTTCCCGATCCTTTTCTTTACGGAAGGAAAAAGTTTCCCGGGTTTTATACCGGGAAACAGGAATCAGGGAATAATTTGAACACCTTTCAATAAAACAACACCTAAAGATGAAAACCGACGTCCATTTTGTAAAACTGAGCACCGACAAAAGCATTGAAGCGCTCACCGTAAAAAAACTACACTCCATCACCAAAAAATATGACTGGGTGATTAAAGCCGATGTGTTTTTTAAACAAGACCCGTCCTCCGACGGCAAGGGCAAGATTTGTGATATCCGGCTCAGCGTACCGGGGCCCGGGATATTTGCTTCCTCTGATGAAACATCCTTTGAGGCTTCATTAGCAGAAACATTAGGCAGCATTAGAAAACAACTCAACAAAAGAAAACACCAGATGAGTACTCATTGACGGGATGTCCAACTGTTAAAAACAAATATCATGAAACGAATCCTCCTTCCCACAGACTTCTCAGACCACGCGCAGAACGCCATGGCCTACGCTACGGAGCTGTATAAACACGAAGAATGCATGTTTTACGTGTTGAATGTGTTTAAGGTTTACGGTTATTCCACGACCAACATCATGTATCCCGAGCCCGGAAACCCCGCTTACGATGCCGCCTTTAACGAAAGCCGGAAAAATTTAAAAGACACCGTACGCCGGTTGATCTTTGCCAAAAACCCAAAACATTCATTCGAAGGCCTTTCCAAAAATAATTTTCTTCTCGATGCCATAAATCACCTGGTAGAAGAAAAAGGTATCGACATGATAGTTATGGGAACCAAAGGTGCTAAAAATGCCAGGGGAATAAATTACGGGAGCAATGCCGTGACCGTCATGGAAAAAGTTACGGCCTGCCCGGTCCTGGCCATACCTTCACAGGCCGAATTTATGGGATACAGGGAGATCATTTTTCCTACTTCCTATGAAGTCCCTTATAAGAAAAGTGAAATATCCCCTTTATTAAGTATAGCAAAGGAATTTAAGCCGATGATCCGGATATTACACATCAAGGAAAACGAACAACTTACGGAAACCCAAATAGAGAACAGAAGGCTATTGGAAGAAAACCTGGACGGAGCAAAATACTCCTTTCATTCCCTGACCAACATTGATCCCGCCGTCGGAATAAGCTGTTTTACCGAAAGCCGTAATGCCGATCTTATTGCACTGGTGAACAGGAAACACGGTTTTTTGTACAGGTTAACGGAAAAGCCGGTGGTAAAAGGGATCAGTTTTTATACAAGTACGCCGATCATGGTGATGCATGTCCAAAATCGCTCATAACCCACACCGTAAAAAAACAAATAAAAATATACACATGAAATTCAACAATATATTACCGACAGGCCTGGTCCTGTTTTTTATCATGGCCGGATGTTCCCGGGTGCAGGTCCCGACCACCGGGGAGTTGCTTAAAGACCCCGTGCGGCGAAATGAGATCATGACCGCGATTTGTAATGACCGGGAAATGACCGGTGAAATGATACAGCATATCACCAGGAACAAACATGCCGTGCACCTTTTGGAAAACGATTACAAAATGATCCGCAATATGCTGGATAGCAACCAGGAAGCAGCAAAAGGCACCATGCAACACCTCATTGATATGATGCGTAAAGACAGTGTCTTTTGTGAAAATATGAGCTTTATGATGATGAACGATGAACACATGCGCACCGTAATCTGCAATATGTGTGATTGTTCACCCGAAAGCGATAAAGACCATAAGAACACGCACTGATTAAAAACTTATGTCAACCCGGCCATCTCCAGACCCGCAAAAACCTTTCCGCATATCCCGTCCCGGTATGTCATGGATATATATGATCCTGTTTATGGTATTGATCTGGCTTTGGTTTTTCAAGGGACAAAACACGATACAGGAAACCACCTGGAAACAGTTTGAAGAAGAAATGCTCATCCCGAAAGACGTAGCCAGGCTGACCGTTGTTAACAATGCCCGTGTGGAAATATATATCAGGGAAGAAAGCCTGGACAAGCCTCTTTATAAAAATATCCCCAGGGGTGTACTGAATGACGAACCGGTTCCGGGACCTCACTTTTACTTTAACATAGGTTCCGTGGAAATATTTCATGCGGAACTGGAGAAAGCCCAGGAAAACCTGCCGGGAACGGATCATGTAACGGTAACCTACAGCACACGCGAAAACTGGTGGCAGAACTTTCTGTTCTTGTTACCTATCGGTTTTCTGATCCTTTTCTGGATGTTCCTGTTACGGAGAAGCATGCCCGGGATGAAAGGAAAAGGAACTTCGATATTCAATTTCGGCCAGTCCAATGCCCGGGTCATTGAAAAGGGAGCAAAAAGTAAGATTACATTTAAAGATGTGGCAGGTATGGAGGAAGCCAAGGAGGAAATATACGAACTGATCACCTTCCTGAAATCCCCGGACAAATACAAACGGTTAGGGGCCAAAATGCCCAAAGGGGTTTTGCTCGTAGGGCCGCCCGGGACCGGAAAAACACTCCTGGCCAAAGCCATTGCCGGTGAAGCCGGGGTTCCCTTCTTTTCGTTGTCCGGTTCCGAATTTGTAGAGATGTTCGTAGGCGTAGGGGCCTCAAGAATGAGAGACCTCTTTCAAAAAGCCAAAGCAAAGGCCCCCTGCATCATATTTATCGACGAAATCGACACCGTGGGCCGTGCCCGCGGCAAAACGCATGCTTTCCAGGCCAATGACGAACGGGAAAGCACACTGAACCAGCTATTGGCCGAGCTGGACGGTTTCGATACGGACGCCGGGGTCATTGTTCTCGCCGCTACCAACCGGGGAGACGTCCTCGATCCGGCCCTGTTGCGACCGGGAAGGTTTGACAGGCATATTCACCTGGAGCTTCCTAACCTCAAAGAACGGGAAGCTATTTTTTCGGTACACATAAAACCCCTGCAACTATCCGGAGATGTCAACACGGCCGCACTGGCCGCACAAACCCCGGGGTTTTCGGGAGCCGACATTGCCAATATTTGTAACGAAGCCGCTCTCATCGCTGCCCGCAGGGAAAAACAAGTAGTGGGTAAACAGGACTTTATGGATGCCATAGACCGCGTGATCGGCGGACTGGAAAAGAAAAGCAAGATCATTACCCCCGAAGAAAAGCGAAGGATTGCCTACCACGAAGCCGGCCATGTCACCGCAAGCTGGTACCTGGAACACGCCCATCCCGTACTTAAAGTATCCATCATTCCGAGAGGAAGATCACTGGGTGCTGCATGGTACATTCCCGAAGAGCGCCAGATCATCACCCGGTCGGAATTCTTTGATGCGATATGCACTGCCCTCGGAGGACGTGCTGCCGAAGAACTCATATTTGAAGAAGTATCCTCCAATGCCCTGGACGACCTGGAAAAGGCGACCAAACAGGCCTATAATATGGTAGTTAATTACGGGCTTGGCACTACTCTCAGAAATATCAGCTTTTACGATTCCACGGGGAGAACGGAACAATCCCTCTACCGGTCGTATAGCGAGAGAACCGCACAAAAGATCGATTCCGAGGCACAGCAGATCATAGATGATGCTTATGACAAAACCATTCAGATTCTCCTGGACCACCAGGACCAGCTACACGCCCTTGCAAAAGCACTGATCCGAAAAGAGACCCTTCTCAGGCCGGATGTAGAGAAAATACTCGGGGCAAGAAAGAAAAGCGAGGATCATGCCTCTCCGTAAACCCTTCCTTATTAACAATACTAAAACCATTGTCATGTTACACCCTGACAAATTTCAAAACGAAATTTATACGCTTTTAACGAAAATCGAAGAAGAATATCCCGAACTCTCCCCGTTCCTGGACGAAAACCTGGTTACGATCCCATATATCGAACACCCGAAACTGGACGATGAAACTTTTTCCCGATATTTGGATGACTTAAAACAGTTGTTATACCATTACAGAAACAACCATCAAAAGAACAAGGCATGAATAAAATAGCCATACTGACTTCAGGAGGAGATGTTCCGGGTTTAAATGCCTGTATCAGGGCCATAGTAAAAGCCGCTTCCTACTACAACATAAACACCCTGGGGATCAAAGGCGGGTTTGACGGTATGATCAACGGAGATTTTACCGTCATGGATGTCCCTTCGGTAAACCATATCATTCATCTTGGCGGGACCATTTTAAAATCGTCCCGGAGCGACCGTTTTAAAACAGAAGAAGGACGTAAAACAGCATACCGCCAATTAAATGAAGCGGGAATAGATGCGGTGATCCTTATCGGCGGTGACGGTTCTTTGCAGGGAGGCCGTATTTTTTCTGAGGAATACAAAGACATCCCTTTTATGGGGATCCCGAAAACCATAGATAACGATATTTCCGGGACCGACTACTGCATAGGATATGATACCGCCATAAACACCGCCATGGAGGCTATAGACAAGATACGGGACACCGCAGAATCCCACAACCGTATTTTTATTGTAGAGGTCATGGGAAGAAATGCAGGTTATATTGCCTATGGTACCGGCCTTGCATCGGGAGCAGATGGCATTCTCATTCCGGAAACCCCGGCAGACCTGGAATATCTGAAAAACAGTTTTACCAAAGACCATAACAGGAAAAAAAACTCGCTTATCATTGTCGTGGCAGAAGGCGATGAAAGCGGTGGTGCACTGATCATTGCAGAAAAGGTCAGAAAATATGCAGCGAGAAGAGATGTCAGGATATCCGTTCTGGGCCATATTCAGCGGGGAGGTTCCCCTACGGCTTTTGACAGGATCCTGGCAGCCAGGCTCGGAGTTGCAGCCGTTGAAAATTTGTTAAAGGGAGAAAAGAACCGTATGGTAGGTATCATAAAAAATGATATTTCCGTAACCCCGCTTGCGGATGTAAAAAACAGAAGTATGAATATGGATAAAGATGCGCTGAAATTCCTGGAGATATTAACAACATAAGAGCCCCTGCCTTCCGAAAAGGCTATTCACATACACAATCAATTATTTGTAGTGCTAAAAAGGCCGCTATAACAATGGACTGAATATCCTGGCCATACCTTCCAGCAGTTTATAGATAAGCGGTCTTTTCCGGAATTCATCTAAATCCAGCTTATCGGCATTGGAACAGTCCCGGTCAAAATCTTCCCTGAGGGTCATTGCGATGCTTTTATCGAAGATCAGGGTATTGACCTCAAAATTCTGGTCAAAACTGCGGTTGTCAAAATTTCCCGAACCTACAGAAGCCATTTCATCGTCAATGATGATCATTTTGCTGTGTAAAAACTTTACGGGATGTTCGAAAATCCGAACTCCGGCAGACAGCAATTCCTCAAAATAAGAGAACATGCTGTACTTCACGAGGGAGCCATCCGATTTTTTCGGGACCAAAAGCCTTACCTCCACTCCGCTCAGGGCTGCCATTTTTAAACTTTCCAGGATTGTATTGCTGGGAATAAAGTAGGGATTCGCTATACAGATATACCTTTCGGCCTGGTTTATCAGCATGGCATACTGATACATGATCGAAGAATAATCGGAATCCGGTCCCCCGGCAACGATCTGTACCGTAGTGTTTCCTTCTGCCCCGTTTTTGGGAAAATACTCCTGCTTCCACAGGTCTTCCCCCTTACCGGCAAAGTAATAATCCTTTACAAACACCCGGTGCAGGCTTTCCGTAACGGGGCCCCGGAGGCAGAGGTGCATATCGTCCCATATCCCCAATTTTCCGGAAGGTCTGATGTATTTGTCGGAAATATTGACGCCCCCGGTAAACCCTGTTTTTCCGTCAATAACAATGATCTTCCGGTGGTTCCTGTAATTTATGGTAAAGAGAATACTCCCCAACCGCAGGGGCATGGTAGAATAGATCTTTACCCCGATCTTTCTGAAACGGTTTATATGTTTTCTGCCCAGGGAAAAACTGCCTATGGCATCATAGATCACCCGTATTTCCACTCCCTCTTTTATCTTTTTTTCAAACAAGCGGTAAAGCCTTTCCATCAGTTCCCCGTCTTCAAAAATATAGAACTGGATATGGATAAATTTTTCTGCCCCGGCCAGGGCCTCAAAAATAGCTTCAAAAGTCTTTAAACCGTCATCCAGGACCGTCACCCTGTTCCCTGTAACAGGAAAAGACCCCGTACTGTTTGCGATCAGGTTAGCGATCTTTTTATAGCGTTCGGATGAGAATTTTACAGAGGGCGGGACAATATCTTCGGTGTGGAATAATGTATAAGCCCTCATTTTGTCCACCTTCTTGAGCTTGAAGAACTTGATCTTTCTCCGGTTTATCCCGAAAAGTGCATACAAAAGCACTCCCGCGAAAGGCAGGATTATAATCACCAGCAACCAGCTAAACGATTTTGACGGCCGGGACCCGAAAAGGATGAGGGTTACCAGGGCTGCCAGGGTAATTATGATATAGAAGACAAAAATTACCGTTGCCATTGACCAACAGGTATTAAAGTAATAATCTTATAACATCATTGTGTTCCGGGATACAGGAATCCCAGGAATATACCTCTTTAATTTTCTCCCCGAAAACCCGTGCGCTTTCAGGCTCCCCGTGGATGAGAAAAACTTTTTCCGGCTTTCCTTCAATTCCGGACAACCAATTTAGTAATTCTTTTTGATCTGCATGAGCCGAAAGAGCGTCCAGGCATTCGATCCGGGCACGCACAGGATAATATTTGCCGAAAAACCTGATCTCCTTCGCCCCTTCCTTAAGGTCCCTTCCCCTGGTCCCTTCGGCCTGGAAGCCTACCAGGAGTACAGTAGTACTTTCCTCATCGATAAGCTGTTTTAAATAGGTCAGTACCCTTCCCCCGGTGACCATACCACTCCCGGCAATCACTATTTTGGGCTGGGTATTGTCGATGACATTCCAGGTTTCCCGGTAAGAATCGACAATTTTCACAAAGTTTAATATCGCCCTGAATTCATCCCGGCTTACCTTATGCCAGTCCGGGTACTGCAGAAAAACCCGCAGGACCTCTTCTCCCATCGGACTGTCTATGACCACCGGGATACGGGGTATCTTATTTTTTCTATACAGCTCCCATAACAGGACGATCAGCACCTGTGTTCGCTCCACGGCAAAGCTCGGGATAATCAGGTTCCCTCTTTTGTGTATGGTTTCCCCGATCATGGAGGCAAGTATCTCCCGTGCATCTTCCCCGGAATGGACGCGGTCGCCATAGGTGGTCTCTATAAAGAGATAATCGGCCTTATCCGGTTTGTCGGGATCAAACAAAAGCAGGTCGCCTGGCCTGCCGATATCCCCGGAAAACACAAAGCGTTTGCCATAGATGTCCGTTTCTATAAACGTCGCTCCCAAAATATGACCGTTATACCGGAATCGCACAGCAATATCCCCGGATAAATGTATCCAGTGGTCACGGGGTTGTGCTTCGAGGTATTGCAGGGTCTTTTCCACATCATCCTCCGTATATAACGGCAGGGCCGGGTGGTGCCTGGAAAACCCTTCTTTATTGGCCAGTTCGGCATCTTCCTCCTGTATTTTGGCACTGTCTTTTAATATGATCCGGGTTATGGCCAATGTAGGTGCAGTACCGTATATCTTGCCTCTAAACCCCTGTTTTACCAGCCTGGGCAAATACCCTACATGATCGAGGTGGCCATGAGTCAGGAGCACAAAATCCAGCTCCGCCACGTCAAACTCCAGCTCCTGCCAGTTCAGTTCCCGCCATGCCTTGGCGCCCTGGAACAATCCGCAGTCTATCAGAAACTTCAGGTCTGAAGTCTCTACCAGGAATTTGGAGCCCGTAACAGTCCCGGCGGCTCCCAGGAAATGTATTTTAACCTCTTTTTTCATTCCGCGATGCGATTTACATGGCACAATTCACAGATCTCCCGGAGTATATTTTTCTTCCGCTTTTCGGAAACACCGATATGATCGAGCATAAAGGATTCTTTGTGCAAATCCCTGCAAAGGACAATACCCTTATCCAGCAAAAACTGTTTTTCCCGCTTTGTCATTAAAGTGGAAGATGTGACGGGATGCAACCCGAGGCGGTCTATCCGGTCTTTCAGGCTGTTTTCTTCAGGATGGTCCCAGCTCAGCAAATAAAGCCCGGCACACCGGCCGTATTTCAGGGCGTCGGACGTAAAACGGGTATTGGTCACCAACCATGACCCTGTCAAATTGTTTTCGGCATGCGCCTTCCAGGCGCTGTTTATGTCCAGGAACCTGGAATGAATATAGAGGGGGATCTTAACATCGCATTTTCTGCCTTGATCACCGTGGAATTTACACTCTACCAGGGTTACTGTCCCGTTTTTCCGTGCAAAGACATCAATTTCATGATGCACACAGGTTCCCGGGATCACCTTTCCTATTTCATTTTTATACCCCGAATACTGCAAAACCGCTCCTATAAACCTCTCAAAGGGAAAACCGGACGGCCCCAGTTCGTAAATTGCCTTTTTGAGTTTGTACTTTGAAGCAAATACCGGGGTGTCTTTCCGTAGTATGGCAAAAGCCCGGTTGTATATTTCCCGGGTGGAAATGCCGGGGTAAAGCTCATCGTGAACCGTCCGGATAATATGTTCGATAAGCCGATCTCCCGCCCCGGTGTGTTTCAGGGAGGTGCGGAGCTTCTCATAAGAAAAATCGGCCTGCTCTCCCGAGGCCTTCGTGATTTTTAACAGATGGGTATTACTCATATTTTTAAATCGGGTGGCAACAGCATTTCCTTACGCATCACTAAAGGCTGCCGGAAACAAAAAAATCCCGTACCAGCGCCTTTACCTGGTTTGCTGTCATGCTGTCTGCCTTTTCCACACATTTTACTTTTTCCCTTAAAGATTTATGGTCTTTCTCCAGGTATTCGGCAAACTTAAACCCGACGGCTCCGGGACCGTAAATAGCTATGGCCTCCGCATCCTTGATCTTTGCTGCCAGGACTTCAAAATATCTTTTCATCTGGTGTTTCCTCCTTTCCGTATATTTGCTGTCCTGTACCACATCCTGGGGGCCCCAACGCGTTTTAGAACGCGATCCGCCCACAGGCCGGTAGGCTTCTATCTTTGAGATCACCGTTTCTATTTTTTCATCCCCCTTTTCCACGGTGACGAGATGGGCCTTTCTCCGATCCATCCAAATACCGATATTTTTCATAAGTCTTTGATTTTAAGATTACACCCTTTGGCCCCGGGCTCCGGAAGCATCTATAAATTTACGCATTAATACCCGGTTAATAAATTTACGAACGATACATAACAAGCAGGGGGACCCCCGTATGGTGCCCCAGTCCTTTAAGTACAGGTTTCCTTAGCATTGTATTAAATAAACTGTGCTTTTGGTTCATAAAGGCAATCATGTCCACATCTTCACGGCTTTCCGTAAAACAATGGATGGCCGTTTCCGTATCTATATTGGTCAGGGCGTGATAATGGGTTTTTATTCCCTCCAGCCTCACCATAAGACAGGCCTTGTTATCCAGTTGTTCTTCATCCGGTTCTTCTCTGTCCCCGATGTGCAGTATTCTCACGGTACATCGATGTTTCTTCGCCAATTCCAATAACGGAGCAAGGTCTTTTCTTTTATAAGCATTTTTAAAAGAAGACGGAAATACGATCCCCTTAGGTATCTTTATCCCGGCAGATTCGGGTACCGCCAGTATCGGGCAGTTAAATACGCTTTCCATGACCGCAACGGTATTGCTGCCAAACCATCTTTCTTTTGCCCCGGTCGCTCCCCGGGTGCCCATGACGATCATACCGATATTCCGCTCTTTAATCAGTTCTTTGACCGTTTCGGCCAGGCGGCCGTACCTGGAAACCATGTCAAAGGCATGATCCCGGTTTATTCCCGAAGAACTCAATATATCGAAAAGCTCTTTCAATCCTTTTTGTGATCTTACGAGTGCCGCCTCGTACGCGGGGTTGGAAGCCTGTAAAACCATCATATTGGTGGTATTTCCGGCGCCAAAGGTATGGAGCAGTATAAATTCACACGCCTCATCTTTGAACAGTTGAACAGCATAGTCAACAGCATTTCTTGCATTGGCGGAAAAATCGGTAGGTACTAATATTCGTTTCATCGGATCTGTCTGAGTTAATTTAGTCATAGGTATTTTTATTTATCCTGTCATCACAGGCAGGAGACGGGACATAACATCGTCGCTTTATCTCATTTCTGATCTCTGTATATCTTTTGGTAAGCTCATGTAATATCCGGCATCACCAGAAAAGGGACTTTTATCCTGAAGACCACATTTCTGATCACGGGTTCCCGGAACAGTTTTTCCGGGAAACTGTGTTTATTGTTTATCATGGCCACCATACCGATAGCCCTGTTTTCGGAATACCGGGCAATGACTTTGGATATGTTGTTATATTTTACGATCTCTTCACGCGTATAGGTAAAATTTTTTAACAGCCTTCCCAGTTTTTTCCTGTTCTTTACCTGCACTTCATTGAACTGTTCTTCTTCTGTGATATGCAGTATCCTGATTTTTGATCCCCACAACCCGGCGATCTCCTTTAGCGGCTTCAGCCCGAATTCTTCATAAGTGCTTTTAAAATCCGTGGGGAACAAAATCTCGTCCGGAAGGTCATAATCATACGTTTCCGGAACAGCCACAACCGGGCAGAAATCAATATTTTTAATCACCTTCAGTGCATTGCTTCCCATAAAGATCTCCCTGGCCGCCGTGGAGCCTTTTGTTCCCATAAAAATGTAATCCACATTCCGGGAGATCACCGTTTTTCCTACCGCATTTACCAGAGCATCGTATATCACCTCCCTTTTGTAAAAATGTTCGGGGTTCGTGTTTTTTATGTTGACCTCTTTAAACAGGTCTTCCATCATTTTCACATTCGGATCCGTCACTCTTTCCGTACGATCACTCCCCGTATTCGTTTCCTGTGCGTTTAACAGGTAAAAGGTACACGGTTCCCTTTCAAAAAGATATATGGCATATTCCATGGCTTTATAAGCGTTTGCGGAAAAGTCGGTGGGAATTAATATCCTTTTCATATCTGAGTTATTTTACAGGGTCCTCCTGAAGTACCAGGAAAGGGATTTTCAGGTCAAACCCGATATTGGCTACATTTTGCCGCAATAAAAATCTTCCCAGAAAGGAATGCTTTCTGTGCATCATAACCAGCAAGTCGTAATCATCATCACGTATATGGTCCTGTATGGCCGCCGATATGTCCGTATCCCGGACAACAATAAATTCAAAATCGACACCGGCTAAAAGACCCCTTAATTTTTCCTTGTTCTTTTGTTCCTGTTCCGTCCACTTCAGGTCTTCTTCCACGTGAAGTACAGTAAGCCCGGATCCATGTCTTTTTGCCATATCTACCAGGGGTTGCAATTCCTCTTTTTTAAAATGTCTCAGATAATCCGTGGGAAAAAGTATTCTTTTTATTCCTTTATATGCATACCTGTCGGGAACAGCCAATACCGGGACCGTAGCTTTCCGCATCACAAAAACGGTATTGCTCCCGAATAAGATCCGCCGGGCTCCCGTGGCGCCTTTGGTTCCCATCACTATCATGTCTATTCCCTCCGCTTCGGTTATATCCCTTACCTCATCCGTAAACTGGTCAAAATCCGAATGCGAATGAAACCTGTGTTTTTCATTGGGAAATTCCCGGCAGATCCTTTCGAGCGTCGTTTGCAACCCGGATAAGGTATCTTCTATCATCCCGTGATAATCCACCTCGTAGAAAGCGGGTATATAGGTGTGCAGCACATAAAACTCACACTCCTCTTCTTTAAACATTTCAAGGGCATATGCGATGGCATTCCAGGCATTGTCGGAAAAGTCGGTGGGCAATAGTATTTTTTTCATTTTGCGTTTTTTTATACATCGTCAAAAATAAAGCTCCCCCGGAATAAAAAACATGATAAATATCAATGTACCACTCTCTTATACACTGATATTTATCATTTTATACATGACATATTTCATATACTTTCAACACAAACTTTAAAATCAGGAAAAAATGAAAAAGATTATTTTCTGGACGCTGCTGTTATCGGGTATTTCCCTTTCCGCACAGCATATTTCCGGTATATCGAGAATCGGAAAACTTTCTGACGGTCTTATCGCTGTTGAAAAGAACGGGGAATGGGGATTTATTAATCCCGGCGGGGACCTGGTTATCGATTTCAGGCAGGACATCGCAGTCCGTGAAAACCCTCCCGCATTTAGTGAAGGCCTTTGCCTGATCAAGGAAACAAAAGAAGGAATTACCTATTACGGGTATATGGACAAAACCGGAAAAACAGTGATTTCCCCCGCTTTTCTCAATGCTACTTCCTTCAGCAATGGCCTTGCCTTTGCCATTGTGCGGAGTAAAACGGTCCGCGGAAAAAACGAATACCTGGACATGGATATCATCGCCAACGAATTTGATGAAGTCATGATAAACCCAAAAGGAGAAATCGTTCGGTATCTGAGGCAGCTCAAGGGAATTCTGCTATCTGAAAAGAGATACAAACAGCCCCGGATAGAAGCTGAACTATTATCTCCTCATCTCGTGGGGACAAGGGACAAAAACGGAATGTGGAACATTTATAAATTTTAATACAATGGCACTCAATTTTAACCAATACGCCACGGAGGCCAATACCTTTTTAAAAGGATATGCCAAGGACCTGAACCTGGGAAATGATAAGGAAAGAGCCGGAAGGATACTCTCTGCCGTGCTACACGCCCTTCGCGAGATCATCCCCCCGGAAGAATCCCTGCAGCTTATAGCACAATTTCCCATGTTCCTGAAAGCTGTCTATGTCAACGGATGGACATTAAAAACCAAACGGGAAAAGATAAAGAACATTACGGAGTTCATCGATCTGGTCCGCAGTTTCGACGGCCCTGCTTCCATCTATGATTTCGAATCGGATGACCTGGCCGAAAATTATATCCAGACCACATTTATTTCTCTCAGAAAGTACATCTCCCTGGGAGAGCTGGAAGATATACGTACCGGCCTACCCAAGGACCTGAAACCCCTGATATATCACAGTGTCATGTTTTAGCAGGCCCCGGGAGCACTGACATTACATCTTTGCAGCACTTGTTTTTCCTTGCTCCCGTCCCTGTATATGGTTATCCCTTTCAATCCGTATTTCCATGCCGTCATATACACATTGGAGATATCCCCGGCCCGGGCTTCTGCCGGAAGGTTAATGGTCTTGGAAACCGAATTGTCCGTAAATTTCTGGAAAGCCCTTTGGTGTTGCAGGTGAAATTCCCAGGGGATCTCCAGGCTGGTTTCAAACACTTTTTTTACCCGGTCGGGAATCCCTGCCACTTCTTTAATGGTGCCGGTCTGCAATACCTCAGCTTCCAACTCCGCATTCCAGTATCCCATTTGTTTCATCTTCTTTTCAAAAACCCGGCTGATCTCCTGTTGCGACTTTTCCCCCAATATACCCACACGCCTGTATGCCAGGGCGTACAAAGGCTCTATGGAATACGAGGTGTCGGCTATAACAGAGATTGTCCCGGTGGGGGCGATACTGTTACAGGTGGCATTCCGCATTTTTTGACCCGGGTAAAACCTGCTTTCCGTCCAGGAAGGGAAACATCCCTTTTCTTCGGCCAGGCTTGCAGACGCCTTATAACTTTCCTTTCTTACAAATGCCATGAGTTTTTCTGCCAGTTTTACCGCCTCCATAGATGCATATGGTATTTCCATGAGCATAAGCAATTCTGCCCATCCCATAAGCCCGAGGCCGATTTTCCTGTTTTTCAGGGTTATGGATTTGATCTGGGGTAAGAGGTAGTGATTGGCATGTATGACATTATCCAGGAAACGTATGCCCGCATGCACCGTTTCGGCCAGCCTGTTAAAATCGAACTCATAATCCCCTCCACGTGCGGTTACCATTTTGGAGAGATTGACCGATCCCAGGTTGCAGCTTTCGTAATCGAGCAGGGGGACTTCCCCGCATGGGTTGGTACTCTGTATCTCACCCAGTCCGGGAGTAGGGTTATCCCGGTTGATGCTATCGAGGAAGATCAGTCCCGGGTCACCCGTAGCCCAGGCTGTTCCGGTAATCTGATCCCATAGTTTTTTGGCGGGGATATTCCGCACCGCCCATCCGGTTCTGGGGTCTTTCAAAGTCCAGGAGAGATTCTTTTCCACAGCGTCCATAAAGCGGTCTGTAATCCCTACGGAGATGTTAAAGTTCCGAAGGCTGACCCGGTCTGTTTTAACGGAAATAAATTCTTCGATATCGGGATGGTCCACATTCAGAATACCCATATTGGCCCCTCTTCGCTTTCCCCCCTGCTTTACGTGTTCGGTTGCGGCATCGTAAATCTTCATAAAGGCTACGGGACCGGAAGAAAACCCCTTGGAAGTACTGACCAGGGCCCCCTTTGGACGGAGCCTTGAAAAATTATACCCGGTGCCTCCCCCGCTCTGGTGGATCAGTGCCGCATTTTTAAGTGAAGTAAAAATAGCGTCGAGGCTGTCTTCTACCGGCAGCACAAAACAGGCGCTTAACTGGCCCCCGGGCAGGCCTGCATTCATCAGGGTGGGGGAATTGGGCAGGAACTCCAGGCTGTTCATCATCCTGAAGAACGTTGCTTCCCAGTACTCCCTGTTATTCCTTTCTGTCCCGGCAATCCATTCCGAGACCCTCCGGAACATTTCTTCCGGGGCTTCCATAACCTTTCCGTCCGGATCCCGGAGCAGATAGCGCTCTTCCAATATTTGGAGCGCATTAGGTGTCAATGATAAACGCACCATATCCATTGCGGTTTCTATAGATTAAAAACAAGAACAGGGACTTTCGTCCCTGTTCCTTCAAAGGGGGGTATCATATTTTCAAAGCCTTAAATGCCCGAATACGTTTCCGCATTCCGAAACATTTATGCGCTTCAAAAATACAATCGACCTCCCCTGGTGATTGTCGCTGATAAACAACGGCAATCTATATGATGAAAAAGTATAAAAGAAAGAAGAAACAGGCCTGCTCACGGCAAGCCTGTTTCCCGGAAATCTTCGATTTGCCATACGGGTAAAGTATCACGAGATCATTACACCTCATAAAGACTTTATCTCCATACATAAAATTGAAAATTCCCTATGGTTGAGGTTTCAAAAACATTTTTTCATTTATTCGTCATTGCTGTATACCGGGAAAAGCCCTTAGTGTCTTTTAACCGGTAACTTTCAGGACGATCCTTGTTGTTATTTCCCGTTCGGGAAATCAAGGCCATGTACCAAAGTCCCTGAAACCTCATTTCTCCCCAAAGCTATGCGTAGTTTTATTTTTCATCGATCAGTATGCAAAGAACTTTATTTTATGGTACTAAAGTAGCCTCTTCTTCCAGGTAAAAAAATGATATTTATCAGTTTGTCGTTTTTTTATGTCATTGTATTCCGCGATAGAACAAATAACAGTAAAAGGCCATCTTTATGGAAGACAGCCTTTTCTCTCGGAAGGATTGATGTATTAACGTAAGTTATATAAGTTTTATACCAAAAACCAAACATCCCTCTATGATACATAATCTCCTCCAATAATAACAGCATGATCTGCTGTGAAAGATAAAGAAACAGGCCCACACGCTGGTGAGCCTGTTTCCGGGGGAATCTTCAATTCTTCAAAAGAACAGTAAAGAACATTGTAAGATTGTTACGTCCTACTCCATACCTTACTTATTTTTAAATAGGTTGAAAACTCCTTTATCTTATTACCCAAAAGCAAAGAACTTTATTTTAACACTACTAAAGTACGCCCTCTCATCCCCTTAAAAAATGATATTTATCAGTTTTTGTTTTTTCTTTATAACCAGGTTAGCGGTTAGGCGTTCTTTTCTGTCGCTACTTATGCAATGGCACTTCCTTTTACATTTTTTGAGGTTAAAAACCCTTCTGTTTCCTTAATTTCCAAAAACTTCACATAGTCCTAAATCTGGAAATCATCGATGAAAGGCTCGTAGTTTAATCTCACTTGATATTTATCATTCCCAAGCTCCTGTAATACGAGTAATTTAGTACCGCTTAATAAACGATTATATATTATAACAAAAGTTAAACTCCGCGCAATGACTGATACTGTAAATATCGCTTTGGAGAAAATAACGCTAAAAGGGATTTTGACCATCCCCGAAAAAGCGCGGGGGATTATCATTTTTTCCCACGGTAGCGGAAGCAGCCGCCTAAGTCCCAGAAATAACAGGGTTGCCGTAATATTCAATACACAAGGATTTGCTTCCCTGCTCTTTGATCTGCTGTCGGAAAAAGAAGATGCTGTTTACGAAAACCGATTTGATATAGAATTACTAACTCAACGATTAATTGATGTGACCAACTGGATAAAAAATCATCCAAAAATCAAAGGCCTTCCGATCTGCTATTTCGGAGCAAGTACGGGAGCGGCCTCCGCATTGAAAGCAGCAGCTTATTTCGGCAATACCATAAAAGCCGTCGTATCCAGAGGAGGGCGGCCTGATCTTGCGGGAGATAACGACCTGCGTACGGTCAACGCCGCAACGCTGTTGATCGTAGGAGGCTGGGATCAAGTGGTCTTACAACTAAATCGCGAGGCTTATGCAAAACTGCACGGCAAAAAGCGGCTTGAGATCATCCCCGAAGCCTCCCATCTTTTTGAAGAACCGGGTAAACTGGAACAGGCTACTGCTATATCGGTTAACTGGTTTAAAAAACACCTGAATACATAAACTGAAGTTTAAAGCCATGTTCAGAGACAGGATACAAGCAGCCATTGAACTCACCGAACTCCTGAAACCTTACCAGGGGCAAAATGCCATTATACTGGCTATTCCCAGGGGAGGGCTTCCCCTGGGAGTTGTCATCGCCAGGACACTCAAATTGCCACTGGATGTTGTGCTTACTAAGAAAATAGCCCATCCCCATAACCGGGAATACGCCATTGGTGCCGTAAGCCTGAGCAGTGTAGTCCTGGACGATACGGCCAAAAAAATACCGGGATCGTATATTGAAGGAGAGGTCAACAGCATACGGAAAATCCTAAGCGAAAGATACCGGCTATATTATCCGGACCACAACCCCATGAGTGTCAGGGACAGGACAGCTATTGTCGTAGACGATGGCATCGCCACCGGGAATACCATGCTGGCCACAGCAGAACTTTTATTTAAAGAAAAAACGAAAAAGATTATTGTTGCGGTTCCGGTAGCATCGCCACAGGCCATACAAAAACTGGAAAAATCCCCATATATTAATAAGATCATCTGCCTGGAACAACCGGTCAATTTCTATGCCGTAGGCGCTCATTACGAAGTGTTTGAACAAGTTACGGATGAGGAGGCTGTTAAACTCCTGAAAATGGCAAATAGGACCGAAAATGTGTAAAAGCATTCTAATCCGAGATTTTTGCTAAACATTTTCAGGAAGAAGAAAAGCGATCCGGTAAAATATAGTATTTATCCATAGCTTTTTTCTTCGAATTTAACCCTTTAAATATCTAAAAAATTTAAGGGCCTCAAAGCAAGGTGTATTAAAGTGCATAGGTTTAACCTCAACCCGGATCACTAAACAGATATTTAATTACTGCATACAAAACGTATGAACACAAAAGTATTATGCCCTGGCTTCTTTTTAGTCCGCGTTTTTCGTCCAGAAACCATAAAACACTTATGCTGATAAGTAACAAAAAAGGAATATCGAACCATAGGGTTTCTTTTATAACCCGAATATCCGCTACCAAAGAGGCCATTCCCAGAGGTATTAACAAATCAAATATATTGCTACCGATTATGTTTCCTATAGACAGGCCGGGTTTTTTCTTTATTGCTGCATTTACGGATACGGCCAATTCCGGCAAACTGCTTCCCAGGCCGATTATAACAGCACCGACAAAAGATTGCCGAACTTCCCATATTTGTGCAATATTCAGAGCATGTTTTATGGTAATGTCCGAACTAAAGATTACCAACCCCACCCCCAACACAAGAAAAATGACCGGTAATACATCATTTAAAGATCTTTTCTTGTCAATCTTAAATTCAGCTTGCAATTGTTTAGGTTCTCTCTGTAATCTTGTAAAAATATATATTAGAAAAACAACAATCATCAATGCCCCGTCGTTCCAGGTAATTGTATGATCAAAAGCCAAAAGTAAAAGCAATAGAAGTGAACCTATTAATTCAATAGCCATGTACCTTACCTGTTTTTTTTCCACTTTTAGAAAATGAAAAAATGCTGTTAACCCCATTACAATACTGATCTGACATACAGAACTTCCTATGGCATTACCTACAATCACCCCCGATACATTAACTCCTTTTAAATTATGAAAGGCCCCGTCTATTGCCACTACCAACTCCGGAAGGTCTGTACCAAACGCTAAAATGGTAAGCCCGATAAAAAGTTCCGAAACATTATATTTTTTGGCCAATACCAAGGCATTTCTCACTACAATTTCCGTACCTCCCCAAAGTCCTGATATACCCGCTATCAATACTATAAAATCGTCCATAACGCATATTTATTCTTGTACTTTGACCTTGTCTGTAATAACCGTTTCGGTCTGTCCTTTTTAAAGCATACTTAAACTGGATTGATTGCAGCGAAAAACACCCTTGCGCCGGCTGGCTCGTTCGCTAAAATAACCCACCGGGTTATTTTTATACGCTCCGCGCTGTTCCGTATGAAGACTTTTTTAAGCCGTATAGCCGTAGCTATGAGATAAGACCGAACGTTAAGAAAACAGCCAGTGGCCGTTTTTAGTGAAGGAGCCTGGTGGCGCGCCGGCAACAAAAAAACATTTTTTTAGCCATTTGAATTCAGTTTAAACATGCTCTTAACCACATATACTTTCAATAGCCCCTTTCGATTCTTTGATTCCATCAACCATCCTATGTTATTAAAAGCATGGTAAGACTTTTAATAATAACCTTATAACCTATCTTCTCAAAGCGCTTATCACTATAAATGACCCTTCCCCGTAACCTGTCTTAGGGGCCTGTTCTTCCGTGATCTCGTCCGGATTCCCGAACAGGGTCTGTGTAATTCTGAGATCCCTGAAACCACAATCCAGGATCATTCTCTTCAAATGGCCGGTCCTGTAAAAGCTGGCATGCCGGTAAAAAATGCTCCGTTTACGCTTTTCCATATAGCTTCTGGCAATCTCCCCGTCTTTTTCTATAAAACCGATGATAAGAAGACCGCCGTCCTTTAAGACCCGAAACGCTTCCCGAAGTGCTTTTTTCACATTGTTCAGATGACAGATGGTCACAAAAAGAACAAAGTCGAAATGAACATCCTTATACGGAAGCGCCTCCGCATATCCCTTTACGATCTCAATCCCTCTTTTTACCGCCAGCGCGGCCATTTCGTCCGAGGGTTCTACCCCCTCCTTAATTCCCAGGGGAAGGGCAAACCTTCCCGTCCCCGCCCCGACTTCTATTCCCGTTATATTTTCCGGGAGCCGTGTAAAATGTTCGCGAAGTGCCCGGATCTCAGATTTGTATACAGCATCGTACCTGGCATACCAGGCTTCGTAATCGCCCACATTTTTACCGAATATATCCGAATGTACCATGATTCTGGGTTTGATTAAGTGGTTAATAAGGAACCGTTTTACATCTCAATACCCAAATGTATCGCACCTTCACCCGTAAAAGAATGACATTCATCATTTCGACAATTTTGTTTTACTGTTTTCTTTACGGGAGCAAAAAACAACATCGGAAAGAAAATTGATTTAACGGAAAAAAGATGTCGGCAGATCATACAGCAAAAACACCGTGGCATCATGTTACCGCAGAACAGGTTTTCAGGGAATTACGGACAACTGCCCTGGGACTGACAGACCGCGAGGCGGAAGACCGGAGAACACGCTATGGCCGGAACGAACTCCGGGAGTCAGGAAAAAGATCGTGGATAAGCATCTTCGGAAAACAGTTCGGGAGCCTGCTGGTTATCGTACTTTTTGTTGCCGCGATTATTTCACAGCTCAGCGGAAATACCATAGACACCTATATCATTCTCTCCGTTATCTTTTTAAATGCCTGTATAGGTTTCACCCAGGAGTGGCGCGCCGAAAAAGCGGTGGCTTCGCTGAAAACTTCCCTGGCCTTATGGGCCAAGGTATTGCGTAATGGTAAGAAGGAAACGCTTTTGTCCCGGGAACTGGTTCCCGGCGATATCATTTTCCTGGAAGAAGGCGACCAGGTCCCGGCAGATGCCCGGCTTATCGAAACCAGGAATGTCCGTACCATAGAAGCGGCACTTACCGGCGAATCCCTTTCAACCGGTAAAGACACCCTGCCCCTGCCTGCGGAAACCATTCTGCCCGAAAGAAAAAACATGGTATACAAAGGTACGTTCCTGGCCAGCGGCTATGCCGTTGGTGTGGTAACCGCCACCGGGATGAACACGGCTATAGGAAACATTGCCGGCACACTGCAAAGTATCAGGACTTCCCGGACCAACTTCCAGAAAAAAACGGATATCCTGGGTAAACAAATGGCTCTGCTGTCTGTTACAAGCGCGGTTTGCCTGTTTGTCATCATGTATTTTTTCCGGGATACAAATCTGAGTGATGTTTTCATCACCGCTATCGCCATCCTGGTAGCCGCGATTCCCGAAGGTTTACCTGCAGTCCTTTCTATCGTACTGGCCATTGGTATCCGGAGGATGTCAAAACGAAAGGTTATTGTCCGTGAATTTACGGCAACGGAAACCCTGGGGGCGGTCACCACCATCATCACCGATAAGACAGGTACTTTGACGCAAAACAGCCTCACTGTACAAAAAATAGGGATTCCCGGTGAGGAAGATATCCATGTTACGGGTGAAGGATGGTTCCCGGCGGGCAATTTTGTAAGGAACGGGCATGTTCTCGATGTCAACCGCCTTCCCGCGCTGCAACAGTTTCTGCAGATCGCCGGGTGGTGCAACAATGCGGAAGTTTATCACGACACTGAAAAGAACACCTACAAACTGATGGGCGACCCGACGGAAGGGGCCCTGCTGGTCCTGGCCAGGAAAGGAGGTGTTTTTACCGGCGGAACCGAAAAGCTGGATGACACTCCTTTTGACTCGGCCCGTAAAAGGCGTGCCACCCTGGTTGAAAAAAACGGAAAGAAACAACTGTTCGTTATCGGGGCCCCGGAACAAATACTGGAAAAATCCACCCGGGCACTCACGAATAAAGGTGTTATTGACATGGATACGGAGCACAGGCAATTTATTTCCCGGAAAATAGAACACTGGTCGGATCACGCCATGCGGATCGTTGCCCTGGCTTACAGGGATGAACCCGGCGACCTCCTGAAAATCAATAAAAATACGGAATCGCTCACCTTTGCCGGCATCGCCGGAATGACCGACCCTCCCCGCCCGGGTGCAAAAAGTTCGGTAGCCCGGTGCAGGCAGGCCGGTATCCGTGTTATCATGGCTACCGGCGACCATATCAATACCGCACTGGCCATTGCCCGCACTACCGGTATACTGGAAACCTCCCCGAAAGGAGAAAACACGGCCCTTACCGAAACACAGTTGTCGGCACTGGATGAAAGGGAATTTGAAAAAGCCGTGCTGAATATCAACGTCTTTGCACGCCTCACCCCGCAAATGAAACTGCGCATTGCGAACACCCTGCAGCAAAAGGGCGAACTCATAGCCATGACGGGAGACGGTGTCAACGATGCCCCTGCCCTGAAAAAGGCAGATGTAGGTATCGCCATGGGCATCATGGGTACGGACGTGGCGCGCGACGCGGCAAAGATCATCCTTGCCGATGATAATTTCTCTACCATAGTAAACGCCATAGAAGAAGGAAGGATAGTGTTCAACAACGCCAGAAACACCAGTTTTTACCTCGTAACCACCAATCTTGCCGAGATCGCAACGCTTATTTCCGCGCTGGCCATAGGTATGCCCTTACCGTTAACCGCCACGCAAATACTGTGGCTGAACCTCATCACGGACGGCACCGAAGATATGGCCCTGGCCTCTGAAAAAGGGCACGGCGACCTGCTTCGCGAAAAACCCGTCAATCCCAAAGAAAATATCCTGAACAAGAGCATCCTTCCTTTTTTATTTATCAATGCCGCACTGATGGCGGTGGTGACATTACTGGTCTTTAACCACTATCTGCCCGAAGGCTTATCCAAGGCAAGGACCACGGCTTTTGCAGTCATGTCTTTTTACCAGTTCTACAACGTATTTAATATGCGGGCACTGAAACTCTCCGTTTTCAGCATAGGTATGTTCTCCAACAAATACATCAATGCAGCCCTGGTATTTTCGATCATTGTGCTGCTTTGCCTCATTGAGGTTCCGTTTCTCCGTAAGCTATTTGGTTTTCAACAGCTTTCTTTTTACGAATTTATTTTTTTCGGGCTCATCTCCTCTTCCGTACTGTGGATCGGAGAACTCTACAAATATCTAAGGTACAACAAAAAATTAAGGCTTTGGAAATTCTCCCGACACTGAACAGCCAAAAAAATTATAAGAGAATTAAATAATACGAACTGATTTTCATCATTTTAATTCTTCCGTTCGTCCCTTTTCTTTACAGAAGTTTAATGCAACCGACATGGATACTTATATTAAATTTTTCGACCGGATCGGTATTGCCGATATTCCCGTTGTAGGAGGAAAAAACGCTTCGCTGGGTGAAATGTACAACCGCTTGTCATCCGCGGGGATCACTGTTCCGTATGGTTTTGCCACCACTGCGTCCGCATTCCGGTTATTCCTGAAGGCAAACGGACTCGACCATAAATTGCGGGACCTGTTGCACACACTGGACCGGGAGAATTATACCAACCTCCGCGACATCGGCTCCGGGGCCAGGCAGTACATCCTTGATGCGGACCTCCCGGAGAAACTTTCCGCCGCCATAGCCGAAGCCTATACCGGGTTATGTGAAAGAGAAACCGCAGAAGTCGCCGTCAGGAGCAGCGCTACGGCCGAAGACCTTCCCGAAGCGAGTTTTGCAGGCATGCACGATACGTTTCTGAATGTTACAGGAGAAAAGAATGTCCTCAGGGCGGTAAAACAGTGCTTTGCCTCTCTTTATACCGACAGAGCCATCAAATACAGGGAAGACAAAGGGTTTAAACACGAAGAAGTAGCGTTGTCTGCGGGCATACAGAAGATGGTCCGTGCCGATAAGGGGTGCTCCGGGGTGGGATTTACCGTAGATCCCGAATCGGGTTTTGACAAAGTGGTCCTGCTCTCGGGAGTATGGGGGCTCGGGGAGAACATGGTACAGGGGGCCGTCAACCCGGACGATTTTTACGTCTTTAAACCGGCATTAAAAAAGGGATATAATGCCATTATCCGGAAAGAGCTGGGGTCCAAAGACAAGACCATGATCTACACCGATACAGACCATCATGTGGCTACCACAAATACGGATACCCCTAAAGACAAACAGGAAACATTTATACTATCGGACGAGGAAATACACCGCTTAGCCCGATGGGCGGTGATCATTGAAGAACACTACGGGAAACCCATGGATATCGAATGGGCCAAAGACGGGCTGACCCGCCGGCTGTTTATCATACAGGCCCGCCCGGAAACCGTACACCGGTCGGATACCGGGACATTTTTCAGGGAATACCGTATATCCGGGAAGGGAAAAACACTGACGTCGGGGAATGCCATAGGGCACAAGATCGTCCACGGGACGGTACGTTTGCTCTCCTCACCGGCAGATGCCGGTAAGTTATCTCCCGGCGATATTATTGTTACCGGTTCCATTACACCGGACTGGGACCCGTTACTGAAAAGCGTAAGTGCCATCGTAACCAACAAGGGAGGCCGTACCAGCCATGCCGCTATCGTATCGAGAGAACTGGGAATTCCGGCCATAGTGGGGTGCATGGATGCCACACGGGTGTTGACCGAAGGTGTGAAAGTCACCGTATCCTGTGCAGAAGGGAATACGGGATATGTTTATGAAGGCGAAATACCGTTCACAGCAAAAGATATCGACCTTTCACGGGTTAAAATGCCGAAAACGGAGGTCAAACTGATCCTTTCCGATCCCGGGACGGCATTCCGTTTAGCCGCTTACCCCCATAAAGGGGTGGGATTGCTGCGTATGGAATTTATCATCACCCATCAGATCAAAATCCACCCCATGGCCCTGGTTGATTTCAGGAAAATAACCGATAAGACCACGAGGGTCTCCATAGAAGAACTTACCAGGGGATATAAGCGGAAAGAGGTCTGTTTTATTGACAAACTGGCCCAGGGTATCGCTACCATCTGTGCTGCCTTCTATCCCGAAGAGGTCATTGTCCGCCTCAGTGATTTTAAAAGTAACGAATACGCCAACCTCATAGGCGGCCGTTATTTCGAACCGGTAGAAGAAAACCCTATGCTGGGATTCAGGGGAGCTTCCAGGTATTACAATGAGGCCTACAGAGAAGCATTTAAGCTGGAATGTGAAGCCATTAGAAAAGTTCGCAGTGAAATGGGATTTCACCATTTAAAAGTTATGGTGCCCTTCTGCCGTACTCCTGAAGAAGGCCGGAAAGTGATCCGCCTGATGGCAGAAAACGGCCTGGTACAGGGCGAAGAGGGGCTGGAAATATACACCATGATAGAAATTCCGGGCAATGTTATCCTCGCAGAAGAATTTGCCCGGATATTCGACGGGTTTTCCATAGGGTCTAACGACCTCACCCAGCTTGTCCTGGGGATTGACCGGGATTCCGAATTCGTTTCAAACCTTTTCGATGAAAATAACCGGGCCGTTAAAATGATGATTACATCGGTTATAGCGGAAGCACAAAAAGCCGGGATCAAAACAGGGCTGTGCGGACAAGCCCCCAGCGATCTTCCCGAATTTGCGGCTTTCCTTGTCGAATCGGGTATAGACAGTATTTCTTTTAACCCGGATGCATTGCTCACCGGGATAGAAAATATGTGTAAAGCGGAAGACCATATCCTCCGTGTTTCTTCCGGACAACCGTAAATACAGTACAAGCTGCCGGCCATTAAAAATTTATAGCGGACCCGCCAGCACCGAACCTGGCCGAAGTATTAAACTAACGATAAAAATACAAATCATGAAACAAATTCTCTTACCAACGGATTTTTCGGAGAACTCTTTGCGGGCCATACGATATGCGACTGCTATGTTCAGGGACGAAAAATGTACATTCCATCTTCTCCATGTATTCGAAGTCCCTTACTACCCCATAATCCTCATGTCTACCGATCGCCTGCACGATCCGGCCTATGAAATTGCGCTCGAACGAAGCCAGAATGCCCTCCGGGACATCACACTCCGTATGGAACCTGCCAAAAATTCCAACCACCACGTTGAGATCATATCCCGGAAAGATACCTTGCTGCATGCCGTAAAACTCCTGGTAAAGGAAAGGAACATCGACATGATTATCATGGGAAGCAAAGGGGCCCGAAACGCAAGGGGGATCAATTATGGCAGCAATGCCGTGACCCTCATGGAAAAAATATCTTCCTGTCCCGTAATGGCCATCCCCCGGAAAGCAAGGTTCAGAGGGTTTAATGAGATCGTATTCCCTTCTTCTTTTGAAATAGCCTATGAGAAAAAGGAAATAAACCCCTTACTGGAACTCGCCGGGAAATTCGGAGCCAGCATCCGGGTCATCCACATCGGGGACCAGGAGGAACTGACCGAAACCCAGAAGAAAAACAGGAAGTTACTGGAAGGCCATTTTGGCGGGTTAAATTGCACTTTTCATTCATTGTCCGATATTCCTCCTGCCGCAGGAATAAGCTGTTTTGCCGAAAGCCGGGATACGGATCTTATTGCATTGGTCAACCGAAAACACTCTTTCTTCTATAGGCTTACGGAAAAACCTGTAATAAAAGGGATCAGTTTTTACTCCAGGCTTCCTGTAATGGTAATGCACATTTAGAGCTTGTTTAAAAAGATACCCCGGGCACCATTCATTGTTTGCCGGTTTCCTGCTTTTCGGGGATGATCTTTTCTTTTTCGAGCTCCCTGGTCATGCGCCTTACATAGTCTTTTACGGTCCTGTTTATACTCCCGGGGTCCACAAGGTCGAAAGATGCCACCCATACCAGCGATTTACTGTCGGGAGCCTTTATGTCGTACAGGGAAGCCTCTATATGGTATATGTTATACCTGTCGTAATAACCGGGATCAAAATAAATATCCTGGTACACAAAATAATACCCCCCGAATCTTCTCCAGAAATAATCTGTTCTGGCATATCCCCTACTATAGGAAACTTCTTCACTGACCCCTTTTACTACAGATACCAGAATAGCATCGTACCCGCTGTCGGCAAACTTGTCTACTTCTTCCCGGATAGCCGCTTCAGACTGCCGGGAATGCATAAAGGAAGGACTGAAAACCCGATGGCTTTCCACCGCATCGATCCCCCTGGCCTGAAATTCGTCTTTCAAATGTTCCTCGTAAATTTTTCGCCCCGTAAGATTATCGGTAATTCCTACCACCAATACCTTTTCCGGGATCTTCCCGCTATATACATTATCGCGCCAGCTGTCTACCAGGCGCACGGAAGAGCAGCCTGTAAAAACAACGACTGCGGTAATTAAAATTATTTTTTTCATGACCGGTTTCTTTTACGTTTATAAATTTGTTATTAAGAAGTGATCTTCCCTGTAAATCACCCCCTAAAGTAATCCCGGAAAACAGTAAAAGAAATGACCAAAATCAGTTATGCTGATCCGTCCAGGCACAACAAAAAGTTACCGTACACATGATATTAATCATTTTTCCGGTCGCTGTCCGGGGGTATATTTACACGGAACTCGCTTAACTGATAATCAATTATATCATCAAAAATAATTTGCCATGAATAACACGATAGAAAACCTGAGAGAGCTGTTTGTGCAGCAAAGCCTGCTATTATATGACACCGCCATGAGAGAACAGTCCGAATTACCTTATATCGCAAAAAATATAAGTACCCCCGAGTTAAAAGAACTCGTGCAAAAAAAACTCCGGTCCTCTAAAAACACCGGTGACTTTCTCCAGGAGGTTTTCCATACCATGGATATCAGGCACGAGGTAGAAAAAAGTGCTTGCTGCGAATGTATTTTAACACAAACGGAAGAACTGATAGACCGGAGCAAGGATCCCTTTGTTTGTGATGCCGTTATTGTAAACACCTTGCAGCAACTGTGTCACAATAACATCGTATCCCTGGGATCGCTGGCATCGTATGCCCGCGAAATCGGACAGAAAGAAATTGCTTTTAGCCTCGAAGGGCTTTCTGCTGAAGAGGAAAATACCGACAAGGAACTTGCCAGGCTGGCAAAGCACAGCATTAACAGGAAGGCTTCCTTTTCAATAATGTAAGTTGCAAGATGTATAAAAGCCTGATAATTTGCCTGGCAGGCCTGCTGGGGTTTTCGTGCGGTCAGCGCAAAGAAAAGGTCTTCCCCGAAAGGATGCTGTTAACCGAGTCTGTGTACTCATCAGTTACCATTCAGCCCGACAGTCTCTATCAAATATATGCTGCCGTAGGCGGCATCCTGGATTATAACCTGGTGGAAGAAGGCGACCCGGTAAATAAAGAAGACCCTCTTGTGCAGATCATTAACCTTACCCCAGAGCTCAACCGGGAAAATGCCAGGCTGGCCCTTGAACTCGCCCGGGAAAATTACAAGGGCGGGGCAGCAGTACTGGATGAAATACGGGATGAGGTTACCGCAGCTGCCATGAATTACAGGAACGATTCGGTCAATTACATCAGGCAGAAGAATCTTTGGAAGCAAAAAATAGGTTCGGAAACGGAATTCGACACCAGGAAACTCGCTTATCAGCTATCGGGCAATACCCTATCCCTGCTCCGCAATAAATACGACCGCACTAAAAATGAACTGGAAACCCGGTTAAAGCAGGCGGAAAACAATTATAAGACCTCTCAAATAGCCGCTACCGACTTCACCGTCAAAAGCAAAATCGACGGTACGGTATACGCCCTGTACAAAAACCCGGGAGAAACCGTCTCCCTCCTGGAACCTTTGGGAGCCGTAGGATGTACCGATAGTTTTGTAATAGAAATGTTGATCGACGAGGTGGATATCGTCAAAATAAAAAGTGAACAGAAAGTGCTTGTCACTCTCGATGCTTACGGAGTACAAGTTTTCGAAGCAGTTGTTCACAAGATCTACCCCGAAAAGGACGAACGTTCACAAACCTTTAAGGTAGAAGCCCTCTTTACAAAGCAGCCCCCGGTGCTCTATCCGGGGCTTTCCGGTGAAGGTAATATTATTATTGCGCAAAAAGAAGACGCGCTTACCATTCCGAAAGTTTTTCTGAGCGCAGACGACAAGGTGCTTACCGAAAACGGCCTTGTGAAAGTTGCAACGGGTTTACAGAACCTGGATCGTGTGGAAATACTGCAAGGTATCGATGAAAAAACTCCCCTGTTAAAGCCGGAACCATGACCCGCTGGAAAGTATTGCTGGAAATTGCCCGTACACACCTGTTCACCAGGATGAAATCGACGACCACCGCATCCCTGGGGGTTACCTTCGGTATAGGGGCTTACATTACACTGGTAAGTTTTATGACCGGGCTCAACCGCATGCTGGACGACCTTATCCTGAACCAGACACCTCATATACATCTCTACAACGAAATAGAACCCTCGGAACAACAGCCCGTAACCCTGTACCTGGAACCGGAAAACGCATTTCATGTGGTCCATTCCGTAAAACCCAGACAAAGCCAGAAAAAGATTCACAATGCCTATCCCATTTTACAGTATCTGAAAGAAGATCCTGCTGTAAAAGGAGCTACTCCCCAGCTCCGGGCCCAGATATTTTACCTTTCCGGCTCCATAGAATTGGGAGGAAATCTCACCGGGATCGACATCATGGAAGAAGTCCGCCTTTCCAACATTCAGGATTATATTATAGAAGGAACTCCCGAAGCCCTGGACAATAATGAAAGTGGTATACTGCTGGGCGCCGGGCTGGCCCGGAAAATGTCGCTTTCCACAGGCGACCGTATACAGGTGAGCACAGTAAAAGGAGCTGTTTTTCCGCTAAAAATAGTTGGGCTGTATCAAAGCGGTATTGCCGATATAGACAATGTTCAGGGTTTTGCCGGCCTGAAAACCGTGCAGCGTATTTTGGGAGAGCCCCGGAATTACATTACCGACATTAACGTAAAGCTCTTCGATATAGATAAAGCCCCTGCGATGGCCCGACAATTAAAACAGCTGTTCGAAGTAAAGGCTACGGACATCAACGAGGCCAATGCACAGTTTGAAACAGGGTCTGATATCCGCAACCTCATTACCTATTCCGTTTCCGTAACTCTTTTAATCGTAGCCGGATTCGGCATCTACAACATACTCAATATGCTTATCTACGAAAAAATGAAAGATATTGCCATTCTCAAAGCTACCGGGTTTTCCGGTGGTGATGTGCAGTTCATTTTTATAAGCCAGGCCATTATCATCGGCGTGGCCGGTGGTATCCTGGGCCTGCTCGTCGGTTTTATACTCTCCCGTTTTATTGACGGTATAGCTTTTGAGACCGAGGCCCTTCCCACTATAACTACCTATCCTATTAACTATAACCCGTGGTTTTACATTATCGGTTTATCTTTTGCCTTGCTTTCCACTTTTATAGCCGGCTACCTTCCGGCAGACAAAGCGAGAAAAATAGATCCTGTAAAGATCATAAGAGGTTCCTGAATCCCGTACCATGACTATCGTACTAAAAGCAGATCATATCGATAAGTATTTTAAGAAACCGGTGGCATTTCACGTCCTGAAAGACATATGTTTTGATATAAAAAGAGGGGAATTTGCCAGTATCATGGGAAAGTCGGGCTCAGGCAAATCCACCCTCCTGTATATCCTGTCTACCATGGATACGGATTATACGGGCGTGCTCTACTTTAATAACGAACTGGTTACGGGACAATCACATGAAAAACTCTCCGGGATCAGGAACAGGCATATCGGTTTTGTCTTCCAGTTTCACTACCTGCTTTCCGAATTCAGCGTATTGGAAAATGTAATGCTCCCTGCCAAGAAACTGGGCGAAAAATCCTACCAGGAAATTGAATATGACGCCATAGAAAAACTTAAGATGCTTCATATAGATCACCTGGCAAAAAAGCGGGCTTCACAGATCTCGGGCGGGGAAAAACAGCGGGTAGCCATAGCGCGTGCACTCATCAACAATCCTTCTATCCTGATGGGAGACGAGCCCACGGGGAATCTGGACAGCTACAACTCCGAAAATGTCTTTAGTATCTTTAAACAGCTCAAGGAAGAACAGGGGCTCTCCCTGCTGGTAGTGACCCACGATATCGATTTTGCCGAACGTACGGACCGTATCATTCAGCTGGAAGATGGCCGGGTTGTCAACTGAAAATAAATATCAAAAATCCCTTATACGCCCGTTTTCAAGGCTTTAAGGCGGAAAGAAATACGCTTATCATGAGCTCCCCGGTCTTCTGAAGATATGTAAAGGTATCCGTGGTACAGCATTCGATAATAAAGTGATTTATGACCGGAATCATTCTTCCCCGTAAAATCCGCCTTCGTAATAATCCTCTTCAAACACAGGTTCGGTTTCGTGTTTTAACAATCTGCCCTGTGCATTGAATTCAAGATGATGGATGATTTCATTCTCATATATTTTTGCCCGGAACAGCAAATGACCGTCTTTGTCCCGTACAGACTCAATATTTCTGAAGTACCCTTCCCTGAAGTGTTTCCGGATATAGGTAAATACATGGTGAGGTAGTTTATTCATAATTAAAAAATTCTGTCGATCAGTCTTAAAAATACATTGCGTTAAAATTTAACCGTACAGCACCCTGTAAGGAGACGCTTATAAACGGTTCATAACAAGCAGGGGGATCCTGGTATGATAGCCCAGACTCCTCGCCACCGGCCTTCTTATCATACTGTTGAACAAGCTGTGTTTCCGGTTTACCATGGCTATCATATCTATATCTCCCCGGCTTTCAACAAAACACTGTACAGCCATTTCCGTATTCATATTCGTCAGTGTATGATAGAAAATTTCTACCCCGCTTAACCGTTCCGTAAGAACAGTTTTATTGTGCTGTTGTTCTTCATCCGGTTCTTTATCCTGTGCGTGCAGAATACGTACAATACTCTTATGTTTTTTTGCCAGTTCTGTTAACGGGGCGATATCCCGCATCCTGTACGGGCGTTTCAGGGATGTGGTAAATACGATCTCCTGCGGTACCTTGATCCCGGCAGATTCCGGGATCACCAGTACCGGGCATTTAAACCCGCTTTCCATAACCGTCACCGTATTACTGCCGAACCATCTTTCTTTAGCCCCGGTAGCTCCTTGTGTTCCCATAACAACCATATAAATATCGTGTGCCTTAATCAACTCATTGACCGCCCTGGCCAAATAATTATATATCGATACCGTTTCAAAGGAATGATATTCTCCGGTATCTGAGGAGGACAGGTCTTCCACAAATTCCTTTAAGCTGTTTTGGGAATTGGCACGGGCAGCCTCATAAGCCGGATGCGCGGCCTGTAACAACATGG
Source organism: Sinomicrobium kalidii (assembly GCF_021183825.1). Classification (GTDB taxonomy): domain Bacteria; phylum Bacteroidota; class Bacteroidia; order Flavobacteriales; family Flavobacteriaceae; genus Sinomicrobium; species Sinomicrobium kalidii. Next base: position 3,314,492 of record NZ_CP089211.1, on the reverse strand, counting down.
AATTGGTAGCGCTATCTGTCCCGAAAGCATTGAGTACAATAAATTTACATTCCTCTTCCTTGAAAAGTGCCATGGCATAATTGGCAGCATTTTTTGCATTAGCGGAAAAATCGGTGGGAAGAATTATATTTTTCATCGGCTTGCTTTTTATAAAGTGAAACACCCGGTGTACATCTCAAATTGTTCTGTTTTCTCAGAAAGAATTTCATGCACTTAAAGTACCACACATTCCATCTGTTAAAAATGATATTTATCAATTAAAAATTAAATTTAGCCTGACCCGAAAATCATTTTTTACTTTTTTTGATTAAAAGTAAACAACCGTCATTTCAGGCCTACGGTTTTTGACGGGATGCTGAGGCTGACTCGGAGTTTCGGCCGTTGAAAGCCTATTAAAAGGAAAAAAGAATGGTATGGTAGGTATCATAAAAAATGAAGTTTCCGCAACTCCGATTACGAATGTAAAAAAACAAGTATGAGTGTGGATAAAGATGCACTGAAATCCTCGGAAATATTAACAACATGGAAAATCCTGCTTTCCGAAAAAGCAATTTCCATTATTATTACAGCTTGTCTACAACTTTTCGTAATTTACTTCTCACTTCGCCTGCTATAACGCTAAGCGAAACATTTTCAATCCCCTGCATGGAAACGACCGGATCAACCACAGCTATTTCCACCACTCCGGGTGTTTTTTCCTGTACCACTACATTACACGGCAACATTACGCCGATCTTATCTTCTTCCTGTAAGGCTTTATAAGCAAAGGCCGGGTTACAGGCACCTAATATCTTATAGTTCCTGAAATCCACCTCCAGTTTTTTTCGGAATATTTCTTTAACATCAATTGTCGTAAGCACTCCAAAACCCTCTTCCGATAGTTTTTCAATTACCTTTTTGACGGCTTCGTCAAAAGAAATATCTTCCAGTATTCTTCCATAATAATATTTCATGACAGCGAACTTTTTTAAACTTTTTCAAGGCATAGACAATAATTTCCATGCATTGTCTGAAAAGTCTATTAGTGACAATCTTGTTTTATCTTATAACCATTAAACGCTACCAAAAGTAATCGTATCCCGAAACAAAAACCATGATAAATATCAGCCGTAAAACCATTGAAATATTGACAATTGTAAGTAGTAGGGTTATTGTATTCATTTTTTTCTTGTATTACTTAGAGTCTGTCTAAATTTTGTTTTTGGAATATTTTATAGTGCATTTTTTTGTCAGACAGGGCCGAGCGTATAAAAAAAGTCTGGTAGACTTTTTTAGCGAAGGAGCCAGGATGCCGCGAGGGCAAGAGGCACATAGCCTAAGCTACGTGGCGAAAAATAGCTAAAGTATGGCAGGACCGAACGTTAAGAAAACAGCTGGCAGCTGTTTTTAGTGAAGGGGCCAGCCGGCGTGTGGGGGTGCATAAAAGAACCGAAGGATAAAACTTAGACAGACTCTTAGAAACTGTCTAAATCTTGTTTTTGGTCCCGATAGCTCGGGAACACAGTTCAAGCTACGTGACTAAAACTAACTGAAGTACGGTTGCCGTTCTTCCCTTTTTCTCTTATGCCGGGTATCGTTCATGCTCTGAATCCGGCACATTATTCATTCTTATACTTCTTTCTTTTTACCCACTTAAACACCTCAAACCAAAGCACCGATACAGCGGCAATAAGCCCGGCTGTCCCTAATTCTGCCATATTCAAACCGGATACTTTAAAAAAACCGGAAAACGGGGAAAAATACAGGATGCCGAAAAGGAGCAGTACTGTTATCCCGGTGACCATAACAAACAAAATGTTCCGGTTCCTGAAACTTTCAAACATACTGTAATAGAACGAACGGTTTGTAAGGCTTAGCCAAATATTGGCAAAAATCAGGGTGGTGAAAACCATGGCCCTTGTTTTTTCTTCATTCTCCCCGCTAAGTACGGTGTGTTGATAAGCAAACAATACCCCCATAGTAATCATCAATCCCTGAACAATACTGATACCAAGTTCTTTCCGGTTCAGGAATGTTTCGGTCATTTTTCTCGGCTTTTGTACCATGGTGTTCTTCTCCATCGGTTCGTTTTCATACACAATCGAACAGGTAGGCCCCATGATCAATTCCAAAAAAATAACGTGTACGGGGGTGAATAGCTGTGGATATACCCACCCCAAAAACAAAGGTAGGGTCACGGTAAGGATAATAGGAATATGGATGGAAATAATATACCGGATCGCTTTTTTAATGTTCGTATAAATCCTTCGTCCGGCAGCAATCCCTATAATCAGTTTTCCCAAATCGTCATTAGCAATCACCAACGAAGCTGCTGCCTTTGCTATTTCAGTTCCCTTATGCCCCATGGCCACACCAATGTGAGCAGATTTCAAGGCCGGGGCATCGTTCACGCCATCACCCAACATGGCTACCACTTCTCCCTTCTTTTTCAGGGCATTTACCACCCTCAGTTTGGCATCGGGAAACATTCTGGTTAATAATACCTTTTCTTCGACGACCTGCATTAACCGCTCCTCCGGATATTCCATAATTGCAGGTCCTTCTACGGCATCGGTCAAATTCACAATTCCTGCCTGTGCTGCGATGCTCTTTGTAGTATCGGTATTATCGCCTGTGATTACTTTTACCTTGATTCCGGCATTGTAAATATGCCGGAACACTTCCCGGATACCTTTTTTAGGCGGATCATAAAACACGGCCAACCCCAAAAATTCAAATTTAAAATCTTGTTGTTTACCGGGAAACTCATCGCCCCGGAAACCTGACTTTGCTACCCCCAGGATGCGAAACCCCTGCTGCCCGAAACCTTTGATAAGGCCGCGAACTTTATTTTTCTCGCTTTCGGAAAGCGTGGATACGTTAAGTATTGCTTCCGGTGCTCCTTTGGCGGCAATAATCCGGTGTTTTTCCGCATTCTCAAAGAGATGTGTCATCATCGGCGGCTTACCGTCCAAAGGATATTCGTGAAACAGCGTGTATGATTTTCTCAGATCCTCTTTTTGTGTCTGCCCATATACCTGATGCAGGGTTTTCTCCATCGGGTCAAAGGGCACAGGCTCACTACTCCACATGGCATAACCAATCAAATCGGAAAGCACGGCAGCATTAAAATCCGGTTCTTCGAAAGTTTTATCGGAATTATAATCATACAGATATTTCAGGTGCATTGTATTTTCGGTAATGGTCCCGGTTTTATCGGTACAGATCACCGTTGTACTGCCTAAGGTCTCCACAATACTGCTCCGCTTGATAATAATCCCATCGCGCATCAGCTTCCAGGCGCCCAATGCCATAAAAGTGGTAAATGCTACCGGGATCTCTTCGGGTAAAACAGACATGGCCAGCGTAAGTCCGTTGAGCAGGCTTTCGAGAAGGTTCCGGGTATGATAGTAACTGACCATACAAACCATAAGGAACACCACAACACCTATAATGGCCATTGTTTTTACAAACCGTCCGATCTGAAGTTGCAAGGGGGAAACTTCCTCTTTTATATCGGATAAGGAAGCCCCGATTTTACCGAGTCGTGTTTCTTTTCCGATTTTTTCCACCTCAAAAACGGCAAGCCCCGACACTGAAAGTGTTCCGCTATATACCTTGTTATCTTCACTTTTACTGTTTTTGAATACCGATAAACTCTCTCCTGTTAAAGCTGCTTCATTAACCGAAAAATCATTGCTATGGACAATTTTCCCATCGGCATTAATCATTTTTCCTTCCTCGGTAATGCTGAGGTCGCCCACTACAATCTCGTTTGTGGGGATCTCGATCACTTTCGCATTACGGATAACTGTACTCAAAGGTTCGTTCAACTTCTCCAAGGCTTCCAATGCCTTTTTACTTCGGTTATCCTGGTAAAATGAAATGGCCGAAACCGCAACGATGGCCAGGATCATAAACGTCGCTTCCCCGTAATCGCCTATGATAAAATAAATGACTGAAATGGCAAAGAGCAGAATAAGCATCGGCTCTTTCAAGATATCAATAAGTAACTTCAGCCAGGTACTCTTACCGGTGGCATCTATTCGGTTATACCCATACGTCTTTCTCGAAGCAGCTACCTCATGATCGTTAAGACCTTTCAGGTCAGCAGGAATATTGTGGAACATAAATGATTATGTATAAAATTTAAAAATACCAAATCTTTTGATTGAAACCAGACCCATGGAAGGTTTTTAAAAAGGCCTCTGCGTTCATAGCTTAAAAAAGAGTCAACAAGAAAAATACAATATTGCCCGCCTTGACCACGAAGAGCAACAACCATAGAGAAACTTCTCTTTTCCTGTTTTTCAGAGCCATCTCTTTCTTTGTTGAACACTAATAAGTTTCTTTATTAACATGTATTCCCAATACCTCAATCCTGCTTTATGATAGGTTTATCCCAAGATACAACATAAAATCCGTGGTATCAAACAACGTGATTTGTTTGCCAAAATATTCCGAAAATGATAATTATTCCCGGTGTGTACGAGATAAAGAAAAGTGAAATATTCTAACTTTATTCCCGGGCCGTTCTATACATGAGATTTTAAACCTTCAAACTCGTATATATTCATTTAAAACCTCTACCGAAAACCTATTAATACTTCTTCCCTACCCGAAGAAAAGGTAAGCTCCACATATTTTCCCGGGTACTCCGGGGCAAATCAATTGCTGTTATTGCTCCCGCCAATACTTCTGAGAGACCGTGCTAATCGACATGGATTCTGCTATAACCTGCCAAAGCGTAAGCCGGAAGTCTGTACCTGCGGCCATCCCTTTTTCGGATAAATGCTGCACTTTGAAAAGTAGTTGAAGTATGCCCCGGTGTAAAAGGTTATCTATGGCAAACTTATCACGGATAGGTTATTGTCTTCTTTGCGAACCGCACGGACCGGATCATAAACTGATATAAATCATTGTTTCAGCTTCCTATTATTTATAAACTTACACAGTTATATATCTCCTAAACTCTAAAAAAATGAAAGCAGCAACCGTTTTTATCGCTATGATGTCAATGGCTGTCTTGTTGGGTTGTGTCCGGGAAAAAGAAAAAAGTACGGGCGAACTGCTAAAAGATCAGGCCACACAAAACGAGATCATGGAAACCATTAGCAACGATCATGAAATGATGACTAATATGATGGAACATATTGTCCGAAATGACCACGCACTCCGGATGATCATAAGTAATACGACCGTGATACGTCAAATGATACAGGGAGACCAGATGATGAGTATGATGATGGAGAGTCCCGATCCCGACCGGATGCACACCATGATGCAACGCATGTTGAATATGGCAGCTTCCGACACAGCAGCCTGCAGAATGATGGGAAACACAATGATAGAAAACGATCATATGAAAAACATGATGCACGGCCTGATGAATAAAAAAAGTATGGCGGAAAAAAGAAAAACAATGCAAATGCATATGGAAAAATATCATCCTGCTAATAATACCCCTTAAGGACTTACAAATGAAATTGTACACAAAAAATTTCGGAATCGCGGGTGAAAGAACAGCAAATATGCAAGAGCCAGATGTAGAACAGGGAAGTCTTTTTACAGGAACACTGCTCTATTATGCCGTCGAAGAACTGGTAACTGTGACAGTTGCCACTCATATATAATAATTTGATAAATAAAAATGTAAAAACAATGAACAACTGGACCTGGTATATATGGGGAGCACACGGACTGTGGTGGATCTTCTGGGTAATTCTGATCGTCGGAGCAGCATGGCTGATCTACCTCAAAAGTACCGGAAATAATACCGGTGGGAGTAAAGATTCTCCCCTGGAGATCCTTAAAAAACGCTATGCAAAAGGAGAGATCAGCAAAGAAGAGTATGAAGAGACTAAAAAAACATTATCCTGAACCCTTCTCATCTGCAATGAGGCAGGATAGTGAAAAAGTTGCTTGGAACCTGGCATGCGTGTACTATAATCCGGGCCGTAAAAGGCAGTCCCTGACCGTGTCAAAAACTTAGTAAAAAGATGGATCGGATCAATGTTAAAAAATTCGGATTTGCCTGCGGGTTTACCGGAACACTATTCTATACAGGATGTACGTTTCTCATGGTCACCACAGGGTATGAGGGTACGGTTAGATTTATCAACAGTCTTCTGCATGGAATCGATGTCTCGGCCATTATCCGGATGGATATTTCGCTCTGGGAAGCGGGCATCGGGCTTATTGAAACCTTTGTACTCGGCTGGCTGGCCGGCGCGTGTATAGCAATATTCTATAATATTTCCGTAAAAAAAAGCATATCGCGGAATAGCTGATATGATAACCTTACCAAATTAAAAAAAAATACAATGAAACGGATTTTATTACCCACCGATTTTTCTGAAAATGCGCACAGGGCCATGCAATATGCAACAGACCTGTATAAGCACGAAGTATGTACTTTTTACGTACTCCATATGGTTTCTGTCTCATATCCGGCCATGAGCGTTATGGCCCCCCAAATGGAAAATCCCGCCTTTGAGGCAGCTTTGACAACCGGTAAAAAAGCACTGGAAAAAAGTATACACCAACTGGAATCCCTTAAAAACCCGAAACACCTGTTTAAGAGCCTTTTGAGAACCGGTTTCCCGGTCGATGGCATCAATCACATCGTTGAGAGAGATGCTATTGATATGATCGTTATGGGAACCAAAGGTACCGGAAATGCCAGGGGAATCAGCTATGGGAGCAATGCTGTAATCGTGATGGAAAAAGTAACCGGGTGTCCGGTCATTGCAGTGCCCGGCGAAGCGCATTTTGGCGGCCTCAAAGAGGTGGTATTTCCCACATCGTATGAATTTGCATGTAAAAGCGGGGAAATAAAACCTTTTAAGGATTTTATAAAAGACTTCGGGTCTACGGTCAGGATCCTTCACGTCAGTGAAAAAGAAGAACTGACAGCACAGCAGAAGGGTAACAAAAGATTGCTGGAAGACGAACTGACAGGAGTGTCATACACCTTTCATTCCATGTTAAATATAGATCCTGCTGTGGGGATCAGCTGCTTTTCGGAAAGCCGGGAGGTTGACCTTATCGCAGTGGTGAGCAGAAAACACAATTTCTTTTACAGGCTTATGGAAAAACCGGTACTGAAAGGAATTAGTTATTACTCAAAGATCCCGGTCATGGTCATGCATCATTGATTTGAATTTGCAAATAATACCTGGGTACGGCGTCTTTAATTGCCGAAACAATCCTGTTTTTAGAAAATTTTAAACTTCCTTATTCAAATGGAAAAGTGCTGATAGCCTTAGTCCTCGACTACAAAAGACTCCCCGAAATTTACAGTCGTATCATCACAATTCGGATGTAGTAAAACTTTTTGTCTGCAAAATGGGTCAGCTCTGATAAAGCAGTTTAAGTCACGGGAAAAAAATCACACTAAACCTGTGGATATGAAATCCAAAGGGTTCAGGCCCGACTAAAAATCTGGTTTACCACAGATACACGACTATATTATGGGGGGTTAATCTTATTCGTATATCCGTGACCAAAGATAGAAACACTTAAGTAGCCCGACGCAGGTTTTTTACCTTTGATTCGATAATAAACAATAGCCATAGAGATACCTAAATTCGTTGTGATTTTTATTTCCATTTATGTGGATGACGGACTGTTTCCTCAATTCACTGTGCCGGATTTTCCCCCCGTAGTTCCCCACCATAATCATAATCACAAAAGTCCCGACAGCAAGTAGTACTGTGATTATTTTTAATATGATATTCCGGTTATTCCGCATCGTCGAAACAAAGAAGGTAAATAAGGCCATCACACCTGTGGCCATCATGAGCCAAAAAGCAACTCCCGCCAAATCTTCATGAGCCTCTATATAAGGTTCGGATACCTCCTGTAAATGTTCAACGGTTTCTTCGGCTCCTTCCCCGGTCAAAAAAGCGGGAATGGTCAGTAAAGCAATAATCACAAGGGTTATAAGGCCTGCGTTTTCAAGGGATTTGTTTTTTCCCAACAATCCGTAGGTCAACAGGCATATTCCGAATAGTGTCCCTAAAATGGGAAGATGATTCAATAACAGGTGTAAATGTGTAGCGTCCATTTCTTTTTATTTCGATCAAATATCTTCCATATCAATCGGCAAAAAAATGATTTATATCAGTGTATATCTTTCCATATTATATAAGAATGTTAACAGGAATTACATTGTGTTCATCCGGCAAGGGCTGGTAAGGTTCCTTCCACTACATGCCAGCGAAGCATGCTTGCACAATCTTATTAAAGCCGGTAATGAGTGTATAGCCATGGATCGAAAAAATAGCTAAAGCCCCTGCCTTTGCCGGCAGGCATGGCGGAAAAAGACGCATCGAAAAGCTCCGAAGGCGATGTCCTGAGTTTATCGAAGGGATAAAATTAAAACAGTTTCTTAAAATAAGAACAGGGACTTGCGTCCCTGTTCTCTCCGTGGAAATCTTCGTATTCCCAAAACCTTAAATGCCGGCCCTCTTCGAGGGATCCCGGTTCATTTATATGTTCCGGAATGCACGACCGGATTTCCCCGATTATTGTCTCCGCATAAACGGGGACAATTTATTATGATGAAAAGTGTAGTGAAGAAACAGGCCTGCACTTCGGCAGACCTGTCTCCAGGGGATCTTCAATTCAAAAAGCAGTCCGTGCTGTTACCCGGAGATTATCCGTATAATATGGACTTTATGACTTTTAAGAAACTGAAAAACCCTTTGGGATGAGGCTTCAAAAGTCAGTGAGCACCGGTTTTTTCCCTTGTATTTCACAGAGGTGTTAAACCTTTTTACCCGAAAACCCGGATAAAAACATCCTTGTTATTTTCCGTTTAAGGAAAACTAAGGCCATACGTCAATGCTTCTGAAACCTCATTTTTCTTGAAAACCGTTAAACCGTTCGTATCTGTAATCAAAATGTAAAGAACATCGTTATCTGTAGTAAAGGAATCACTTTTATCAGCTTAAAAAAATGATATTTATCAGTTTGTCTTTTTTTGTGTCGTTATATTCCACAACAGAACAAATAACAGAAAAAGGCCATCTTCACGGAAGACAGCCTTTTCTCTCGGAAGGATTGATGTATTAACGTAAGTTATATAAGTTTTATTACCAAAACCAAACATCCCTCTATGATACATAACCTCCTCCAATAATAACAGGATGATCTGTTGTGAAAGATAAAGAAACAGGCTCACACGCTGGTAAGCCTGTTTCCGGGGAATCTTCAATTCTTCAAAAGTACTGTAAAGAACATTGTAAGATTGTTACGTCCTACGCTATACTTTACTTATTTTAAATAGGTTGAAAACTCCTTTATCTAACTACCCAAAAAGCAAAGAACTTTATTTTAACAGTACTAAAATACTCCCTTTTATCTCCTGAAAAAATGATATTTATCAGTTTCCTTTTTTCTTTTTTTATTCGTGTAAGACCAAAAACGGTATCCGGGTATGATAACTTATTTTTGCTACTGCAGGGCGGAACAATAGGTGTTGGGAAAAGTGGAGTTTTGTGATGTGTACCGGAAAGTTGCCGGGAAATTATAAAAGATCAGCTTATCTCCTGTAGTTTTTCTACACTGACAATCTTTATATTTCTGCCTTCAATAACGATCAGTCCTTCGCTTTTAAAGTCGGACAGGGTCCTTATAAAACTCTCCGGGGCTATACCGGCTACATGGGCAAGGTCATTACGTGAGATCCTGATACCATCTTCCCAACGCCGTTGTAGTTTTTCTACAAACCGCAAAATCGTAAGAGCCGTTTTCTTCCGGACAGAACCGTAAGCCATTTGCAATAGCTGTTCTCTGACCCCGGACAGATCTTCTGCTAAAAATTCCACGAGTTCTATGGTCAATCTGTGGTTGTTTTTCAATATACCGGCCAGGGTGTCTTTGCTTAGCCCGTAAGCGGTGGTTTTCTTCAAGGCCGTGGCAGATTCCTTATAAATATTGTTTTGTGTAAAAGAATAATATCCGAAAAAATCATCCTCCTTACTAATGCTGGTAATCAATTCCCTGCCATTTTTCTCAACCCTGTGGGTTTTAACCATTCCCGTCTCCACTAAAAAAACATAATTGGAGTGATTGCCTTCCGCATAAATAACATCTCCTTCTTCGTACGTAAAATATTTCCCTTCGTCCAAAAAGAAATTTTTGAGCTCGTCAATGTCCAGAATATCTTCATGGAGGGGCAGCAGGTTTCCGGAAGCGTGTTCTTCTTTTAAAATGGCCACCTTGGCCAGCCTGCTTTCTATGGCACTTATCAGTTCTTTTTCTTCAAAAGGTTTGGTCAGGTAATCATCTGCCCCGAGATCCATCCCCTTTCTGATCTCTTTGTGTTCTGTTTTTGCCGAAACGAATATGAAAGGTATCTGCCGCAGGTTTTTATCTCCGGACAGGGCTTCCAATACGCCATACCCATCCAGTTCGGGCATCATTATGTCGCAGACAATAATGTCCGGTTTTTCTTCATGGGCCAGATGCACCCCCTTTTTTCCGTTTGGGGCGGTGATGACTTCATAACCGGACAACTCCAATAGCTCTGCCGTACTTTCCCGCAATACGGGATCATCCTCTATGAGTAAAATCTTTTTCATGATTGGGTAGTTTTACCGTAAAAGTAGTTCCTTTTCCTTCTTCGCTCACAAAATCAATCTCTCCGCCCAGGTTTTCCAGGTGGCTCTTCACGATATTGAGTCCGATGCCCGTACCCTGGTCATTAACAGCATTCCGGGCACGGAAATACCTGCTGAATATATGCTTCTGGTCTTCTTCAGGGATACCTATTCCGGAATCCTTCACCTTGAAAACAAATACTTCCCCTTCCGATTCTAATTCTATGTTGATTGTTGTGTGTTCGGGTGAGTACTTCACTGCATTCCGGACGAGGTTAGAGAGGATAAGTTCCATTATTTTTTCGTCCTGGTACATTACATAATTGTCCACGTCTTCAGGAAAATTGATTCGTTGTCCCGTTTTGAGCAGCATATTGGCATCGTAAATAACCTCGTTAAACACCTTACTGATGTTAACTAAAGTGAGATTGTACTGTACCTTCCCGGAATCAATGCGTTCTACCGAAAGAAAATCGTTCAGGATATTATTGAGATAGTGCACCTTGTTCTTTATGGTTTCCAGGTGCTTTTCCCGTTTTTCCTGTTGGTCGCCTTCCGTATATTTTTCTATAAGTGTTGCCGAAACCATGATATTGCTCAGCGGCGTTTTAAATTCGTGGGAAACCAGGGAGAGGAACTGGGTCTTTAACTCGTTCAGTTCTTTTTCTTTCTGCAAAGCTTCCTTGATCCTGTTCTCAGCTTTTACCCTTCGTTGGACTTCTTTCTTTAACTGGCTTACGGAATCTTTCAGCTCCCGTGTCCTTACCTCTACTTTTTCCTCCAGTTCTTCGTTGAGCTGCCTGATCTTGTTTTCGGCTTCACGGCTCAGGGTAACGTCCATGACCAGGGCCACCACAAATTTTTTACCGTAAATAGTAAAAGGGTTGAGCCCGATTTCCACGGGGAGTTCGGTTCCGTCTTTCCTGATACCCCAAAGGTTTCTTCCGGCCGCCATTTTACGCTTGCTGGATTTGGCATAGTAATTTTTGAAATGCCCTTCGTGGCTTTGATGATACTGGCCGGGTATGAGGATATTCATACTACTGCCCAGCAATTCATCCTTTTTATAACCGAACATGCTTTCCAGCGGGGAATTGGTGGCCACTATATTTTTATCCCCGTCCACCACAAGGATACCCTCGGAAATGGTTTCCAAAAGAACGCTGAATATATTCTCTTCCTGCTGGAAAAATTTCATAATGGGGTAATTATAATTTAAATTTTCCAGAATAATTTAAATATTATCAAAGAATTGACTAAGCAACGTAAGTATAAGTGTCGTCGTCCATGATAAATATCATAAGGATTACGAATATCTTAATCTATTTTCGCTTAACATAACTATCAAATATAAGGATTTTTCTAAAATTATGAAAGCGGATTTTAACACAATAATAAATTCGGAAAAATATGTCCTGGTGGATTTTTATGCCGATTGGTGTGGCCCCTGTAAGGCATTTGCTCCCATTTTACAAGAGGTAAAAACCGAGTTGAAAGATTCCATCAAAATTATAAAGGTAAATGTGGATAAAAACCCATCGCTCTCCGCCCGGTACAATGTAAGAGGAGTTCCTACTATTGTCTTATTTGGACAGGGCAAGTTTTTATGGAAACATTCCGGGGTTTTATCAAAAGGAGACCTTATATCCCGTATTCTCAATTCATAACCCGGTTTCAAAAGGATTTTTCCTTTGCAAATAAACGGTTTATAACGAACTATATAGAAAATATTAGAATATAGCAAATCAAAATTATTCTATGGGCTAAACTCTAATCCATTTTAAAAGTAATCACGGGCCACCCGGACCGATTGGCCATATCTTCGGCCAGACTCCCCATAAAGAAATGGGCCAGGCCTTTCCTGCCGTGGGTCAGCACTGCGATCAGATCGGCGTTCACCCTCCCGCTAAAAGTATAAATACCTTGTTCGGTAGTATAATCGTTCCAGTAATTCACCGCTCCCATTCTTTTTTCACTTCCTTCGGCATTGAGCAGAAATCCCCTTACCTTTTCTTCGATCTGTGAAGTATCCCTGAACGATTCTCCGGGTAAATTGACATGCAGCAAATGCACTTTACTCTTAAACGGGGCAAAAAATTTCATTGCCCTTCTGTAAGCATGAATACTTTCCTGTTCAAAATCACAGGCAAAGACCACCCCGTTCATCTCAAAATTTTTGATCCGGTCTTTTACCACCAGTACGGGAAGATCTGAATGCCTTACTACTTTTTCCGTATTGGAACCGACGAACATACTCAATATCTTTCCGGCACCGTGCGATCCCATAACGATAAGGTCTGCTTCTTTCTCTTTTGCCACATCGTTTAATTCGGAGAAAGCCTTGTAATTCTGTACTACACATTCCGTTTCTATTCCTTTCATATAGCTTCTGGCCAGCAATTCATCGAACTTTTTTCGTGCCAGCTTCATATAATATACGGCCTCGGCATACTCCTGGTATTTATTTTCGGTAAAAAAGGCCCGGGATACCCCTATCATATGAAACAATAAAATTTGAGCTTTCTCCTTCTTAGCTATGGAAGCAGCCACCTCCAGGGCGTATTCGGCATATTCCGAGAAATCCGTGGGAACGATTATTTTTTTCATCTGTTTATCTTTTAGACGGAGAATTAAGTCCTTCAGCACGAAGTAAACTCTATCTCCTTAGTATTATAATACCCGCAAGATAAACCGGAGCATATTTGCCTGCCATGACAAATATCAGTGTATTCTTTCTCCCGCACCCGTAAAACATCCTTTTGCCCATGACTTAAATCATTTTATATGGAATTGATATCTAATACTTTGGCACAAAACATAAATCGTATAAAAATGGAAACAATTCAAGAAGAGCAAGCAATGATGCCCAGGATAGGTGACGAAGCACCTGCTTTTACAGCAATGACCACCCAGGGCGAAATTCACTTTCCCCAGGACTATACGGGGCAATGGGTAATCCTGTTCAGCCACCCGGCAGATTTCACCCCCGTTTGTACTTCGGAGTTCATGACTTTTGCCTCGCTGGAAGAAAAATTCAACAAGGCCAATTGTAAGTTGATCGGCCTTTCTATTGACGGGCTGTATTCTCATATAGCATGGTTGCGGACCATTAAAGACAAAATAGAATTTAAGGGAATGAAGAATACAGAGGTTAAATTTCCATTGATAGAAGACATTACGATGGAAATAGCCAAAAAATATGGCATGATACAGCCCGGGGAAAGCGAAACCCAGGCAGTAAGGGCCGTATTCTTTATAGATCCCAATGGTATAATACGGGCCATTATCTATTATCCGCTGAGCCTGGGAAGGAATTTTGACGAACTGTATCGGGTTCTGATCGCGTTGCGGACCTCTGATGCTTTTTCAGTAGCCACCCCGGCCGACTGGAATCCGGGCGATGATGTCATTATCTCTCCTGCAGGTTCCTGCGGAATGGCACAGGACAGAATGGAAGGAAAAGACCAGGAGCTTGAGTGTAAAGACTGGTTCTTCTGCACCAAAAAACTGGACAAAGAAGAAGTGTTGGCTGCTGTTGTAAAAACCAGTACCCGGATATCGTAAATCTATACAACCAGCAATTATGTCTCTAGTCACTAAACACGGAATTCTCCTGGAAAAGACCGATAACAGCTTTGAGGATGAGGGGGTCCTGAACCCTGCCGTATACCAGGATGCAGATACCGTTCACATGTTTTACAGGGCCGTTAGAAAGGGTAATTTTTCTACTATCGGTTACTGCAGGCTCAACGGCCCCTTAAATATTGTGGAGCGTTCTGACAAACCGGTCTTTTACCCGGAGAAAAGTTACGAATTCCAGGGCACGGAAGACCCGCGTATCTCCAAAATCGGAGATACGTATTACCTGGCCTACACGGCTTACGACGGTATTAACGTCTTCGGGGCCTATGCTACTTCCAAAGACCTAATTCACTTTGAAAGAAAAGGGATTATAACCCCAAGGCTTACCCTTGAAGAATGTTCTGCCCTTATGAAGAAAAATGCCAGGAAAATAAATATCATGCATATGATGTTTTATAATTTTTTCACCCGGTACAACCTCTCTAACCTGGTCAAAGGGACCATTCATGTATGGGATAAGAATGTGGTTTTCTTTCCCGAGAAAATAGACGGAAAACTCACCGTACTCCACCGGCTTTACCCATCCATCCAGCTATTGTGCTTTAACGATCCTTCGGAACTCGATACGGAATTCTGGAGCACGTATATCTCCAACCTTAAAAAACACATCCTGCTTTATCCGAAATACAAACACGAAAACGGGCATATCGGGGGCGGATGCCCTCCTGTGCCCACCGAAGAAGGCTGGTTACTCATTTACCATTCCGCCCAGTTTACCCGGCAGGGCTATACCTATCACGCCTGTGCCACACTTCTGGACAGGGAAGATCCAAGGAAAGTAATCGGCCGGCTCAGGCATCCCCTGTTCTCCCCTACACTTCCCTGGGAGAAGGAAGGAAATGTCAACGACGTGGTGTTCCCCACGGGAACGGCGCTCTTCGGCGACGACCTGTACATCTATTACGGGGCCGCAGACAGCAGGATTGCCGCAGCCTCTGTTAACATCAAGACATTATTGCAAAAATTAAAAAACACATAAATCATGAAAACACCCGTTTCCAAACCCAGAATAGTATTTGTTTCCACATTCCCACCCACCCAGTGCGGTATTGCCACCTACACCAATGACCTTATCAATTCTATCCACAATTCTTTCGGGGAAAACGTGGAATGTGTGGTATGCAATGTTACCGATAAACAAGAGTCTAAAAAAAATACATGCTATACGCTGAATCCCGATATCAGGGCAGATTACAGCAGGGTTGCCGGTGAGATCAACAAAGATCCCTTTGTGGAGCTTGTGCATATACAGCACGAGTTCGGATTATTCAGAGGTCCCTATGGCAATTATTTACTGGATTTTTTAGACGTTTTGAAAAAGCCGGTAGCCTTTACTTTTCACAGTGTCATTCCCGATCCGAATAAAGAATTAAACCACTTTGTAAGGCTCCTCGGTCAATATGCCTCCGCCATCTTTGTCATGACCCGGCAATCACAGAAAATACTGGAAGAAGACTACGGGATCAGTGACAATATCATTGCATATGTTCAGCATGGTACACATATTGTCGAATACGTTTATCCGGACGAGATCAAACAAGAGTACGGTCTTGAAAACCGGATGGTCCTTTCTACATTCGGTCTTCTGGGGCCCGGAAAAAGTATTGAAACCGCTTTGAGAGCTTTGCCTGAAATCATAGAAAGTCATCCCGATATATTGTATTTGATCATCGGAAAGACCCATCCCAACAATATCAGCAACAGTACTGACGGGTACCGCAACTACCTGGAAAGCCTGGTAAGGGACCTCAAGTTATACCGGCACGTACTTTTTATAGACCGTTACCTGGAAGTGGATATACTCCTGGAATACCTGAAAGCTACGGATATTTACCTCTTCACATCCAAAGACCCCAACCAGGCGGTCAGCGGTACTTTTTCCTATGCCATGAGCTGTGCGTGTCCCATTGTCGCCACATCCATACCCCATACCCGGGAAGTGCTTACTCCCGATGCCGGGTTTCTCATCGATATCGAAAATTCCGAACAACTGGCCCGGGCAGTTAACCGGTTGCTTTCCGATAACGCTTTGAGAACATCCATGGCCATATCGGGTTTTCACAAAACAAGGGAATCCTCATGGGAAAATGTGGCCATAAAGCACGTGAATACCTATAACCGGTTTGTCGGTGAATTTGACAGGATCTCCTACAATTACCCCCCTGTTAAATTAGACCATATCAAAAAGTTAACAACAGAAAGGGGGATCATCCAATTTTGCAAGGTCTGCAAACCGGACCTGGCTTCCGGCTATACCTTAGATGATAATGCCCGGGCATTAATTGCCATGTGTTTTCATTACGAACTATTCAGGGAAAAAGGAGACCTGAGATATATGGACATATACCTGAATTTTATAGAACAATGCCAGCAACCTTCGGGAACATTTGTAAACTATATCGACGAAAACAACCGTGAACACATAAAAAACAACCATGTAAACCTGGAAGATTCCAACGCAAGGGCCGTATGGGCCCTGGGCACCGTTATATCGCACGGAAAATTGCTTCCGGAAGGAGTGGTCAACCGGGCTACCATCTGCCTTTTAAAATGTGCCGGATGGGTAAAAAGCATCATGTCTCCCAGGGCCATCGGTTTTACCATCAAGGGCCTGTTCCTGTATCACTCCGCTTCCGGGGATGACCGTGTTATCCCGGTCATTGAGAAACTTGCCAAAAATCTCATTTCCCATTATGATCTCATTGCTGCAAAGGATTGGAAATGGTTTGAGGAATACATGACCTATGCCAACAGCCTGTTGCCCGAAGCCATGCTTTACACCTACCTGGTTACCGGGGATTTTGCCTATAAAAAAACCGCCCTGGAATCGATGGATTTTCTTCTCTCCAAACTTTTTGTCAACGGTTGTTTTAAAGCGATATCCAATAACGGTTGGCTGCAGAAAGGCATTGCTCCCCGGTCATACGGCGAACAACCTATTGATGTGTCTTACACCATTCAAAGCCTGAATATCTTTTACAAAACATTCAGAATTCACAGCTACGGAGAGATGATGACCCGGGCATTTGACTGGTTTTTAGGAAAAAACCACCTCAACCAGACCATGTATAACCCGGCTACCGGGGGATGTTATGACGGACTTGAAAAAGACAGCGTAAACCTCAACCAGGGAGCCGAATCCACAATCTGTTACCTCATGGCCCGCCTGGTCATGGAACATCACCTTAACACGGGTATGAGGCAAATAAGAGATAGCCATTCTTTTCGGGGAAAAACAATAACCCTTTCCCCCGGAAAACAATATCAATTTGCACAGGACAAGTAAAGTGACGGAATAATCTCCTTCCGGTTAAAAGTGAAAAATCTCCCGGATTTATCCCGGGAGGGAGATTTTCCGTTTAAGCCGGTTGGCCGGCTTTTATCCTCGGAAAGAGCAGAAGTCTTATTTTTCCGTTTTCCTTTGCTCCCTTTCCAATCTCCTGAAATATCCCCGGAATAGAAAATTGTGCTTCAGGGCCTCCATATTCTCGTTAAAACTCCCGGTCCCCTCCTCTATGTTTTGCATGGTCCTTTCCAGCCGGCGTACCAGGGTAGTATCGGTAGCCAGGTAATTAAGTGCACCTTTGCCGTCTTTGATTTCGCCTACCAGGTTATTCAGGTTCTTCACCATATCGTTCATCTCAACACTTGAGCTTTCCAGGTTGGCTATAATATGTCTCATTTTTGCACCGGCAATGGTATCCTTTAATAACACTCCTGCCACACTTTCGTCTAAACGGATATCCTTTAGCCTGAGGTCCAGGTCCCTGATGATACGATCTGTCCGGTAGCTGGCATGTTTTAAATTGATTACCGTTTGCCCGAGGTCTGCAGCCATTACAGTGTCGTTCAGTAATCTCCCCAATGTTCCGTCACCACGGGTCAGGGCCTGGGTTACTTTGAGCAGGTCTGCGGTAAGTAATGCCGCATTCTCATTGGTGACGTTCAGCGTATTCAACATATCGTCAGCTCCTATTTTAGTATAGGAAGCGATCTGGTCCCCTTCCTGCACATGTTCCACGGAGTTCTTTCCCGGGATAATATTCAGGATCATATTTCCCACCAGTCCGTCAGAACCGATAGTGGCAATGGCATCTTTTTTAATATGCTTCAACATTTTTTCCTCTATTACCAGATAGACCCTGATCGTTGTATCGTTTTCCATTTCCACAGCCTTTACGGTACCTACATTGATCCCTGAAAAACGTACGTTATTTCCACTTTGCAATCCGTTTACATTGGTAAAGACCGTATTAATGGTAAAGGTTTTACCGAATAGGCTTTGGTTATTGCCTATCAAATAGACCGCGACAAGCAGGAAAACACCGGCTGTTATCACAAAAATTCCCAATCGTATCTTTTCCGAAGCTGTTTTTTTCATGATGTCAGTATTGAGTTCATTTAAAAAAGGCTTTCACTTTGGGGTCTGTGGACCCGGATAATTCACTAAAGGTCCCCTCCGTATAATTAATACCGTCAACCAGCAGTATCATGTGATCGGCAATAACCCTTGCACAATCCACATCGTGGGTAATAATAAGGGATGATGTGTTGTACTTTTTTTGAATGTGCCTCATCAGTTCTATAATTTCCTTTGAGGTAATGGGGTCCAGTCCGCTGGTAGGTTCGTCATACAGAATAATCTGCGGTTTCATGATCAGCATTCTGGCCAGGGCCACACGCCGTTTCATCCCCCCGGAAAGTTCTTCGGGCATTAAATCTACCGTATGGGCAAGCCCTACATTTTCCAGGGCTTCCATGACCAGGACTTCTGTATTCGTTTTGTTTCCCGGTTTGTCTTTATGCCTTCGCAAAGGAAATTCCAGGTTTTCACGTACGGTCATGGAATCGTAAAGGGCACTTCCCTGGAACAGGAAACCGATATCGGCCCGGAGCAGGTCCAGCGCTTTCCCGTCCAGTCGGGCAATATCGTTCCCCATGACCTCGACACGACCGCTGTCTGCCTGCATCAACCCGACCAGGCATTTGATCAAAACCGTTTTTCCCGATCCCGATTTTCCCATAATCACCAGGTTCTCACCCTTGTATAGTTTCATATTAAAACCGTTGAGTACCTTGTTGCTTCCGAAACTTTTTTTCAGGCCTCTTATATCAATTACCGCTTCCCGGCCATTTCCGTGCCGGGTCAATACCGGTTTTATGTCTTTTTCCCCGCTCATAGTTCATAAAAAATATCCGAGATCAAAACCGCGATAAAATCCAATACAAAGATGAGCATGGAAGCCAGCACCACGGCCGTATTGGCGGCAGCGCCCACTCCTACGGTCCCCCTCGCACAATAGTATCCTTTAAAGCACCCCACCAGTCCTATGGCAAAACCAAAAAAGAACGTTTTAATGATCGCCGGCAAAAGGTCACTGAAATCCAAAGCGTCGAACACCTGATTGAAATACAGTAAAAAGGAAACGTTTCCCTTCATATTTTCTATTAAAAAAGAACCGTATAAAGCCAAAACATCTCCGAAGATCACCAGAACCGGGAGCATAAGCGTAGTTGCCATGATCCTTGTGACAACCAGAAATTTAAAGGGGTTTGTCCCGGAAACTTCCATGGCGTCTATCTGTTCGGTAACCCGCATGGAACCCAGTTCCGCCCCGATCCCCGAAGCTATGCGCCCCGCACAGGTTAGGGCTATGATCACCGGGCCTATTTCCCTGACAATGGAGATCCCCACCATGGCCGGCATCCAGGAAACGGCACCGAATTCCTGTAGCGTTGGCCGTGTTTGTAAGGTCAGGACCAAACCAATGATAAAACCGGTAATTCCCACCAGGGGGAGAGACCGGTTTCCGACATTATAACACTGGTGAAGAAGTTCCTTAAACTCATAAGGCGGTTTCCACATTTCGACAAAAAACTTCTTTGCAAAATGGGACAGTTCTCCGATGAGCAGGAAAAAACCATTTACCTTTTTTACTATAGTTCTTGTATTCGGCATACCCCTTATTATTATTCCAAAGGTATGTTTTGATGAATACTGAATAAATGATTAATATCATACCCCGGCACTGATATTTATCATTCCGAAACTCCTTCTGTCAAGGTAATTTAGTTTCCTATAACAAATGATTAGCCATGGGACAACTAATTACTAATTCCGATCTGCATTTTGAGCATAAACTCTGGGAGAAAGAGATCCTGTTCTGGAAAGATGAAATAGCGTCTTTTCAAAACAGGCTTGATGAGATAGAAGAAAAATGGACCAATGACAAAGTCCTGGTAGAAATGGGACAATTTCAAAATCAATTTATTCTTCATAAAGGCAAAATGGAAAAACTGAAAAATGAAATAGAGGCCCATGAAATACGTATTGCCGGTCAGCTTATGGCCAATGAAGACGCCATAGACAGGGTAGCATTGAAATATCATCAGGATATGAGGGAAAAAATGGATATCCAGCGTTCCATATACACCGATCTGAAAAAACGCTTTTTTTCCTTTTTGTCCGCATACATGTAACGAACAGCAAAAATGACACAAAAATCTTTCCTTACCCGCGAAGAAAAAGCATTCCTGCAGGGCCCGAGGGATCGTATAAAGGAGTTGCTCTTCACCATTAAGGTGCAGTATAATTTTATACGCGCCTTCCGGAAAATGCACTTTATAGGTCCCTGTGTCACTGTTTTCGGCTCTGCCCGTTTTGAACCGGAGAATCTCTACTATAAACAAGCGGAAGAAATAGGAAAGGCCCTCGCAAAAATGGGGTTTACCGTAATGACAGGCGGTGGTCCCGGTATTATGGAAGCTGCGAACAAGGGTGCGTATGAGAACGGGGGATATTCTGTGGGATGCAATATTATCCTGCCCCACGAACAGGGAGCAAACCCCTATTTGCACAAATGGATCGATATCCCGTATTTCTTTGTCCGGAAGTTTTTGCTGATAAAATATTCCTACGCCTTTATTGTCATGCCCGGCGGTATAGGAACACTGGACGAACTGTTCGAGGCCCTTACCCTGATCCAGACTAAAATGATAAACCATTTCCCGGTGGTTTTGTTCGGGAAAGCCTATCACAAGGAACTTTACGAACACATTCAGTTGATGGCCAGGAACGAAAGCATTGATCCGGAAGACCTGGAGTTGCTTTTTATTACGGATTCCGTCGAAGATATGGTTAACCACCTGAACACACAGGCCATCCAGAAGTTCGGCCTGGTCAGGAAGGCCTATAACACCAAGTGGTGGTTTGGGGAATCCGGCGGAAGAAGGCTGAACCACGTCTCGGCCGTCCGGCAAAAAGGATAAGGCAATGAACGCTTTACTATTAAAAAACAAAGCTATGACTGCGATATGGTTATTTTGTGCATTGGTCCTTTCCCAGGGATATCCCTTGTATTTTCCCCGGGAAACTACAGCTATGGCCAATAATTCGGTTGAAAAGGATTCAACAGAAAAACGGATATGCATTTCCCGCGATGTTCCCGTCGGGGATTATTTTGATTTTATGGACTCCCTGGTGTCCCGGCATACTCCGGAAATCGATTATCCGCTTACCGAACACTTGCTGGTACGTACAAATCCATGGATCATAGACACCCTGGCCAATACGGACTATTACCGTCAAATAGCCAGGGACTCTTTTGTGTATGACCAAAAGAAAATGATCGTACTACGGGCCGGTGATTCCCTCATGATCCCGGATTCCACGGCTGTAACCCGGCTGTTAAACAGCTTTGAGAATACACGTATCGACATCAATATTCCCGAATACAAGCTCCGGATTTACCGGGACTCCGTATTGCTGTACGCATTTCCCATACGGGTGGGGCAAAACACCAAAAGATATCTCACCATGGGAAATCGCATTACCAACCTGCAGACTGCAAGCGGTAAAGGGACCATAGTAAGGCATGCAAGAAATCCCGTATTTTATAACCCGGTTAACGGAAAGCGGTTCTACCTGACCAGAAGGGATGATGGCAAAACTACGGTAATGCCCCGAATACCATGGATAGAGACCGAAATAAACGGGGTGCGTAACGGGCAGATGATCCACCCTACGACCAATCCGGAAACCCTGGAAAAAGCCTATTCCAATGGCTGTATAGGTACCAGGGAGGCCGACATGTGGTATATCTATTACCACGCCCCTATCGGAACCCGTATTGCCATTCGGTACGATTTAAATATTGTGGGTGAAAACGGGGAAAGGATAACCCTAAAAGATATTTACAGGAAAGGGCAAAATCCGGAAACCGGGAAAGAAAAAACAAGACAAACCCAAAAATGATGACGGGAAAAGATTACCTAAACCCTATTTATATTAACTAACAAGTTCTTTTCCGAGTTTGTCTTTTTTGATAATTTACTCTTCAAAAACCTCAAAACATACCTTGGCATTAACCCGGTACTCGGCAATGCGGTTATCTTCGATAGTGGCCTGCATATCCTGGATATACACCGACCTGATGTTCCTTACGGTTTTAGCCACTTCATTCACCACCCGCTGAACGGCATCTTCCCAGCTTTCTTCTGAATTTCCCAGTATTTCTACTACTTTTAAGACTGACATGATTTTAAATTTTAAAGTTAATAATCCGTACCAATTTAAGTATGAACGGACATGCATAAAATGATATTTGTCAGTCATCATGATAGATGTAGATATGGATTCATATCACACGAAAAGTTTATTATACACTGATAATCAAAAATGGGATAAACTTTTTTTTAAGACAAAAAAACCGAAAAGTGATCGTACGAATTATCCCACCAGAACATTCGATACTATCGTAACTGTCTCTATGATCAATATCATGAAGAGGACTAAACGCCTGAACTGATCGTGGGAAAAACGGTAATACCAATACGGATTGAAAATCCGGGAAGTAATTGGCTATGGGAACAAAAAAACACGGAAGACCCGAATCCTCCTACGGTACCCAGGACCTCCGCGATCAGGGAAAGCACAATAAACAGAGGTAAGTATCTTAGCACAACGGTTATTTTTATATACTGCTAAGCTAATGCCGGGCATGCATAAATAAAATGACATTGCTCATCCGGCCTGTAAATATCACGGTATTTTACTTGCCGGACTTTTTCCGTGTTGCCAGTCAAGTACATTTTGAAAAACCGTATCCGCGATATTGGTCAATGCCTCTGCAGTAAGAAAAGCGTGATGGGAAGTAACTAAAACATTGGGCATACCGATCAGTTTCTTTAAGGCCATATCTTCAATCCCTGTTTTTGAGCAGTCTTTAAAAAAGACCTCTTTTTCCCGTTCGTACACATCCATCCCCAAAGCGCCTATTGTGCTGTTCTCAAGGGCCTCCAGCAGGTCTTCCGTCTTTATGATGGCCCCTCTTGCCGTGTTGATGATCGTCACTCCCTTTCGCATTATTCCGAACAGTTCCCTGTCCAGCAGATGATACGTGTCTTTATTCAAAGGTGCATGAACGGAGATCATATCGGCACCGGCACACAATTGTCTTAAAGTGGTATACCGCAAACCGTATTTTTGCTGTAATTCGTCATTTTCATGAATATCATATCCCAGCAGTTTACACCCGAAACCGTGCATGATCTTTGTCATAACACTCCCTATACGCCCCGTACCTATTATCCCGACTGTTTTTCCATGAAGATCAAAACCGGTCAGCCCGTTGATGTCGAAATTAAAACCGGATACCCTTTTATGCGATTCCGTTAACCTGCGGTTCAGGGCAAGAAGAA
Organism: Sinomicrobium kalidii; assembly: GCF_021183825.1. GTDB lineage: Bacteria > Bacteroidota > Bacteroidia > Flavobacteriales > Flavobacteriaceae > Sinomicrobium > Sinomicrobium kalidii. Next base: position 3,290,565 of record NZ_CP089211.1, on the reverse strand, counting down.
GGGCAACGGCGTGTTCTGCAATGGCATAGGGCGAATAATCGGGTACATTGGCCACTTCCAGCCCCAAACGTCCTGCGGCTTTTAAATTGACATGATCATACCCGGCAGACCTCAGGGCAATATATTTAACCCCCATCTCCTTCAGTATTTCCAGGACGGTCTGGGAAGCATTGTCCCCGGTGAAAAGGGAGACCGCATCGAAATTCATTGCCAGTATCGCAGTGTCCGGGTCCAGGGATTCTTTCGTAAAAACCACCTGAACATCGTGATGATTACCGGCATTTTGCAGATAGGGCCTTTCAAAAGCCCTGACACTGTAGAACAGAATTTTCATGAAGCAGGTATTTCTGATTTATATAAAAAGGGATAGTTACAAAACTTTTATTTCCTGTACTTCCCTCCGATAAGGTGCTTCCGGTTGGTTTCCCTCATAATATCGTAGACCGTATGGAACATCTCTTTTTTCCGTTCCCTGAAATCACGGGTCAACTGCTCTACGTTTTGTTGTATTCTTTTATGAGTGATCTTCACCTCCCTTTCTTCATAAGGTTGATCGATACCATCCAGCAGCACAACCAGTTCGTTTTGATGATCCCTGACCTGTTTTATATGACGGGGGATCTGTTTTTTGTATGCGGACAGTTTTTCCACAAGTGCTTTGGTCTGAGTATAATTCTGGTCGGTGCTCAATTTTATGAAATAGGTACCGAGCAATTCGTCGAGAAAATGCAATTCGGTATGTGCAAATTCCAGTTCGGAAAGCCATTGCCTGGCATCTTCGTGCATCTCCTCCGCACTCTTCCATTCCATATATTTAATGTTGGTGTACAGGGCCATTTTATCTTTTATTAAAAGTTAGAAAAAAACAGGGAGTTCTAAGCAACTCCCCGTTTCCATAAATTTCTTTAATGAACCTCTATCGCCCTGGAAGGGGATGCTTTGGCTTCTTTTTTTTTGGCCAGATTGAGTTTGAGTATTCCGTTTTCATACCTGGCTTTGACTTCTTCCTCCTTTACATTTTCCGGAAGTAACAGCGAACGCTTAAAAGAATTGTAATTAAACTCCTTACGGGTATAATTCTCATCTTTTTCTTCTTTCGACTCTTCTTTTTCGGCACTGATGTTCAGGTAGCCGTTTTCTACGGCAATCCGGAAATCCTTTTTGGAGAGGCCCGGGGCTGCCAGTTCAATTTCGAATTCGTCTTCCTTTTCCCTGACGTTTAGGGCCGGCTGTTCCAGGATAGTCCTGTCCAAAAAACCATCCCTGAAAAAATCGTCCATGTCGAAAAACCTGGACAAGCCGGAACCGGACCAGGGTAACCTGTTGTTAAATTTGATAAGTGACATAACTGTATTTTTTTGATGTTAAACAATTTATGACACTAATTTAGTTTTAGAAAAAGTGAATTGAAATGATAAAAATCAGTCTTGGCTTTTATTCATGCAATACCAAAAACGGTATCCTGGTGTGATAACTCATTTTTGCTACCGTGGGCCTGAAAAGTATTTGCTGGGAAAAATTGAGTTTTTTTGCCATCATGGCTATCCAGTCAATGTCCCTGCTTTCTGTAAAGCATTGTACCGCTTCGCTCAGGTTTTTATGGGTCAACTGGTGAAAGCTGTGTTTTTTATCGCGTAGATAGTCCCCGAGTAATTCCTTGTTTCTTTTTTGTGCGTCACTCAACCTCTCTTCCTCATTTCTGATCACGTGAAGCACCCGGATCGTCGATTGGAACATTTCGGCCAGAAAGGTCAGGGTATCCAAAACCCTGACGGAATACTGCAAAGTATAATCGGTAGGAAAAGCGATCTCTTCGGGAGGACGGAAAGCAACATTTTCGGGAACGGCCAGCACCGGGCACTTTACTTTGGTAATGACATCGCCCGTATTACTCCCCACTGTCATCTCTTTTAGCCCGGAAGCTCCTTTGGTTCCCATGACTATCAGGTCTATATCCTTATCTTCTACCTCCTGTCGCATGGTATCGATAAAAAAATCGTACGCTGACAAAAGTTCAAAACGGTGATTGGGATTCCTGTGTTCCCCTTCGATCCTGGCCAGTGTTTTTTCCAGTTCCTTCCGGGCTTCTGTCTGAAGTATCTGGTCGATATCCCGGGGGAAAGTGACCAAAGGCACATCTGCTGTTGCATAAACATGGGGCTGCGTGACATGAAGCAGATAAAAACTGCACTTAAACTCTTTAAACAAGAGTAACGCATACGCAATGGCATTCCATGAGTTTTCCGAAAAATCCGTAGGGATCAGGATATTTTTCATCTGTTTATTTTTATTGCTTTTCATCGGTCAGATGTAACCTTTGATGACTAAAATAATCATTGCCATGTGTCTAAGGATTATTTTAGTCATGTCGGTTTCATTTTGCTTCCTTCTTATGGGAACAAAAGTATGCCTGCCAAAGAAAACAAAATATGATAAATATCAACCCGGAAGATCAGATAACATCCTTTAACCGGGCAAAAATTATATACAGGAAGAAAAATATGATGACCGGGAGTTGGGGAGTTGGGGAGTTGGGGAGTTGGGGAGTTGGGGAGTTGGGGAGTTGGGGAGTTGGGGAGTAAAACTAATCAACTCCGAACTAACCAACTCCCCAACTACAACCCTTTAACCGATCTTTTGCAAACCCTCAATGTCCAGCACTTTGATATTTCGCCCTTCAATGGCAATAAGCCCTGCTTTCCTGAGTTCTGAAAGGGTACGGATAAAACTCTCGGGGGCTATACCTGCTACACCGGCCAGGTCGCTGCGGGAGATCCTGATTTCATTCCGGGCGTGCCGCTGTAGCTTTTCCACAAAACGCAGTATGGTATTTGCGGTTTTTTTCCGTACCGACCCGTAGGCCATTTGTAATAGCTGTTCCCTGACACCGGACAGGTCCTCGGCAAGGAATTCCACCAATTCTATGGTTAGCTTGTGGTTGTTTTTTAGTATTTCCGTAAAGATATCTTTCCGCAATCCGTAAAGGGTTGTTTGCTTCAGGGCGGTTGCCGATTCTTTGTAAGGAATATTCTGTGTAAAGGAATAATAGCCGAAGAAATCGTCGTCCCGGCTTATGCTTGTTATCAGTTCCTTGCCGTATTCTTCTATACGATGTGTCTTTACCATACCGCTTTCCACCAGGAAAATATAGTTGGAATGGTTTCCTTCGGAATAGATAACGTCTCCTTCCTCAAAACCGAAACATTCCCCTTCGTCCAGGAAAAAATTCTTGAGTTCGTTAATATCTCGGATGTCACCGTCTTCCGGTTCCGGGGATTTTTGTTCTTCAGTGGCTTCCCCGAGGAGGGATACTTTAGCCAGCCTGCTCTCTATGGCACTTATGAGTTCGGTTTCCTCAAAGGGCTTGGTCAGGTAATCGTCTGCACCGAGGTCCATCCCTTTCCGCACTTCCTTTCGTTCGGTCTTTGCCGAGAGAAAGATAAACGGTATCTTCCTGGTGTTTTTATCAGCGGAAAGCGCTTCCAGCACACCATACCCGTCGAGTTCGGGCATCATGATATCGCAAACGATGATATCCGGTTTTTCTTCACGGGCCAGAAACAGGCCCTTTTTTCCGTTGGGTGAGGTTAAAACCCCGTAACCCGATAGTTCCAGCAGTTCCGACGTACTTTCCCGCAATACGGGATCGTCTTCAATGAGTAAAATCTTTTTCATGATTGGGTAGTTTTACCGTAAAAGTGGTTCCTTTTCCTTCTTCACTGACAAAATCGATCTCTCCGCCCAGGTTTTCCAAGTGGCTCTTCACGATATTGAGCCCGATACCCGTGCCCTGGTCGTTAATAGCATTCCTGGCCCGGAAATACCTGCTGAAAATATGCTTCTGGTCTTCTTCCGGGATACCTATCCCCCTATCTTTGACCCGGAATACGAACATCGCTCCTTCCTGCCCTACCCCGATATCTATTATCGTATGTTCCGGGGAATATTTCACGGCATTCCTCACAAGATTGGAGAGGATCAGTTCCACGATCTTTTCATCCTGGCACAACATGTAGTTGTCTATGTCTTCCGGAAAATTGATCCGTTGCCCCGTCTTCAGCAGCATGTTGGCATCATAAATAACCTCGTTAAAGACCTTACTGATATTGAAGGGAGCGAATTTATACTTTTCCTTCCCGGAATCTATGCGTTCCACCGAAAGGAAATCGTTCAGGATATTGTTGAGATAACGCACCTTGTTCTTTATGGTCTCCAGGTGTTTTTCCCGTTTTTCCTGCTGATCGGCTTCCGTGTATTTTCCGATAAGCGTTGCAGAGACCAGGATACTGCTCAGGGGAGTTTTGAATTCGTGGGAGACCATGGAGAGGAACTTGGTCTTTAATTCGTTGAGTTCCTTCTCTTTTTGCAGGGCGTTCTTGATCTTGTTCTCCGCTTCTATTCTTCTTTTCACCTCTTTTTGCAACTGGTTGACGGAGTCTTTCAGTTCCTGTGTCCTGATCTCTACTTTTTCCTCCAGTTCTTCATTGAGCTGCCTGATCTTGTTTTCGGCGGCACGGCTTACGGTAACGTCCATGACCAGGGCCACCACGAATTTCTTGCCGTAAACGGTAAAGGGATTAAGCCCTATTTCGACCGGGAGCTCGGTACCATCCTTTTTGATGCCCCACAGGTTCCTCCCGGCCGCCATTTTACGCTTGCTGGATTTGGCGTAATAATTTTTAAAATGATCGTTGTGATTGTGGTGGTACTGGCCGGGTATAAGTATATCCATATTTTTACCCAGCAACTCGTCTTTTTCATAACCGAACATGCTTTCCAGCGGGGAATTGGTGGCTACGATCTTCTTTTCCCCGTCCACCACCAGGATACCTTCTGAAATGGTTTCGAGAAGAATTCCGAAAATGTCTTCTTCCTGCTGGAAAAACTTCATCATAAAAACGATTAAACGATTCCGGACCGGATGCCATAGCTTACGGAGGACCTGTGCATTTGCAGCCGGTATTACATTCCTTAATATCCCTTTATCCGTAGTTTTCAAATATAAGCATTAAAATCGTTATCCTGAAGATCTTTTAAACAAGCGGCCCCGAACAACCGTACCATTGTCCCGGGCCTGCTTTTTCTCATTTGGAAAAATATTACATACAAAGTCTATATTTTACCCGGCATCGCTACCGTATTGCTCCCGAACCTTTCATAAGCCGCCTGCTCCAGGGCTTCTATATGGTCGGGATGGGCTATGGAAATAAGGGCTTTGGCCCTTTCCTTCAGATTTTTCCCGAAGAGGTCCACCACGCCGTTTTCGGTAGCTACGTAGTGCACATGGGCCCTTGTTGTAGTCACCCCGGCGCCCTGTTTCAGGTACGGAACAATCTTGGAAATGCCCTTGACCGTGACCGACGGCAGGGCAATAATAGCCTTTCCTCCTTCCGAAAGTGAAGCGCCCCGTATAAAATCCATTTGACCTCCCACGCCGGAATATTGCCTTGTCCCGATACTGTCTGCACATACCTGACCGGTAAGGTCTATTTCAATAGCGCTGTTTATGGCAGTTACCCTGGGATTCTGGCGGATAATCGCCGTGTCATTGGTATACGATGCTTCCTTGAAGTGTACTATGGGATTATCGTCCAGGAAACGGTACAGTTCCGGGGAACCCACGGCAAAACAGGTGACCAGCTTTCCCCGTTTTATCTTCTTTTCTTCCCCGGTTATGACTCCTTTTTCCACCAGGGGCAAAATCCCGTCGGAGAACATTTCGGTATGTACCCCCAGTCGCCTGTGATCTCCCAGCTGACCCAGCACTCCGTTTGGGATCCCCCCTATTCCCATCTGAAGCGTGGCTCCGTCCTCTATCAGTCCGGCGACGTGATAGCCGATACGTTTTTCCACAGCAGTGGATTCGGAAAGTTCCGTACTGTATATGGGCTCATCCACATATATGGCTGCATCGATGTTCCTGACATGGATAATTCCGTCTCCGTGGGTCTTGGGCACATTGGGATTGACCTGGGCCACTACTTTCCGGGCGACACCTACGGCCGCCAGGGTAATGTCGACCGAAGTCCCCAGGGAACAATAACCGTGCCTGTCCGGTGGGGATACCTGTATGAAGGCCACATCTACCGGCAGGAGGTTTCTCCGGAAAAAAAGGTGTATTTCACTCAGGAATACGGGTATGTAATCGCCATAAGGTGAATTTACGGCGTGGCGAACGTTGCCGCCGACAAAAAAACTGTTTATCCTGAAGGTATTGCAATAAGGTTCGGTGGTATACAGGGCTTTCCCCTCCGTATGCATCTGGACGATCTCTATATCCTCCAGCTCCCCGTGACGTGCACACAGGGCCGTTATCAAACGTTTCGGCGTCATGGCAGCTCCCTGGAAAAACACGCGGTTCCCGGAAGATACGAGGCCAACAGCTTCTTCGGCAGTCGTGTAGTGTAACATTTTCTATATTGTTTCTTTAAGTTGTCAGGTCTGTTTTTTTACAAAATATAAACAAAGCAAAGTTTCTCTGTTTTCGTTATCCGTTTTCCACGTTCAATCCTCTACACGGAGGTCCAGGTCAAAATAGATTTCAATGTCTTCCCGGACCACGATCAGTCCCAGCATTTTCTTCGGGGGTTCCAGCCCGAAATCGTTAATATTCAGACGCAGCGTCCCGGAACATCTGAAGGATTTGCCTCCGGTGAGGTCCACGGGTATCGTATACTCCCGCCTTACCCCGGCAATGGCCATGGATATGAGGGCCTTTACTTCTCCTGCTTCCTTTACAGTCTCTTTCAGTTCCAACCGTATATGCGGATAGGTACCTGTTTGCAACAGTTCATAAAAGTCTTTATTAATCCCTTTTCCCCCGCAGTTAAATCCCCGGTTATCCAGCCGGATAACGGCATTCCCGAACACGGTTCTCCGTCCTTCGCTCCGGAAAGTGACCGGAACGGACCTCTCCAGTAGCCGGGGGTTATATGCACAGTTGAAATCCCGGATGTTGGCATATCCTTTCAGGTACAGTTCACTTCCCTGCTTTATTTCTATGGTACATGCCTCTTCCGGAGAAGGGAGCCCTGTGCGGAACAGCACCGTTATCATCAGGAACCAGAACCGGAAAACCATTTCCATTATCTTGATTTTTAATAAGGAGGAGTTTTTGCCTCCTCCTTATCTGTATAATACTTTCGTTTAAAAACTGATCACTGCTTCCACCATAAGCCCGTTGAACTTACCGTCGTTCAGAATGCTGGTCGTGTCAAAACCGTCGTAAGTCTGGTTGACGTATTCCAGTTTGGCCAGGATATTTTTGGTCATAAACCATCCGGCACCCAACTGGTAGCGGGTGATGTCCACATCATTGTAGGTAACGGTCTCTTCCCCGCTGACCAGGTTATACCTGCCGCCTACATAAAATTTTTCACTTCCGCCAAAGCGGTACAGCAATTCGGCACCGTACTGGTTCCATACCCGGGTATCGGCTTCTCCCGGGGCCTTTCCGGAAGACCTCTCGTACATTCCGAAGAACTCCAGTCCGTTGTATTTCACAAAAGGATTTATCATTACGGCAGTCAGTTCGGAATTAAGCCCCGGATCGTATCGCCCGGAGGTAAAATTACCCTTGGAGGTAGCTTCCTCGTTTTCCATGACGAAATAGTACCTGGATCCTGCCCGGTCCCCGCCGTAAAGGTATGTTCTTGAGGAATGGGCGGTGTGGTACAGAGAACCTGTAAGCCGGAGCCTCAGATCGTCCTGTACCTGTTTGTCGTACCCGAGTTTGGCCAGGAAGGAAGGGCTTGTTTTTTCCGGGTTGTCCACAGCCTGGTTGAGCTTTCCGTTGGTCACTCCCAGCATGGAGATAAATCCGTCTCTCCTGTAATATACCTCGGCTCCCACTTCAGTGGTAAAGGCATCCATGATATAGTTGCCTACGAACGGGTTGTAAATGGCCTGGGCATTATCGCTTCTTCGAAAATGGGCATCGCCGTAGTTACTTTCCATGTGCCCTATTTTTACGGTAACGTATTTCATCACGTCCTCCAGGAAGCCGGGATTGATAAAATCCAGCCGGTCTATCTGGAAATACCCTCCTTTTACATAGGGCTCCGGGTGGTGCCGGGAAGAAAGGTAGGTCCTCAGGTGCATTCTCACCCCGTCGAACAGGGCCACATCGAGGTCCAGGTTGGCCGTAGCCAGGTTAAAATTGTCCCCGATCTCCTTTAAAGCAACATTTCCGTTGTTACTGTGGTCCAGTGCCTGGAACTGAAGCGTGGAAGAACCTCCTATCCTTACTCTTACACCGTCAAAAGTGGATACGGTGTCTTTGGGACTTTCAAAAACATTGATCCCGTTCTTGTCCGGACTCCTGTAATTATCCGGGTTCCTGTGTTGTGCCCTTACGGATATGCTGAATGTGCACAACAGGGCAAATAATACAATGGTTATCGTTTTTTTCATGATTATTGCTATTTGTCAGATTAAAAAATGGTTTGTTATTTATAGGTGATATTGAGATCTACCGTCACCGTCTCCCCGGTCTTTATGGTGCCGAGAAGAGCAGTGGGCGGCTCTATGTTATAGTCGGTCATCCGGATCACGGTCTTGCCGGACAGGCGTATGCCGTCACCGGGTACTGCAGTGAATGTCAGCGGCACTTTTTTGCGCACGCCTGCAATGGTAAGTTCTCCCTGAACTTCGACACGGTATTTTCCTGTGGTGATCTCCCCTATTTCAGCGGCCCCTGCCGACTGAAAGGTGATCTCCTCATACTCCCGGCTTTTCAGGGCCTTGTACGTGTTTTTGTCCATCCCGCCCTTGCCGCTTTTGAGGCCTTCTACAGTCACGGTAAAAGAGAAGTTGTCTGCGGATTTCAGTCGATTGTTTTCCGTTGTAAAGGAGGCATTGCCACGGAAAGATTCTGCCGTAAGTTCCCAGTCGTGTATATTGGAAGTCCCCAAAACAACCACCTTGCTTTCGGAAGGGATGACCTTAGATTTCTGGGCTGCGGCAACCTGAAAAAACAGTATCATACTCAGCATCGCCACAACAGTTTTCATCCCGGACAGTTTTATAGTATTCATGATTAAAAGTGTTTTTGAAGTGATTTATCCTTTATGTTATTACACTGCAAAATTGAAGTGAAATGCAATGCTGAACTATGATATTTGTCATGCGGAAATAAATCTGTGATCTCGTTTTACGGAGAAAAAGTGAAGTATTATTTATACAGGAATTTTATGGACGGGTATAATTACCGATACAGTTTCAGTATCCGGAACACGGCAAAACCTTTATAAATTATCTGCTGATAAATATCATTTTTCGAAACAATCCCGATCAGTAGTTTTGACCTTAAAACAATCAGGAATGAAAGACGATCTGATCCGGAAATACAATGTTGCAGGCCCCAGGTATACCAGTTATCCCACTGTTCCCTATTGGGATCAGGGGAGTTTTTCCTGTAAAGACTGGCTTTCGTCATTAAAGAGGTCTTTTGCAGCGGGAGACACCGCCCGGGAAATAAGTCTTTATATCCATTTACCGTTCTGCGAAAGCCTGTGTACCTTCTGTGCCTGTCATAAGCGTATTACCAGAAGGCACGAGGTAGAAGCGCCTTATATCAAGGCATTGTTAAAAGAGTGGAAATTGTATGTAGAGGCACTGGGGAACATCCCGAAAATAAAGGAACTCCACCTCGGCGGGGGAACCCCCACCTTTTTCTCCCCGGAAAATCTAAAAACCCTCATCAATGGTGTTTTTAAATATGCGGAGAAAGCCACGGACTACGAATTCGGTTTTGAAGGACACCCTAACAATACCACTGAAGCCCATCTCCGTACCCTGTACGACCTGGGATTCAGAAGGGTCAGTTTCGGGGTACAGGATTATTCTCCGGAAGTACAACGCGCCATCCACAGGGTACAACCTTTTGAAAACGTACTCAAGATCACAAAAACCGCACGGGAAACCGGGTATACTTCCATCAGTCATGACCTGGTTTACGGACTTCCTTTTCAAACCATCGGGGATATCACCGGCACCATAGCCAAAACCAAAGCGCTGATGCCGGAAAGAATTGCATTTTACAGTTACGCTCATGTCCCGTGGCTCAAAGGAAACGGTCAGAGGGGATTTCAGGAATGTGACCTGCCTTCGGGGCAGAAAAAAAGGAATTTCTACGAAACGGGGAAAAAACTACTTGCGGAAGCCGGGTATACCGAAATCGGTATGGACCATTTTGCACTGCCTTCCGACAATCTCTTTCAGGCCCTGCAAAACCGGTCCCTGCACCGGAATTTCATGGGATATACCACGTCAAAGACCCGGCTCCTGATCGGCCTCGGAAGCTCGGCCATAAGCGATAGCTGGTATGGCTTCGCCCAGAATGTCAAAAGTGTGGAAGCATACTACGACCTGGTAAATAATGGTATTTTACCTGTACAAAAGGGACACATTTCCAACGAAGAGGACCTTATCATACGCCGGCATATTTTAAACCTGATGTGCAACTTCCGGACTTCCTGGGAAACCCCTGACCTGCAATTTCACGACCTGCCCGGGGTACTTACCCTGTTGGCAGAAATGGAGAAAGACAAGATCGTTGAGATTTCCGGAGACCACATTGAGATCACCCCGACCGGAAAACCGTTTGTACGCAACGTATGTATGGCCTTTGACCTGAAATTACAACGAAAGCAACCGGAAACAAGGATTTTCAGTACTACGGTTTAATATCAGGTTACTTAGTTATTAGGCTACTAAGTTATTCAGGCTATACTCAACAATTCATTAACTTAACAACTTGTCACCCACAGAATTAATGTTTTGGCAACCGCATCAAATGAAGTGACGGTTAAAAGCGTCATCGCCAGCGAAGCGTCGGCGATCTCCCGGCTGGTATGCGCCTACCTGTTGCTGAGCCTGTCGAAGTATTGGAGGTATGTCGCTGGCCTCCGGGAGATTGCCACCCTTCGGTTTTAGTTTTTCCTGAGCTTAACCGAAGGGCTCAGGACAGGCTAAAGTCAAGGGGTTTTGGGCTGTCCAAGGCGTCCCGACTTCGCTCGACGTGACAATTTCCTATGTTGTTGTAATTCAGATATTTATAAAAATACGTCATTTGTAGCCTTTCGACTTATCAGGAATTATATTAACCCACTGTTTTTATGCATGGTATAAATCAAACTCTCATTACCTCAGGATCCCTTCCTGTGTTTATAAATTTCCATAAAGAGATGTGTAGACATTTTCCGGGCGTTGTTTTTGGCCCTTTCGGCCAGCTCCCCGGCAAACAGGCCATCTATGGTGGTAAACCACAACGTCAGCCATTCTCCGAAGTGTTTTATATCCACGGTGTGGTCAAACTTTTTGTCTACACCGATATGGGCTTCCCTGGGGTTCCCCTTGTACTTTCCCCGGTGGAACAGGTTGGATTCCCAGAAATCCGTGAGTTTCTCCAGGTGTCCGTCCCAATCGGTGATCGTCTCGTTAAAAAAAGGTCCTATTTCCCTGTGCTGTCTTACCTCTTTATAGAAGGAAGAGACCAGTTTAAATATGTCTTCCCTGTTTTGAATATCTCTCATTGCGCTGTATGGTTCGGGGCATTACCGCAAAAATAAGACGGGCCTGCCACATAACTATTTAATTATACACAAAAATTCAATGGCATTTCACCCTATAGGACACTTCTCCCACCACGGGGGCCGGGGATATATACGGAATGCCCAGTCCGAGTCCGCGAAGGATAAACAGGCACCCCATAAACACTACAAATACGGGGATCAACCGCTGAACTTTTTGTCTTGTTTTCTGTTTGAGTACGTTCCCCAGGTATACCACAGCGGTCATCAGCGGCACGGTGCCCAGCCCGAAAAGCGCCATATACAATCCGCCTTCCCATATCCCGGGAGTGGTCATGGCTGCCAGTACGGCCATATAGACCAATCCGCAGGGGAGCAGACCATTAAGAATACCTGACAGAAAAAATGTTCCCGGGGCCTGTTTTCGCAGTGCCGCTCCCAGGCGGTTCTTTACCCCGGAAACAGCCCGGTAATACCATTTCACCAAAAAACCGGGCGATAATTTTATACGCGGAAGCCATACCAGGACGATCATTACGACCCCTATACCAATCGACAGCTGCTGCTGTATCCCGAACAGCCGGAATCCCAGTCCCAGCATACCGAACAACAACCCGATAGCCGTATACGATACAATCCTTCCGAGATGATAACTCCCGAGTTGCCACAGCTTGTTCCTCGGGTTTCCCCGGTCCAGCGGAAGCATAAAAGCTATGGGGCCACACATGCCTACGCAGTGAAAGCCTCCGGCCATACCCAGTAAAATTGCAGATAGCAGCATTTTTTTAGTTTTGGAGTTTACATGTTATTGAATTTGCCGAAGTACATGTTACTGAGCTTGTCGAAGTAGGAGTTTTGGAAGTAAAACTAACCAACTCCCATACTCATCAACTGCTTATTATCAATACATTATTTTTTTATGGGTCAGGTAGTGGTTTTCGCCGTACTGCCAGTCTATCTCTACATTCCACCTTCCGGGGAGTAACTTTTCGTCCGGAATTATCAGTCTTCTTCCGGAAAGCTTCACGGAGATCTCAAAATCTTCTTTACTGTCCGAAGGTCTGTATAAGGATATGCTTCCGGAAATTTCTTCGGGCTTCAGATGATCCGGAAAATCAATATGAATTCCCTTCTTCGTTCTTTCAATACGGGGGTCCATCCCCTCCCTGCGGGTCTTTTGCTCGCGGTCCATATCCTCCTGGAAAGAAAGTTCCCTGGCATAATAGGCCTCTGTTACCAGCTGATGATCGTACTTCTTTTGTGTGTTCATCCGGATTACAAAGGAGAGAATGAATACGATAAATCCTATAAAAGCCAGTACGACAGCCGTACCCCAGTTTATTTTTAAGTGTCTCATCACAATGGATTTTGTTTGATACTATCTCTTTTCATTATTTTCCCGGCCTGCCGGGGATGTTAAAAGGCTGCCGTCCCTGTAAACAGACTAAACATTTCAGACCATAAACCTATCCGATACGGGACGACAGCCCGACTGCTAACTAAAAACCAAACGCTATTTCTTTTCTAAAAACTTGTTTCCGTAAATGTATCATCTATAACTCACCGGCCCCTGAAAGTTCACCGTTACGGTTTCTATTTGTTTGTCCTTCCGGTAGAGCCCGAGTTTAAGCCTTGTCTTATCGCCTTCCAGTTGCGATTGCGGTAACTTTATGAACAGGGTCCCTTCGGCCATGCCCTGTCCGGGTATCTGAAAACGCGCTCCCGACACCGGTTTTACCTCTCCTTCGTGGGAGAGCAGCCTGAAAGTGACGCTGTCTATCTCTGCCGTGGTCTTGTTTACGGCCTTGTAGGTATAAACATTGCTGATAACGTTTGCCCCTTCCCGGCCGAACAGTTGCCCGGGTACGCGAAGCAGGGTCACTTCCACTTCATTCCTGAGAAACAGCAATCCGGTAAGCAGGCCCATCAGTATGAACAATACGGCTGCATAACCTTTCATTCTCGCCGTAACCCGGAAAGGGGTTTTTGTACGGATATTTTCTTCGCTGGCATACCGGATAAGCCCTTTCGGATAGCCTACTTTTTCCATAATATGGTCGCAGGCATCGATACAGGCCGTACAGTTCACACATTCCAGCTGGGTGCCGTTTCGGATGTCTATCCCGGTGGGGCATACCTGTACACATTGCAGGCAGTCAATACAATCGCCATGTTCCAGGGCTTTCCTGTCTTCGTTCTTCCTGAACTTCTTTCTTCCGTTTTTTCCTTCTCCCCTTTTGTGGTCATAGGCTACTACTATGGATTTTTCGTCCAGTAATACCCCCTGCAACCTTCCGTAGGGACAGGCGATGATACACACCTGTTCCCTGAACCAGGCAAAGATGAAATAGAACACCCCCGTAAAGATCAGCAGGGGAATAAAGGTGCCCAGATGACCGGCAGGACTTTCCTTTATATATTCCAGCACTACATCCCCTCCTATGAGATACGCCAGAAAAACATTGGCAATACCAAAGGATATGAGCACGAAAACACTCCATTTCAACAGGCGCTTCCTGATCTTTTCGGCATTCCAGGGCTGCCTGTCCAGCCGCATTTGCGCCCCGCGGTCGCCTTCGATCCGGTATTCGATCTTCCTGAAGACCATTTCCATAAAAATGGTCTGCGGACAGATCCATCCGCAGAATATCCTTCCGAATGCTACGGTGAACAGCGCCAGGAAAACCACACCGATAATCATGGACAGGACAAACAGGTAAAAGTCCTGCGGCCAGAAGGGAAACCCGAATATGTGGAAGCGTCTTTCCAGTACGTTAAACAGTAGGAACTGGTTGCCGTTTATCTTGATAAAGGGGGCCAGGATCAAAAAGACCAGCAAGGCATAACTCACCCGTGTCCGCCAGGTGTAATACCTGCCGGAGGGCTTTTTAGGGAAAACCCATGCCCTTTTTCCTTCTTTATTTACGGTTCCTAACGAATCCCTGAAATTGTCATTTTCCTGTATCATCCGTACATTTTTCGGATTTGCCTTTATACAAGGCTTATGCTATGAATAAAGGGCTGCCCCGTAATAGTGAATAACGGGCATACGTTGTTCGACACCCTTAACTAACAAAACCCCTTTGGGCAGCCCTTTTTTTATTCCTGTTCCGCTTTCCACACTTCGCCTTCGGGTTCCTTGGGATTTGCCGGGGTCGTCCCCTGCAGGGCGAGTACATAACTGGCCACCTGCTGTATCTCACGCGGTCTGAGTGTCTGTTTCCAGGCGATCATCCCTTTCCCGGAACGGCCGCCTTCGGAAATGGTGTGGAATACATTTTTAATCCCCCCACCCAATATCCAGTGGGTATCGGTCAGGTTCGGGCCTATTCCTCCCCCTCCGTCTGCCATATGACAGGCGATACAGTTGGATTGAAATATGGCCTTACCGGCTTCGATATCCGGGGTTTCCGTAAGCAGGGTTACGGTACTGGCATCGACCAGGTCTTTTGCCGTTTCCTTATACCTCGCGATCGCTTCTTCCGCCCTGGCTATTTCATTCCGGAATTCTTCGGTCTGGTCTGCTCCGTCAAAAACGTGAAACCGCACCAGGTAAACCACGGCAAAGACGATAGACAGGTAAAACCCGTACAGCCACCAGGGCGGCAGGGAGTTGTCGAGTTCCCGGATACCGTCGTAATTGTGGTCCAGTAAAATTTCGCCTTCCTCTTCCATCGGTCTGGACCTGGTCAGCTTTTTGTACCATTTCCGGTACCACACTTCTTTTTCGGCCTGTGTTTCCCGTTGTTCTTCCGTCATCATCACTTCGGTAAGGCGTCGCAGTGCAGCCAATACGGCTTCCACGGCCACGAGAAGGATGGTAAATACCAGCATGAAAAGGAGCACTTCCGGGTATTCGATAAAGGCGGGCTTGTCCCCGGAATCGATAAAATATTCCGCAGCCCCGAATACTAAGGCTACTATGGCTATGACCCTGAGATACGATGAAAATGTTCTCATAATTGCTCGTTTTCCTCCGGTTCCAACGGAATTTGCTTTACATTTTCTATATATTCCTTCCTCGCGGTAAAGACCCACCAGAACAGGCCCACGAAAAAGAGAAAAAAGATGGACAGCGAGATGATGGGATAGATCTCAATCCCGGCGATACTCGCCATATGGTCCTTGATATATCTTAACATAACTATTGATTTTTATCGGTGATACTTTCGTCCTTTATTTTGATATCGGTGCCCAATCGTTGCAGGTAGGCGATGAGCGCTACAATCTCCCGGTCCTTCATTTCCGTAAAGACCTCCCCGTTTTCCAGGGCGGTCTGTTTGTCTTCTTCATAGGCCCTGACAAAATCCGGATCGTTGTGCAGGCTTTTTTCTATCATCGCGGCCTGTGCATCCATATTTTCCCGGGCACGTGCAATATCCTCGTCGGTATAGGGTACCCCCAGGGAGACCATCGCCTTCATTTTATTTTCTATAGCACTGCGATCAAGGCTGTTTTTTATAAGCCATTTATAGCTGGGCATTATCGATCCGGACGATGTGCTCTGCGGGTCCCACAGATGGTTAAAGTGCCAGTTGTCCGAATATTTCCCGCCCACGCGCAACAGGTCCGGCCCGGTCCGCTTGCTTCCCCAGAGGAAGGGGTGGTCGTAGACGTATTCGCCCGATTTGGAATACTCCCCGTACCGTTCCACCTCGCTCCGGAACGGACGTACCATTTGTGAATGACAGCCTACACACCCTTCACGGATATAAATGTCCCGGCCTTCCAGTTCCAGGGGTGTATAGGGTTTGACACTGGTGATCGTGGGGATATTGGATTTTACTATAAGCGTAGGTACAATTTCCACGATGCCCCCGATAAGGATGGCAATGGTAGCCAGGACAGTAAGCTGAACCGGCCTTCGCTCCAGCCAGGTATGGAAGCCTTCACCTATCAGTTTTCCTTTCTTTACCCGTTGCAGGGCGGGAGCTTCGGCCAGTTCGTCATTGACTTTACTGCCTTTTCGTATGGTCACTATAATATTATAGCAACCAATCAGGGCTCCGACAATATAGAGCGAACCGCCTATGGCACGCATCCAGTACATCGGGATGATCTGGGTCACGGTTTCCAGGAAGTTTCCATAGACAAGTGTCCCGTCCGGGTTGAACTGTTTCCACATGGATGCCTGCACAAATCCGGCCACATACATGGGCAGGGTATACAATACGATCCCAAGTGTTCCTATCCAGAAGTGGAAATTGGCAAGCCCCGTGGAATACAACCTTGTTTTGAACATTTTAGGCACCAGCCAGTATATCATCCCGAAGGTGAGGAAACCATTCCATGCCAGTGCCCCCACATGTACGTGAGCGATAACCCAGTCGGTAAAGTGGGCTATGGCATTGACATTCTTCAGGGAGAGCATCGGTCCTTCAAAAGTGGCCATCCCATACCCGGTGATGGCTACGACCATGAATTTCAATACCGGGTCCGTACGCACCTTGTCCCAGGCCCCGCGAAGCGTAAGCAGGCCATTGATCATCCCTCCCCAGGAAGGGGCGATAAGCATAATGGAAAAAGCTACCCCGAGGTTCTGTGCCCAGTCCGGAAGGGAAGAATACAGCAAATGGTGCGGCCCGGCCCAGATATAGATAAATATGAGCGACCAGAAGTGGACAATGGATAATTTATAGGAATATATGGGCCTGTTGGCCGCTTTCGGTACAAAATAGTACATCAGCCCCAGGAAAGGCGTGGTGAGAAAGAAAGCCACGGCATTGTGCCCGTACCACCACTGTACCAGGGCATCCTGTACTCCCGCGTAAACGGAATAACTCTTAAGACCGCTGACCGGAACTTCCAGGCTGTTGAATATATGCAGTACGGCCACGGTGACAAAAGTGGCCAGGTAAAACCAGATCGCCACATACAGATGCCTTTGCCGCCGTTTTAATACGGTACCGATCATATTGGCCCCGAAGGCCACCCATACCACGGCTATGGCTATGTCTATGGGCCATTCGAGTTCGGCATACTCCTTGGAGGTCGTGTAACCGAGGGGAAGTGTGATCGCAGCGGAAAGGATAATAAGCTGCCATCCCCAGAAATTGAAATTGCTCAGAAAATCACTGTACATCCTCGCTTTCAGCAGGCGTTGCAGCGAATAATAAACCCCGGCAAAAATGGCATTGCCCACAAAGGCAAAGATCACCGCGTTGGTATGTAGCGGCCGCAAACGTCCGAAGCTAAGCCAGGGAATCCCCTCGGTAAGGTTGGGGAACAAAAACAAAAAGGCGAGCAGCAGGCCTACCGTCATCCCGATGATGCCCCAGAACATGGTGGCCAGCAAAAATTTCCGCACAATTTTGTTATCGTAGTAAAACTGCTCTATTTCCATATTTATGATGATTGTTTATTCTCCGTATTGCAGGATTGGTCGTCTTCAACCAGTTCGTCTTCGAAAAGCATGCGTACCGACGGGGTGTAACTGTCGCGATACTGCCCGCTCTTCACCGCGGTGATAAAAGCGATGAGAAATACGGCAGCTACGATAATACTTACGGTTATTAGTATGTAGATAACACTCATATCGATTGTTTTCCGAAACAAAATTACTTGTCGTCTTCCGGGCAAAACATGATAAAAATCATGTTTGGGATGTTTGATTTCCTGTTCGTGGGTTATTTAGTTTTCTGCCGATAAAATTGGTCAGCAGGGTCACGAATACCACGATGGTCACAGAGCTCAGCGGCATCAGGATCGCTGCGATCACCGGGGATAATTTCCCGGTCACCGCAAAGGACAGCCCCGCGATATTGTAGAGAAAGGACAGTGCAAAACTTATTTTTACCACCTGCATTCCCTTTTTGGATATCCTGAGAAACTCATGGATCTCCCGAAATCGCGAAGCATCGAGAATGGCGTCACAAGCCGGGGAAAAGGCGTTGGTATCTTCGGCAATAACCACTCCGGCATTACTTTGTTGCAGGGCCCCGGCATCATTGAGCCCGTCGCCGACCATCATCACCCGGGCCCCGTTTTGCTGACATTGTCTTACATAGTTCAACTTGTGTTCCGGTTTCCGGTTAAAGCACATCTGTACACCGGGCGGCAACATTTTTTCCAGGGTCTTGCGCTCGCTTTCATTATCACCACTGAGGATAACCAGACGATATTTACCGGACAATTTCCGGAACAGGGAAGAAAGTCCTTGCCTGTACCTGTTTCCGAAGATGAATTTTCCCCTGTACCTGTTGTTCGTATTGATATGGACACTTGTCTTCGGAGAAGACTCCCGATCCTCATTTCCGGCAAACGCCCCGGAGCCTATACGAATATGCTGTTCCCGGTAAGTCGCTTCTATTCCTTTTCCTATGCATTCCTCATACTCGTCGGGAGTGAGAATGTTATTGCTTTTCAATATGGTGTAGAGTTGCCTGCTGAGAGGATGGGCAGAATTCCGGAGCGTACTTTTAAGCATGTCTTCCTCCGTCCGGTTCAATGGTTCTCCCTCGTAGGTTATGCTCCCCTCCCTGGCGGAAGTGATGGTCCCGGTCTTATCGAAAATGACGGTATCTATCGTTGCCAGCCGTTCTATGACCGAAGCGTTCTTAAGGTAGAATTTCCTCCTGCCGAAAATACGAAGCAGGTTGCCGAGGGCAAACGGGGCCGACAGGGCCAGGGCACAGGGGCAGGCGATGATAAGGACTGCGGTAAAGGCATTGAAGGCCGTATCCGTTTTTCCGAGCCACAGCCAATAGCTCAATGACAGCAATGCCACAGTCAGTACCACAGGGGTAAAATACCTGCTTACGGTGTTGGTGATGTTTGTATAACGTTCTTCTTTCTTTTCTTTAAAAGTATTGCTGGACCACAGTTTCGTGAGATAGCTTTGTGATACGGAACGCACGGCCTCCACCTCCACCAGTCCCGAAACCTGCCTGCCCCCGGCAAACAATTTAGCCCCGGGTGATCTGGACACGGGACGGGCCTCTCCCGTGACAAAACTGTAATCGATCAGGGCATTGCCTTTTATCAGCCTGCAATCCACGGGGATGAGTTCTTCATTGCGTATAAGGAGCCTGTCCCCCTTTTTTATATCGTATAGCTGTACGGCCGCTTCCCTTTCCCCAGAGATCCGCGTTACCGCGATGGGAAAATACGATTTGTAATCCCGTTCGAAGGAAAGAGAGGCGTAAGTCCTTTGCTGAAGGTATTTCCCGATGGTCATAAAAAAGATCAGCCCCGTGAGACTGTCAAAAAAACCGGGGCCATACCCGAAAACAATATCTGCCGTACTCCGCAGGAACATCACCGCGATCCCCAGGGCTATGGGAACATCGATATTAAGCAATCCGGAACGGAGACTACGGTAGGAGGACACAAAATAATCGCCGGCCACATACAAAACGGCAGGCAGGGAAAGTGCAAACATCAGCCAGCGGAAGAACGGCTTGTACTGCTCCAGCCAGAATTCCCCCATTTCGAAATACTCGGGGAAGGACAACAACATCACATTGCCGAAAGCAAATCCGGCGATCCCCAGTTTATACAGGAGTGCCCTGTTTTCCGCAACGGGCTTGTCTTCGTAATTTTCAAGACTTATACGGGGTTCATACCCTATGGAACCGAGTAGCCACACTACTTCCTTCAGTGAAACATGCCTGCTGTCATAGGATATCCTCAGTTCTTTTCCGGGAAAGTCTACCTGGGAATACCTTATCCCCTTGTTGAGTCTTTTTAAATTTTCCAGCACCCATATACAGGAGCTGCAGTGTATTCCCGGTATGCGGAGGTTTACAACCTGTATGTTGTCTTCGTAAAATTCCAGCAATTTTTCCGCAATGGCCTCATTGTCCAGAAAATCGTATTTGCCGGAAATCTCCCCCGGACGGGCTCCGGGGGTTCTATCCATGCTGTAATAGCCCTCCAGGCCATTCTCCGAAAGAATGTCATACACCGTCCTGCAGCCGGAACAGCAAAAATCCCTGTTCTCACGGACTATCGGTGTACCGGTACAGGAAGCGCCGCAATGAAAACAAACCCGGTCCGTATTCTCCATAATGCAATGATTTTGCAGCAAAGGTGTCAAACAGCAGCAGGAAATAACATGACATTTATCAGCTTATATTTCGTAATTTTACCTCCGGATCCCAACGGTACGGATATGGACAGATGCGAACAGTGTATAGTACGACAGTTTAGTGCCCTGAATGCACTTACCAAAGATGAGTTGATGCGGATAACCGTTTGTAAAACATCGGAAACCATAAAGAAGGGACAAATCCTCTTCGAAGAGGGAGATCACCTGAAAGGGGTTTATTGTATTAAAAAAGGTATATGCAAGCTCACTAAACTCAGTGCCAACGGAAGAGAACAGATCGTAAAGCTGGTGAGCAGTGGTGACCTGCTGGGGCAGCGAAGCGTAATAAGCAATGAAAAAGTGAATCTCAGTGCAGTTGCTATCAGCGACATGGAAATCTGTCTCCTTCCTAAAAAGGACATCTTAAGATCGTTTGAAACCAACAGGGAATTTTCATCCGAAGTTATCAGGGATGTATGTCACGATCTCAAAAATGCCAACAATTCCACGGTTGACATGGCACAGAAAACCGTAAAACAACGCCTGGCCGACACCCTTATCTACCTGTATAACACTTTCGGGGAAGATGAGCACGGGTTTCTTTCCGCACAAATGACCCGTGAAGAACTGGCCGGAATGGTAGGCACCGCTACCGAATCGCTTATCCGTACGCTTTCGGATTTTATAAAACAGAATCTTGTTACTGCGAAAGGGAAAAAATTACGGGTAAACGCTATGGAAGCGCTCGAAAAAATCTCATCCGGATAAAAAACCGGGCCTTTAACATCTGACCAGGGGAAACAACTTCCTCCTGCAAATTCTCTTTTATATCGCTTTAATGTCCATGCATTTAAGAACAATCCACAGGTAAATTCTATTTGATAAGACCTGTTCCCCTTCCATTTCCTCCTTTTCAAAACCTGACAAATGTCATAGGACAACAATCGACAGACAAATTATCTTTGGGGTGATAAAAGGATTTTTTTGATCAGAAACAGGATAAAAATATCCTTTTTAAAAAACTAATAAACAATTATTTAATAATAATTGAGTACTAAAATTCCAAGTTTATGAACCCATTCATTCAAAACAAATTCAGAGGTAGACCCTATAAATTACTTGTTTATGGTTTCATCATTCTTTTTGCATTTTCATGTGAAAAGAAAGAAAAGGAGGCTTATGCCTATACCGCCAAAACTCCCGATCTCAAGGAAACAAAAGCCGAACTCACCTCCCCTCCCCGGGTTCCGGAGCCCGTGGGGAAACGCCGGGCCCGAAAGCTCATCGTGGAAATGGAGATTCTTGAGGAGGAAGGCGAAATGGCAGATGGTGTCAGCTATGTGTACTGGACTTTTGGCGGAACGGTCCCCGGGAGCTTTATCAGGACACGTGTCGGGGATGAAGTAGAATTTCATTTAAAGAATCACCCGGACAACAAGCTGCCCCACAATATAGATCTGCATGCCGTGACAGGCCCGGGAGGTGGCGCCGAATCTTCGTTTGTAGCCCCGGGGCACGAAAAAGTATTCTCGTTCAAGGTGTTAAACCCCGGCCTGTATGTTTACCACTGTGCCACGGCGCCGGTAGGAATGCACATTGCCAACGGCATGTACGGGTTGATCCTGGTAGAACCCGAAGGGGGATTGCCATTGGTAGATAAGGAATACTATGTGATGCAGGGTGACTTTTACACCAAAGGGAAAAACGGGGAAAAAGGCTTACAGGCCTTTGACATGCGGAAAGCCGTAGATGAACGCCCCGACTACGTGGTGTTCAACGGCAAGGTCGGTGCTTTGACCGGGGACAATGCCATAACGGCCAATGTAGGAGAAACCGTAAGGATATATATGGGTAACGGAGGGCCCAACCTGGTATCGTCGTTCCATGTTATCGGGGAAATTTTCGACAAGGTATATGCCGAAGGGGGAAGCCTGGAAAACGAAAATGTCCAGACCACCTTAATCCCTGCCGGCGGAGCTGCAATCGTTGAGTTCAGGGTAGAAGTCCCCGGAAGTTTTGTCCTTGTCGATCACTCTATATTCAGAGCTTTTAATAAGGGGGCTCTCGGCATGCTGAACGTTCAGGGCGAAGGGAACAAAACGATTTATTCAGGGGAGTTGCGCGAAGAGACCTATCAGCCCGGGGAAAAGAAAACCCGGTCAGTACCCGCAACCGAAGAAATCGCAGAACTCCGGGCTCCCGCACGCTCACCCGAAGAACGTGTCAACGCCGGAAAACAAGTGTATATGCAAACCTGTTTTGCATGCCATCAGGCCGAAGGACAGGGAATACCGGGGGCCTTCCCCCCGCTCGCAAAATCGGACTTTTTAAATGCGGACGTAAACCGGGCCATCGATGTTGTACTTAGCGGGCTGACAGGCGAAATTACGGTAAACGGAGAAAAGTACAACAGCATCATGACCCCGCAAAACCTTTCGGATGATGAAATCGCCAATGTTCTGGCCTATATATATAACAGCTGGGGAAATTCCAAAAAGAATGTGACACCGGCCATGGTCACTAAAGTCAGAAATAAAAAATTATAATTACCCGCTAAAAAATCAATAGTATTATGAATGCCATAACCTTCAGGTTCCTGATTCCCCTTTTTGCTGTTAACTGGTTTTGCCATGCACAATCTGAAGGTATGGCATTTGTAAAGGGCGGCAGCTACCTGCCTCTGTACGGAAGCAAGGGCACAGTGGCAGAGGTCGAAAATTTTGAAATGGACGTCCATCCCGTAACCAATGCAGACTTTATTGCCTTTGTAACGCAGTACCCGCAATGGCGAAAGTCGGCAGTCAAAAAGTTGTTTGCCGAGGACAACTACCTGTATCACTGGAAGAACGACCTGGAAATTAAAGACGGCGAACATTTAAAAAGCCCGGTTACCTATGTTTCCTGGTTTGCCGCCAAAGCGTATTGCGAATGCCGGGGAAAAAGGTTACCGACCGTGGACGAATGGGAATACGTGGCCATGGCCGATGAAAAACTCCCCGATGCAAGGATCAAAGCATCCTACAATCAGCAAATACTGGCATGGTACGAAACCCCGAAAACACATAAAAACACGATCGGCAAAACCCCAAAAAACTATTGGGGAGTATACGACCTGCACGGACTGGTCTGGGAGTGGACGCTCGATTTCAATTCTGTTTTGATCTCCGGGGAATCGCGAAAAGACTCCGGCAAGGACAGTAACCTGTTTTGCGGAAGCGCGGCCATCGGGGCAACCGACCTCATGAACTACGCCGCCTTTATGCGTTATGCTTTCCGGGGAAGCGTAAAAGCGAGATATACCATCAAAAACCTGGGGTTCAGATGTGTCAGGTCCCGAAAAAACACTGAAAATAAGCCTATAAAACTTCCATGACGGTGCAAAAGAGGATGGAGAAAATAGTTTTAGTTTTTTGACCTAAGACGGTCGATTTAAGACGCAGGACAGAAAAACGGATATTAACCGGCCGCCTTAAATCTTAAGTCCCATAGTCGTATGTCCAATATTTAACCTGAATTTATTCGTATGAAAAAGATATTTTTGATATTGATAATCGTGACAGGAATGATGTCCTGTCATAACGGGCACCCGAAAAAGGATCGCATTGCAGAAGCCTACGAATGCCCCATGCACTGCGAAGGAGATAAAGTATATGCCTCCGAAGGGAGCTGCCCGGTATGTAATATGAGCCTGGTGCCCACAGTTCAACAATCGCATAAAACACCGGTAGATGCTCCGGTTTCAGACCTATCCCTTTTTAACCTGAAATCCGAATGGACCGATCAAAACGGAAAACAGCTTGAACTCGAAGACCTCCGCGGTGACGTACTGGTGATGGTCATGATCTACACTTCCTGCAAAGCGGCGTGCCCGCGACTGGTTGCAGACATGAGAAATATAGAAAAGCAGCTTTCGGAACAGGCAAAAAAACATGTAAAAATGGTCTTCGTAAGCATCGATCCCGAAACAGACACTCCCGAACGGTTAAAAGTCTTTGCCGAAGAAAACCTTATGGATCAGCCTCCCTGGGTTTTCCTGAGGTCGAGCGAGGAAAACACCCGTGAATTTGCCGCAGTGGTAGCTGTAAGCTATAAAGAGATCTCTCCGATAGATTTTTCACACTCCAATATCATCAGTGTTTTCGACCATAATGGGGAACTGGTATTTCAACAGGAAGGCCTGGGAGTAAACTCAGCGAATACCGTAATGCATATAGAACAGGCTGCCGGCGCCATACCATAGCCAGAGCACCCGGGAGCAGTCCTGCGTCTTACGTCCTGCGGTCCTAAGTCCTGAAAACATACATCCCGAACAACTAAATTTAACACACTCATATGAAATTATATATTTTTCCCATACTGTTCGCAGTATTGGGCCGGGGGCTTTTTGCCCAGGAATTAAACATCGCTCTGCAATTGCGTCCGCGATACGAATACAGAAACGGTTATAAAACGCTTTTGACCGATAAGCGGGACCCCGCTTCTCTTGTATCGCAGCGCTCGCGTATAAACATGAATTTCGAAAACGAGAAACTGGAGGTAAAACTTTCTTTCCAGAACATCAGGGTTTGGGGAGATGTACCAACACTTAATACTTCAGACAGGAACAACCTCATGGTCTATCAGGCTTATGGCAGCTATGCCCCCGATGAGAAATGGAGCTTTAAGTTAGGCAGACAGGAGCTGGTATATGACAATCAAAGAATATTCGGCAAAGTAGACTGGGCACAGCAGGGCCGCACCCATGACGCCTTCCTGGTAACTTTTAAACCCGACCATCGGCATCGTATCGATTTCGGACTTTCCGTCAGTTCGGAAAACGAAAATCTCTCGGAAGAGAACTATGGTATAAATAATTATAAGAACATGCAGTTCCTGTGGTATCATCTTAATTTTAAGCATTCGGCACTGAGCATACTTGCACTGAACACGGGATACGAATTTACGGACGACCTTACAGGAGAACGCAATACACAATACCTGCAAACCGCAGGAGGATTTTATAAGTTTCAATACAACAACCTTGTGGTATCATCATCGGTTTACGGACAATACGGAGAACAAAACGGCTCGAATGTCCGGGCGTGGAATGCGGGTATCGACCTCAATTACCGGGTATCGGATACATGGCGCACGGGAGCGGGCTATGAATACCTTTCCGGAACGGATATGAATAAGGTGCAGGGCACCGTTAAATCGTTCAACCCTTTATTCGGGACGAATCATGCCTTTAATGGTTTTATGGATTATTTCTATGTGGGGAACCATATCAATTCCGTAGGGCTCCACGATGTTTATGCCAAAGCCGGCTATCATAAAAACAAACTGGATATCGTATTGCAACCCCATTTATTCCGGGCGGCTGCATCCGTGCTCAACGAAAACAACGGAATTATGAAG
Organism: Sinomicrobium kalidii; assembly: GCF_021183825.1. Classification (GTDB taxonomy): domain Bacteria; phylum Bacteroidota; class Bacteroidia; order Flavobacteriales; family Flavobacteriaceae; genus Sinomicrobium; species Sinomicrobium kalidii. The sequence goes on along the minus strand of NZ_CP089211.1, from coordinate 3,264,609 downwards.
GACTACCTGGGTATTGAGGCAGACCTTGTCGCCCGTTACAGACTTTATAAGCACATTGACCTGTCTTTCGGCTATTCCCGAATGTTCGGCAGCAGTTCCCTGGAAGTTTTAAAAGGCGGAAATGCGGGCAAACTACAACACTGGGCATGGATAAGCGTTAATTTCAATCCCGTCATTTTCAATACCGTCCATAATTGAGAACGCCCCTTACTTTTAAATGATACAGATTCCACGTTTCCATAGGGCCACGGATACACGAATGTTTTTGTATAAGGGAATATGTATAGTAGCCGGGGGAATGCAGGTGGTTTCAGTTAGCAAAGTTGCCTGTTTTTATACTGTTACCGGGCACAACGCAACGCTAAAAAGTAATTCGTGTATCCGTGGCTTTTTACAAAAAGGGAAATATTAAAAACAGCTTAAAAAACCCATCTCAAAACCCCATTCTAAACGAAACTCCCAGGTACACAAAACACACGGCCAGCAGGGTTACCGCAGCAATATGCCAAGCCAAACGCATAAGGTTCTTTTCGTTTAACTTCGGGATGATAAAAAGACGGGCATGTACGGCCAGTCCCACTGTTGCCAGCAACAGTATGAGTTTGAGGTTGACTACCACATCCGCAGGGCTGTTAAAACCAAACCAGTTGATGTGGTAGCTGAACCCCAGGAGCACTCCGGTAATCACCTGGACGATCAATGCGGGTATCCCTATTTTTTCATACTTTTCCTCAAACCTCAGGATGTGCGACGGATCTTTTGTTTTCAGCGATTGCGGGAGATAGCGCAACAATAAGATCAAATGTCCGCCCACCCAGACACATCCGCCGAGGATATGAAGGAATACTATGAATTTGATATATGTCATTTTCTATAACACGGTTTCCTGAAGTTTTACGGCTCCGGGAAAAAGGATGTTGTTCTCGAGATGAATGTGGAGGTGCAGGTCTTTCTCAAACTCGTCCAGCATTGCAAACGCCACCCTGTAGGTATTACACGCATCCTGCGGAAGGGTATAGTTATCGGTTGTCCGGGCAATCTCCCTGAAACGCTCTCCTTCTTCGTCGTGTTCGTGTTTCATCACAGTAATGGGGTTTTCCACCCGGCCGAAATGTGACGCTTCAACAGTATTATCGTTGAGTTTCGCTTTAAACATTTTCCTGATATACGGGAACAGTACAAGTTCTTCCTTTTTCATATGCTGGCTTAACGCCCCGGCCGTTTCGGTAAACAGTTCATACACCTTGAACAGTTCCGGGTGCCGTTCCCCGTGCACCCTTCTCAGTTTATCCAGGAACTGCAGGAGTACGGGAACAGTATCTTCTACATAGCGATGGTGCTTTTTCTCAATATAATCCGTCAAAAGGTCCAGAGGCCATGACCTGTAATCGATAGCCTGGTCGGGTTGTGTGTTCAGCACTGTACTCAGATTGTCGAGCAAAACGGTTTTGTCGAGTCCTTTTTTGGTACATACTTCATCTATGGTGCGATTGCCTTTGCAGCAAAAGTCAATTCCGTATTTTGAAAAAACGGCAGCTGTTCTGTAATCTTCAGCTACGAATTCACCGATCTGTTTGTTCATTAATGCTTCCATTTTCTTATTGTTTTTTGTTTTTAAATGTCAATTGAAATACAAACCAGCAGGTGGCTACGATACCGATACCGAAAATGATATCGCCTATGGAGCGCAGCCATTTCAGCATGATCATGGTGGGATGTTGCATAAGTTCGGAAGAACGGGCATACCACATACCGTGTTCAATACTTTCCACGGCCTGCCATATCCCAATGGGCAACAGGCTCAGCAGGGCCATTCCGAGCAATCCGATATTAAGGGACCAGAACGATATTTTTAAAAGCCTTTCGTTCCACCTGATATTCCTGTAAAGGCTCCTCAGTACAAACAACATCAGCCCGATACCGAGCATCCCGTATACCCCGAACAGTGCCGTGTGCCCGTGCAAGGGAGTTGTGTTCAGTCCCTGTACATAATAGAGCGCAATGGGCGGGTTGATGATAAACCCGAAGATCCCGGCACCGAGGAAGTTCCAGAAGGCCACGGCGATCATAAAATAGATAGGCCATTTATAATCTTCGAGCCATTTGGCGGTTTTAGACAGCTTATAGTTGTGCCAGGCCTCGTAACCGATCAAGGTCAGCGGCACCACTTCCAAAGCGCTGAACGTTGCTCCCAAAGCCATAACTGCGGTAGGTGTTCCTGTAAAATACAGGTGGTGAAAAGTACCTATAATACCTCCCGACATAAAAATGATGGTAGCCAGCAACACATTAAGTGTGGCTGTTTTTGTTTTTAACAGGCCCAGGCGTACAAACAGAAATGCGATCACTACGGTGGCAAACACTTCAAAGAAGCCTTCAACCCAGAGGTGAACCACCCACCATCTCCAGTATTCGGCTATGGCAAGGTTGGTCTGCCGTCCCCACATTAAGCCTGCGCCATAGAAAGCGGCGATAGCGGTACACGATACCAGGAACATGACAATCAGGTTCTTTTCCGGTGTTTTTGCTTTGAGTACCGGTATTAAGGGACGTACCATAAGGGCCAGCCATAAGAAGAGCCCGACAAACAGGAATATTTGCCAGAACCTGCCAAGGTCTACATACTCATAGCCCTGGTGCCCGAACCAGAAGTTCCCGGTAAGGTCCAGTTTTTGCATCACGCCCATCCACTGGCCGGCCATGGACCCCAGTACAATAATCAACAGGGCGATAAACAGGAAATTAACCCCGAACTTCTGGTATTTCGGATCTTTTCCGGACACGGCCGGGGCCATATAAAGCCCGGTGGCCAGCCATGCGGTAGCGATCCAGAAAATAGCGAGCTGGGTGTGCCAGGTCCGCGAAACAGCATACGGGAGTATCCGGTCGAGGGGAATGCCGTACAGCCCATCGCCTTCAACACCGTAATGCGCCGTAACCACGCCCAGCAACATCTGGAGGACCATAAGCAGGCTCACGATCCAGAAGTATTTTTTCACCAGTTGCATGGATGGGGTTATTCCCTGTTTTAACAAGGGGTCTTCTGCCGGCACCGGAGTACTTTCGTTCTCCCCCGATTTTACGTGATAAAACACCATGATGCCTATGCAAAGGATCAGCAGGATAATACTCACTCCCGACCAGGCCAGCAGGTCGCGGGTGGGTGTATTCCCCACAAGTTCATCGGAAGGCCAGTTGTGGGTATAGGACACGCTACTCCCCGGCCTTTCTGTCACCGTTGCCCAGGTAGCCCAGAAGAAAAAGGCATTCATCTTGTGCATCCGGGCCTCATCCTTAATGCTGTTCTTCGGAATGGCGTAGTCGCTGCGCAACTGGTCAAATCCGGGATCGTCGGTAAACAAGCCTTTATAATACTTGCTGAGATATTCGATAGCCTGTTCCCTTTCTCCGGATATGGTAATGGTGCCGGATGCCGGGTCGTATGTATTGGTGCGAAGTTTCTTTTGAAGACGTACCTTCAAAGCGGCTTGTTGTTCCGCGTTTAAGGCATCGTAAGTGGTATTATGGTCTTCCTTTGCGTAAAGGTCGAGTATAAATAAAGCCTCTCTGTGCAGCCAGTCCGCAGTCCAGTCAGGGGCTACGTAGGCCCCGTGGCCCCAAACGGACCCCACTTCCTGTCCTCCCATACTCTGCCAGATATTCTGACCGTCCTTTATCTCCTGACCGGTGAATACCTCCTGACCGTCGGTTGTAACTATCTTTTCGGGGACGGGAGGGGATTCCTGGTATATTTCGTACCCATAATAACCTAAAACCGCGAAAGACAGCAGTATGACCAATGCAAAACCTATCCATAGCTTACGTTCTCTGTTCATAATGTATTTCATATTAAATCAGACAAATTTTTCCTGTTTTTCAAAAGATTTTTCACAGTACAAATTTGCCGTTTACGAAAGTCTTATTTTATGACAGAGGTCATGTTTGCAAAAAAGCTGCAACAGGGATGGTAAGTTTGAAATGTTTATGATAGTAAGCGTAGGGGGCTTCAGATTATAAACTTAGGGTGATGAGATATCGGGATTAAGGTACTTAGGATAGTACACTAAAAATGTCCGGGGACCGGACAGTAATCCTATGACTGTGACTACAGTTTTAAAAAAGTCTTCCCTTCATCAAGCCCGCTCATCAATTCTTCGAGGCTGGTTTGTTCAAAAAGGGTTTTCAGGTTCTCCTTCACCGGCTTGTACCTGGCGTGGAACGGGCAGGGCTGTGTTTCGCTGCATTCGTGCAATCCCAGGCTGCAACGGGTAAAGAGTCCGTCCCCGTCTATGGCTATGACCAGGTCTTTCATGCTTATGGTTCTGAGATTGGCAGTGGCCATTTCAAAACCGCCTCCGAACCCCTTTACGGAAGCTACGATATTGTGTTTGACCAGCTTTTGCAGTATTTTAGCCGTAAAGGCTTCGGGGGATTTGATCTTCCTGGCAATATCGCGCAGGCTTACCCGCTGTTTTTTCCGGGTTTCGGAAGCTACATATAAAGTTGCCCTGATACCGTATTCACAAGATTTTGATAGCATTCGCCGGGAATTTACCGCAAAAATACACATTTTACGAAGACTCTTTTTTATCGGCAAAAAATCAGCAATTTCCCCGGAAAATAATTAACCCCTGATCTGTATGGACAGGGGCGATGTTTCGAGTGCCGCCAGGTCAATTCCTCCCCTGTCCGGCCCGGGTTTCCCTAAAGTGGGAGCATTCCGCTGAAACTTTTGCAGATAATACACACCGCTATACCCGCTTTGCGCCAGAAATGAACTCATTTTTAAAAGGTCGCGGGACTGTAACAAGTTACTGTGAACAGTGGTACGCACTTCGAATGTTACAGGGCTGTCCAGCAACAGGTCCAGGCATTGACGGAAACCTTCAAAATATTTACCTCCCGTGACCGCAACTTCCCGGTCCGGCAGGGCTTTAAAATCCAGCGAAACATAATCGGCCAGGGACCGGTCGATCAGTTCTTTTAACACTTCCGGGCGGCTTCCATTGGTGTCTACCTTTACCAAGAACCCCAGATCCCTTATACGAGCGGCAAACTCAGGGACGGAAGAGTGCAGCAGACACTCTCCCCCACTCAACACCACACCCTGCAACAGCCCGCTCCGGCTTCGCAGGAAATCCAGAGCCCCGGTATAGGTCAAACGTCCCTTTCCCAGGACGATATCGGGGTTATAACAGTACGAACACCGCATATTGCACCCGGCGAACCATATAATACAGGCCGGATGCCCGGGATAATCCAGCAATGTAAACGGGCTTATACTGTAAATATTCTTAATTTCCTTCCCTGAAGTGTTTTCGCTGCTTATGCTCACCTTTTTTTCCAATATTAAAACTTTCTACCGGTCTGTGATACCCCATAACCCGGGTATATACCAGGCATTTGGTTCGTGATACTGTACACTGGTCCAATTCATGTTGCTCGATTGTTTTCATAGGTTTTGTCGTTTAGTGCCCGTTTTCGGCGGGCGGTTATTAAAGGATAATTATATGATACACATAAAAATTCAATTTTAATAAAACCCGGGATCACGGTTTCCGGAACCCGGGAGTCATGCCGGTGCTTCGTATTGTCCGGTATGAAGCCGGTCAAGTAAAATGTCGTCGCATTTCGGGCAGAATTCATGTTCTCCGTTCAAATAACCGTGAACCGGGCAAATACTGAATACCGGGGTTACCGTAATGTAAGGCAGTTTAAACTGTGTTAATACGGTCTTGACAAACTGTCTGCAGGCCTCGGGTGAACTGATCTTTTCATTCATATACAGGTGCAATACCGTTCCCCCGGTATATTTGCATTGTAATTCGTCCTGCTTCAATAAAGCCTCAAACGGATCGTCGGTAAAATCGACCGGGAGTTGTGAACTGTTGGTATAATACGGGTTTTCCGCAGTCCCGGCCTGGATGATCTCCGGATAGCGCTTCAGGTCTTCCTTGGCAAACCTGTATGTCGTACCTTCTGCCGGTGTTGCTTCCAGGTTATACAGGTTCCCGGTCTCTTCCTGAAACTCCTGTAAGCGCGACCGTACGTGATCCAGTATTCCGGCAACCATTTCATGTCCGAAAGCATTCGTCACATCATACCGGTCGTGTGTAAAGTTCCGTACCATTTCGTTCATTCCGTTTACACCTATGGTGGAAAAATGATTCCGGAAATGCGACAGGTAACGCCGGGTATACGGATAAAGCCCCCTGTCGTACATTTCCTGTATAAAAACCCTTTTTTTCTCCAGAGTCGATTGTGCCAACTCCAACAGCCGGTCCAAAGCCCGGTATAACTGCTCTTTTTTCCCGGCATACAAATATCCCAATCGTGCCATATTTAGGGTGACGACCCCGATACTTCCAGTCATTTCGGCGCTGCCAAACAGGCCGTTCCCCCTTTTTAGCAATTCTCTCAGGTCCAGTTGCAAGCGGCAACACATACTCCTCACGGCATTGGGCTGGTAGGCGTCGGGATTGGGAACCCTGTTTCCGTTTTCATCCGTTAAATACTGACTGCCTATAAAGTTCTGGAAATAGGACGACCCGATTTTGGCGGTGTTCTCAAAGAGGATATCCGTATTTTCTCCGTACCAGTCAAAATCCTCCGTGATATTCACCGTGGGAATGGGAAAGGTAAAGGGCTGTCCTTGTGAATCGCCTTCGGTCATTACCTGGTAGTAAGCCTTATTGATGATCTGCATTTCTTTCTGAAAATGCCGGTACCGGAGATCGGTTACCTTCGTTGCTCCCCGTTCGCGTGCCATCCGGGAAAGTGCGGCATCGTTACTTCCCTCGAACAAATGCCGGTCCCCACGTGTGGGGATCTGCATCTTCAAATCTTCGGGGACTACCCAGTCCAGGGTAATGTTGGTAAAAGGCGACTGCCCCCAGCGTGCCGGGACATTGAGATTATAGACAAAACTGCGTATAGTCTTGAACACTTCTTCGTAAGTAAGCCGGTCTTTAAAAACATAGGGAGCCAGGTAGGTATCGAAAGAACTGAAAGCCTGTGCCCCTGCCCATTCGCTTTGCAATATCCCCAGAAAATTGGCCATCTGCCCCAGGGCTTCCCTGAAATGACCGGGCGGGCGGCTTTCCACCCGGCCCCGGACACCGTTGAACCCTTCATTGAGCAGAACCCTTAAGCTCCAGCCCGCACAATACCCCGTGAGACAATCGAGGTCGTGTATATGAATATCCCCGTTCCGGTGCGCATGGCCTTCCGCTTTCGAATATACCTCATCCAGCCAGTAATTGGCTATCAGCTTTCCCGCTACATTATTTACCAGCCCCGCATTGGAATACGACGTATTGGCATTGGCATGGATCCGCCAATCTGTTTGTTCTATGTATTCTGCCACCGTTTGGGAACTGTCCACATAGGTGGTATGTTCATTTAACCCGTGCCCGTGTTCCCTTTGCATCTTACGTGTGTGTCTGTACAACATAAAAGAACGCATCACTTCAAAACAGCCCGCTTCATACAGTTCCTTTTCAATGGCATCCTGTATTTCTTCTACCGACAGGATGCTTCCCGCGTCCAAACGGCTCATCAGTCTTTTATATATTTCGGGATCAGGTGACCGCCCTACACTGGTAAAGGCTTTTTCTATGGCTATCTGAATTTTATACCCTTCAAACGGTACATAGTTTCCCGCTCTTTTGATAACTAAATGTTCCATGCTGTTCGATTTAATCCGGTTGGATGTTTCGTTATGAGTCCAATACAAATTTATTTAAAAAAGGACTTTTTTATCCTATTTAAAAAAATAACAATCAACAATTTAAAATTATAATTGTTAATAAAAATGCTTATGTACTGTATATCAACTTTCAGCACAACGATCATAAGAACCATTCGGATACCGGGAGACCGATACGCACGTCCCGGTTATAATCAAGCCTCCGGGATGTCAATTTCCGCTACACAGGCCTTGAAATCAGCCAGCCTGGTTTTTATATTTTTCCGGTCTTTGCCGAAAAAGGAAGTCCCGGCGAACAGGTTTTCATAATAAGCAATTCCCGACAACAGATTATTCTTAAAGGTATTCCATCGTTTGATCTTTGCCTTGCCTGCCGTATTGCGTTCTTCTCTTATTTCTTCTACCAGATAATCCAGGTACAGCTGCAATTCCTTAATAAAAAAATGGGGCCGGTCCCTTTCGGCCAGCACAGATGTATAACCGTAAATATGCCGGACCATTTCCCGAAGCGGAATTTCTTTATCGAAATAAGCCATGTTGGGCCCCGGGCATATAACAACACCTTGTTGCTCCCCTTTAATTTTCATGTTTTTTTCAAGGTAGACAGGGTTTGCCAGGCCTACGCACAAACAAGCCTTAACGGTTATTGCCTGACGACGGCGGCCCAGAGCTTCCACAGTCAGGTTACCCTTTTCCTCTTCCGCTTCCTCCAGCTTAACTTCCTGGTATTTTCTCGACGCCGTACAAATACCTTTCTCACCGAACTCACGGTTTAGCGCCAGAAGTTTTTTAGGGCATGAGCTTCCCGCCCTGCCGGTTTTTATACGCTGTTCTTTAAAATAGTCGTTTGTCGTTCCGGCTACCGTATTGAAAGGGACCCCCAGTGGCGACAGGTCACTCCTGTACAGCTCGTTCTCCCCGGTCTTAGCCAGCAATTCCCGCGTTGCTTTATCCGTAGCAGTCGCCTCGGGGACCAGTAAAAAAGGTGACCCCCAGCCTACGGAATCCGCTTTATAGTGTTGTAACAGGAATTCGTGCTCTTCGGAAGTGCCTACTCCCCCTTGCACGGTGATACGGATGTCCATAGGCGATTCGGGGGCACGGATGCCTTTATCTTCCAGTGCTTTTACCAGTAATTCGTGGGCTGTTTTTGCGAGTTCCTGCCGTCGTTCTGCAAATTCTTCCATGATCGGTCCCAAAAGCAACCCGTCTGTGGCGAAGGCATGGCCCCCGCAGTTGAGTCCCGATTCAACACGGTATTCGGAGACCCAGATCCCTTTTTTGGCCAGAAAGCGCCCCTGTATCATGGCCGAACGGAAATCGCTTACCTTCAGCACTATTTTCTTTTTCAGCACACCTTCCCCGTCGGGAAAGAAATCTTTGAAAGTGCCCATATAGCTGTAAAGTGAAGGGTTCATCCCGGCGGAGAGCACTAAAGATGAATTGAGCGTGCTATTGGCAAATCCCCGTAAAGCCGCATGGGCATCATTATACAGGGAAGGCAGGGCCGTTTTACCCCGGTAATTCGTTTTATCGACCTTCGTCATAATGTTCACATCTATGGCTCCCGGAGACAGGTAGTCCCTGATGACCTTTCCGGCCCTGCCGAAAAACCTGTCGGAAGAAAGATCTTCCAGCTTTTTCTTTATCACCGATGTCTTCGGAAGCATGGCGACAAACTTTTCGAGTTCGTGCCTGTTCATGGAAAGCTCTTCGGAAAATTTTTTAAACTTTTCCTTTACCAGTTTATCCATCAGATCGAGATAGCCCGTAATTCGCCGGGCCCGGTAATCCTGTATTTTTGTCGGGATCGGGGTGTAGGGCAGACTGTATTTTTCACAGAAAAACACCCTCATTTTTTCCGCAAGTTCGTCATCTACAATAGAAATTACCGAATCTATTCCATAAGAAGCCACCCGCAGCGGGGTATCGATCGTATAGGCCAGTCCCATTACAGGGATATGAAAATTGTGTATCATCCTTTAGGGTTTGTTTAGAGGAAAAGATGCAAATATCAGCACTGATATGCTCCCGGAAGATGATAAATATCATGTGCAGAAAGCAAGGGCTTTTTTTATGCTGTACTATCTCAATCCGATTATTCCTTATTTCCCCGCAACCATCCTGCTTTCTGCCAATTCCACCAGGTCTTCAATAATGGCTGTCCCCTTATCTTTGTTATACCATACCTGGAGGAATTCCTTAAAAGCATCATCAATTTTTCCATTCTGACTTTTGTAGGCAGCCACCATATTCGCCGCTGTTCGCGATCTTGGCCCCCAGGTATGGGCCACATTAAGTTCATTATCCAGTATGATAAGTTTGGGTATGGAACGTGTGCCGTCTGTTAAAAACAGGTCCATCAGCTCCGGGTTTTCGTCCCGCATGACGATCCTGAGATCGAGACCGGGAACTACTTCACAGATCTTATTTAAAACAGGAATCGTCTGCGCCCCGTCGGCACACCAGCTTTCCATGATGACGAGCCAGGTCTGTTTTTTATCTATGTTTTTAAAACTCCTCATCGCCTTTTCCGGAATAACCAGGGTTTTGTCGAGCCGGCGCATTCTGCTGGCATTCAGTTTTGTAAAATTTATATGTACCTCCGTTTGTTCCGGTCCTGTGGTCTTTCTCCCGGAAGCCAGTTGTTTTACCAGTTCGGTATAGGCTTTATAGGAAAGTGATTTTTGTATACTATCTTCTATGATCTTGTTGGCCATAATACATATATTATTTCAATCCGTTTTTTTAATCCATCAAGAATATTTTATTAATTGCATCAGAACTCCACTTCAAAATACAAACTGCTTTCGGGGTTTTCTTCCGTTACATCTTCACCTTTTATAACATCACCGTCAGCATTCAGCAATTTGAGGTTGATTTTCCAGTACCCGGTCATGGTCAGTGAGAGTTTCCCGCTATACATTCGCGATGCAGCGTTATAGGTCAGATCTTCGTTATTCGGGGAACTGTGGTTATCCATTCCCGGCATTCTGGGGTCTACGGTTATTTTGTAGTACTCCGCTACGGAAAAATTCATCATATCCTCCATTTTATAAAGAACGGCCTTGAAGTCATTGATCTTAACCCCGGGCTTTTCCGGATCTACCATCGCCAGGACATAGCGGGCATCATCATTTCCCTTAAAAACACTGATCTTTTGCTTTCCGTCCAGCGACGGGTTTACTTCCAGGCGGCCGTCAGCTTCATAAGTCACTCCGCCAAGCCTGTAGTTTAATGTTAAACTCCAGTACTCCTCGGCATTACCGGGCATCTGGAATATCAAAAAGCCTTTGGACACCGTTTCGTTTTCCGTAAGTGCCACCTCCGATTTCGGGCAGGAGTGTTCCTTGTCCGCCATGTGCATTACCGGCATCCAGCCGATCTCTGCATTTGAAAAATAACGGTCGGAGGCAGCTTCTTTGATCCGGACCGAGATCTCATTATAGCCCGTAGTGAAATTGCTGCTTTCCGAATAAAGCTCAACCGTATGCCCATTGGCCTCAAAGGATGTTACCAGGCTGAGCCCGGCTACGGGATCGTCTTTCAGTACTTCGTCATCATCTGAAGAACAGGACATAAAACAGACGAAAATCGCGATAAGGGATAAAAATTTTACTGTTTTCATTTTTTAATTTTTAATGTCATTAATTGATTTTGTACGAAATATTGAAAAACAGGTTGCGTCCCATCCTCGGGATATTGTTCCAGTCGGTATAGGTCGAATAATGCCTGTCGAATATATTTTCTATCCCGGCCCTGGTATACAGCGGGTTACCAAACATATCGAACGTTTTTCCCAGCGCCATGGAAAATATCGTATAAGCCGGTGTCTGATCTTCACCGAACTCCGGGTTAAAATCGACCTGCTTACCCGCCCCTCTTACACTTAGCTCTCCGTAAAAGCCTTTTGCCCGATATTTCAGGAAGGACTGATAGGCCAGCGGACTGATTAAGGGTAAATCCCGGTTTTGGTTATCTGTTCCGCGGTGCCAGGACACGGTGCCGGACCAGGTTAACCCGGGCCACAGCTTATATTCACCGTTAAACGACAAGTTGACGATATCCGCATATTTCAAATTGGTGTACATTTTTACGCCGTCCGCACCGATGGTCATTGTACTCAATGAAGGATTTACTTCCCCGATAATATAATCGGGCATTCTGAAGAGGTTCCCTTTTAACCCCATGCTGAACCCGGGTTTGGTGATGGAAAACCCGGCATTTACTTCCATGGACCGTTCATTTTTCAGCCCGGGGTTCCCCACATAATCGTGATTGTCAGAACTATTGAAGAGATAAAACCCGTAAGCTTCGGACACCGACGGGGCCCTGGTACCATAGGCCAATCCGAAACTGAGCTGAAAAGATCGCAGTTGCCGGTTATATTGTGTGGATATGCCGGAAAGAAAACGCATTTGCGATACCTTCATATCCGGATAAAAAATGCGCAAGCTGTTAAGGCCGGATTCATCTGCTATACGATCGCCCTGTGCCGTAACCCTTGCCGAGATCTTTAAGGAACTTTCTTTAAAACGGATCACATCTTCCGCATACAAACCGGTGTTGAGTGTACGAACATCCGGCCAGGTAAGCATAAACATCGTAGCTTCCCGGGGATTAACGGGGTACATTGTCATCTCTGCGAGCGACTTGTTGTAAAAACCATCCCACTTGAATAAAAAACGGTGATTTCCGGTTTTAAAATTCGCCCGGGAATAAAAACCGTAGGTATCACTCCAACCGGGCATATCCATTCGTACGGGCACATCCGGTCTCCGGGAATCGTCCATTACGTGGGTAATCGTATTGTAATACAGCTTTGATTCCCACGAGCCGAATATCCCTGCGGTCTCCTCTTTATAACCCAAAGAAGTGATCACAGCCCGGGCCAGGGATACATCCATCGGTAAGGCGGGATACCCGACATCACGGGCCTCGTCATAGATCAGCGTGGCGGTTAACCTGTTTCCCTGATTAAACTTGTACCCCCCGTTTACGGCTATGTTATACTTTTCATACTGTGAAAAATTAATTTCTTCACTTCCTCCCGCAACATAATTTTCCGCTTTCCGGTAGCTGATGTCCCCGCCTATATAGTAATGATCTTCGGAAAAATTAGCCCCGGCTCCTATAATCTTCAGTTCATTGTTCGTCTCAAAACCGTTTTCGAGGCTTATGGTAAAGCCGTCTTTCCTAAAATCAGGTTTATCAAGTTTTAAATCGATAGCCCCGCCTATGCCGGCACCGTACTCCGCCCCTTGCTGACCGGATACAATATGTGCTTCGGAGAGGTTGGACACATCGATATAAGAAGTAACGGGGTCCATTCTATCCGTACAGGCACCGAATATCCGCATGCCGTCAATGGTGACGGAAAGCCGTTCGGAAGACATGCTATTGAGTGTGGGTTCCCATGCGTAAGCGCCCCGTTTTACCATATTTACATTTTGAGCGGATGTCAGATACTCATCGATGGAAGACAGTGGTTTTGCCTGTCCCCGATCACCGGATTGGCCTCCGGCGGAGATCAATACGACCTCATCCAGGTAAACGGTTAAAATCGTATCCTTCTGTTTGTGGAATGTCAGCTTTTGCCCGCTGACCCGAAAAGAAGTGATTAAGAGACACGCTAAGAAACATAATAAACCCATTCTGACCTTCATCAGACGCATTTTAAATAATTAAACGCAACATAAAAACCGGTAAGCAAAAGGATAGTGACAAACAAAACTATTGTGTTTTACATCCGGCAAATATAGAAGACGCTCAAAGCGTAAAACATGACATAAGTCATCCCGGGAATAAAAAGGGTTTTTCTGTGAATACCCGGCAACGGGCCTGAACGCTTGTCTGCGGTACACCCGTTTAAATGATAAAGATTGTAAAAATATGTTCTAAGTATGGGAATATGACAGAAATCATATTTTCCCGCTAACCCGCCTCCTACCTTTACACCGATTTATACAAACAAAAACACGGAACATGAGTACTATTGAAAAAACAATGTTACTGCTCTTCGGGATTCTGCTCACGGCATGTGGCGGCACCCCGGAAAAAAAGGAAAAGTTTACGTATGAAAGAACAAAAACTGAAAAAAAGGTCGAAGCCGAAGATCAGGTTGCCGAAGATAAGGCCGCCAAGGATATAACGGACCTGGACAACAAAGGTGTTGGCCCGGTTAAAAACGTAGCATTAGGTGCTGGCGTAGATCAGGCTATGGCCCGGGCAGGAAAGGAACTGTTTAAAAGCAAATGTATGTTGTGCCATAAACCGGATAAGAAATTCATCGGTCCTGCACCTCAGGGGGTTCTGGACCGCCGCTCCCCGGAATGGGTTATGAATATGATCTTAAACCCGGAAGTCATGGTCAAGGAAGATCCCATTGCAAAGCAATTGCTCATGGACTATAACGGATCGCCAATGGCCAACCAGGGACTTACGGAAGAAGAGGCAAGAAAGATCCTGGAGTATTTCAGAACACTTTAAAATTAAAATCATCGTAAATCTAAAAACAATGAAACCAACAATCAAAAGTTTACCCATATTCGCGCTAATGGCCGTTATGTTTAGCGGTTGTAATAACAGCAAGTCACCCAACGGCAATCGCGGGGCCCTGGCCTCTACTGCCGCAGAAAAAGTATATGTCCCGCCCGGAGAACACGATGAATTTTACGCCTTCTTTTCCGGAGGATACAGCGGAAACCTCACCGTATACGGATTACCGTCGGGCAGAATGTTTAAGGAAATTCCCGTGTTTTCACAATTCCCCACCAACGGGTACGGGTATTCGGAAGAAACCAAACCCATGCTGAACACTTCCCACGGATTTATTCCCTGGGACGATCTGCACCATCCTGATATTTCACAGACCAATGGAAAACTCGACGGAAGGTGGATCTTTGTTAACGGGAACAATACCCCGCGTATTGCAAGGATTGACCTTAAGACCTTCGAAACCGATGAAATAATCGAAGTGCCCAACAGCGCAGGGAACCACAGCTCGTCTTTTGTCACTGAAAACACCGAATACGTAGTGGCCGGCACCCGTTTTTCCGTACCTGTGCCTCAAAAGGATATTTCCATAAAAGAATACAAGGGAAATTTTAAAGGCGCTTTGTCCTTTATTGAAGTAGCACCGGAGACCGGCAGGATGAACCTGAAATTCCAGATCATGATGCCGGGATTTGACTATGACCTGTCACATCCCGGGCGCGGGAAATCACACGGCTGGTTTTTCTTTACCACCTATAATACCGAAGAAGCCAACACACTTCTGGAGGTTAATGCTTCACAAAACGACAAAGATTTCATCGCGGCCGTAAACTGGAAAAAGATCGAGGAATACATAAACAACGGAGGGGGCACAAAAATGCCCGCCGAATATGCCCATAATGTGTATGATCATAGTACCCACAGCGCCAAAAGCACTATAAAAAAAGAGGTTTTAACGGTAGATCCCACTAAAGTGCCCGGTGCCGTTTTCCTTCTCCCCACACCAAAATCGCCCCACGGGTGCGATGTGGACCCGACAGGAAAATACATCATAGGAAACGGAAAACTATCGGCAGACTTGACCATCCACTCCTTTGACAAAATGATCGCAGCTATTGAAGCGGAGAAATTTGACGGAAACGCTTACGGAATTCCCATCCTGAAATTCGAAGACGTTCTGGCCGGCCAGGTAAAAAGCGGCGGGCTCGGCCCCCTGCATACCGAATTTGACGGGAAAGGAAATGCTTATACCACATTTTTTATCTCTTCGGAACTGGTAAAATGGAATGTGGAAACCCGCGAAGTCATAGACCGGCAACCTAACTATTATTCCGTAGGCCACGTTATGATCCCCGGCGGAAACTCGGCAGCACCTTTCGGCAAATACGCCGTTGCCATGAACAAGATCACGAAAGACAGGTACCTGCCTACAGGCCCGGAACTGGAGCACTCGGCCCAACTGTTTGACATCTCCGGAGAGAAAATGGAACTCTTGCTGGACTTTCCAACGCACGGAGAGCCTCATTATGCCGCCGGGATACCCGCAGAAATACTGGCCCCGAAATCACAAAAAATATACAGGCTGGAAGACAACAAGCACGAATTTGCTGCGCTTGGCGGCGACGAAACCCGCGTAGAACGTAATGGAAATGAAGTTCATGTTTATATGTCAATGATACGCAGCCACTTTACCCCGGACAATATAGAAGGGATCAGGGTTGGCGATAAAGTATACTTTCACATCACCAACCACGAACAGGATTTTGATGTACCTCACGGTTTCGCCATGATCGGTGCCAATAACGCCGAGTTGCTCATTATGCCGGGACAAACCAGGACCCTGGTCTGGGAACCTGAGCAAGTAGGGGTATGGCCATTCTATTGTACCGACTTCTGCTCTGCGCTGCACCAGGAGATGCAGGGATATGTGCGGGTTTCACCGGCAAATTCCGATATTAAACTAAGCTGGTCTCTCGGAGAATAATGCTCATACCTGGTGATAGGAATTAGGATAAGATTGCTACTGTTTCCCGAAAAGGCGGGAGCGGATTGGTTTTGCTCCCGCCTTTTCTCAAAAGACAAGACATGAAAAAAGCTGGAATATTAATGATCCTGGGGTCACTCCTCCTCCTGGGGCTGTTCGAATTTCCCCTCTGGAATATTATGCTGGGCGCACCGCAATATCCCGACCCGCTTGGGATGAATATTTATATAAGTGGCATTAAAGGCGTAAAAGAATTTGATATCCAAAATATCGACGGTGTCAACCACTATATAGGAATGCAGACCATTCCGAAACCATGGGAAATGTGGGAATTCCGTGTCTTCCCCCTGGTTATTGGCACTATGGCGGCACTGGGTGTTGTAATAGGGTTGCTGGGATTCTTCGGCAAAGTAAACCATTGGTGGTTTTTGGGATGGTTCGGCCTTATGGCTGTTCTCGGTATTCTGGGTATGTACGATTTTAACCTATGGCTCAACGATTACGGAACCAACTTAGACCCGAATGCCATCATGAAAATGACCCGTCCCAATGGTAGACCCATGACCTACAAACCACCCCTTTTCGGACATCAGAAAATGCTGAATTTCGATGTGGATTCCTGGCCGCACACCGGGGGCTACCTCATGTTCGCAGGAATGATATTGACCCTTGTGGCCTTTTTCATAGGAAAAAAGAGTAAAAACATAGCGCAATAACAAAATGGCTTTTTCAATTTTATTAAAGATCAGTATCGTGAAACCCATACTTTCAATAGTAATTTTAATGTGGTTCTTTACTTCCTGCGAGATAAAACCCAAACCTATCAATTACGGAAGCGATAATTGCCAATACTGCAATATGACCATCGTAGACAAACAACACGCCGCGCAGATCGTAACCGATAAAGGCCGTGTGTATAAATTCGATGCTATCGAGTGTTTGCTCAATTACACCCGGGAAAACACGGCCCGCCCCGTGTCGATATACCTGGTCAATGACTTTAAAAACCCCGGCGAACTTATAGATGCCACAAACGCCACCTATTTGATAAGTCCGGAAATATCAAGCCCTATGGGGGCCAACCTTTCCGGGTTTCATTCAAAACTGGAGGCCCGGGAAACACAGGCAAATCATGACGGAACACTCTACGATTGGGAACAGCTGGTGACACACTTTAAAAAAGAAGAAAAACGGGACCATTAAAATTTCATCGCAAATGATCAAACTGTTTTCACATATCACGATGGTGTTTTTCCTTATGACATCCGTACTGTCTGCACAAAAAACGGAGGTCTGTAAAACCTGTGAGATCTCCACCATCGCCCGGGCCGTGGAAAAAGCAAAGCCGTTTGACACCATTGAGGTCCGGGCGGGCACGTATAAGGAATACAATATCGGTATTACCAAACCCCTCACCATTACAGGAAAAGACAACCCTGTTATCGATGGAGAGCACAAAGGAGAAATTATTACCATCCAAAGCGATAATGTGACCCTTGCCGGTTTCACCCTCGTCAACGTGGGTACCAGCTACACCACCGATTATGCCGCAATACGGGTCGTGAAAAGCAAGGATTTCAATATCCGTAACAATACGCTGGAACGGCTTTTCTTTGGCATTTACCTCGAAAAAGCCAGGCAGGGAAAAGTACTGAACAACACCATTAAGGGCGATGCCGTGAATGAATACAATTCGGGTAATGGTATTCAGCTGTGGTATTCCAACAATGTGGAAGTAAGCGGGAATACCGTACAAAACGTACGCGACGGGATCTATCTGGAATTTTCGGACAACATAGAGATCCGGAACAACAAAAGCATTGACAACCTGCGGTACGGCCTGCACTTTATGTTTTCAAATCACGATACCTATACGGAAAACCTTTTTGAAAATAACGGTGCCGGAGTTGCGGTCATGTTTTCAAAATTCATAAATATGCGGGATAACACCTTCAGGAAAAACTGGGGGCCTTCGTCCTATGGTCTGCTCCTCAAAGAAATTACGGATTCGGAACTGACCCGGAACACTTTCGAAAGTAACACCCAGGGCATTCGTGCAGAAGGGGTGTCACGAATGACCTTTACAGAAAACGATTTTGCAAACAACGGTTATGCGGTCAAAATCCAGGGAGCCTGTTATAACAATACATTTTCCCGCAACAACTTCCTGTACAATACTTTTGACCTTTCGTATTCCGGCCGTATAAATGAAAACAACTTTGACCGCAACTACTGGAGTGATTATTACGGCTATGATCTCAACAGGGACGGTACGGGCGATGTGCCTTACCGCCCGGTAAAGCTCTTTTCTCATATGACCAACCGGATTCCCGAGGCTATTGTATTGCTGCGCAGCACTTTCACCGGGCTGCTCGATTTTTCGGAAAAAGTAACCCCCGTATTTACACCACCCGGACTGATGGACAATGCTCCGGAAATGAAAAAAATTATATGGTAAGTATTCAAAATCTAAATAAGGCTTTCGGTCGCAACCAGGTACTGGACAACCTCTCCCTGCAAATAAATCAAAAGGGGGTTACCGCCATACTGGGGCCCAACGGCTCCGGGAAAACGACCCTGATAAAAAGCATACTGGGAATGACCATTCCCGACAAGGGGACCATAACCATAAACGGCAAGGATATTAAAAAGGACGTGCTGTACCGGGAAAACCTCGATTACCTGCCGCAGATCGCCGATTTTCCCGATAACCTGAAAGTAAAAGAACTCATAAAAATGATCAAGGACCTGCGGAACAAACCCGCACGGGATGAGACCCTGATCCGGTTTTTCGGGCTGGAACCTTTCCTGGATAAAAAGCTCAACACCCTGTCCGGAGGTACCCGCCAGAAGGTCAACCTCATACTGGCCTTTATGTTCGACAGCCCCTTAATGATCCTGGATGAACCTTCTTCCGGGCTCGATCCCGTATCCCTGATCCGCCTGAAGGAATGGATAAACAGGGAAAAGGCACAAGGCAAGATCATACTCGTTACCTCCCACATTATGAGTTTCGTAGAGGAAATCGCCGAAAATATAGCATTCCTGCTCGACGGGAAGATCTATTTCAACGGCTCCCTCTCCCAATTAAGGACAAAAACAGGCCAGGAAGACCTCGAACATGCCATTGCAAGCCTATTACTCCAAAGTACCTCCCCAACTCCGCCCAGAAACCAAGAAAAACCTGTAACCTGTAATTTGCAACTTTAAACTTTGAACCTTGAACATTAAATTTTGAACCCGGTAAGTCATGCTAAAAATCATCAAATACAGTTTTTTCGACCTGGTACGCAGCAGGTGGAGCTATGCCTATTTCCTGTTCTACCTGCTCCTGGCTGCGGTGTTGCTGTTTCTCAACAACAATCTTTCCGGGGCCATTATAACGCTTATGAACGTCAATATTATCCTGGTACCGCTTATCGCTACCGTTTTCGGGGTGATGTATCACTACAATTCCAGGGAATTTACCAACCTCCTTCTCGCCCAGCCCTTAAAGCGGAGTGCCATTTTTACCGGGCAGTACCTGGGCATCGCCGGCTCACTTTCCCTTAGTCTCGTTCTCGGGCTCGGTATTCCGTTTGCTGCATACGGCCTTTTCCGCTCGGCAATGATCTGGAATTTTGCCATACTAATGATCACAGGTGTGGCCCTGACCTTTATTTTTACTTCGCTGGCATTTAATATTGCGCTGTCTAACGAAAACAGGATCAAGGGTTTCGGTTATGCCATATTGTTATGGTTGCTGCTGGCCGTAGTGTATGACGGTATTTTTTTGCTGCTGCTGGCCAGCTTCCAGGAATACCCGCTGGAAAAATTTTCCCTGGCCGCTACGGTGCTCAACCCCATAGACCTGTCGCGCATACTCATCCTCCTGAAGCTCGATATATCCGCATTGCTCGGATATACAGGTGCTGTTTTCAAACAATTTTTCGGCACTTCAACGGGAAGTATCCTTTCCTCCCTGATGTTGTTGCTGTGGATAGTGTTACCTCTGTGGAGAATGAGAAAAACAGCGAAGAAAAAAGATTTTTAGGTGCGATGCAGGGCCGGAATTACACAGAAGGCCCCATCCTCCTCTGAACCAGACCAAAAATAATCAACCCATGCGGGATAACAATTTTTATTATAAAGAGATCAAAAGGCTTCTGGAGGACAAAAATGCGCTTCTTCTCGCCCATTGCTACCAGGACAAGGCCATACAGGACCTTGCCGACTTTGTAGGAGATAGCCTGGACCTCGCCCGTAAAGCTGCCCGGACAGAAGCCGCTGTCATTGTTTTTGCCGGGGTATATTTTATGGCGGAAACTGCAAAGATCCTGAATCCGGATAAGAAAGTGCTCCTTCCCGACCTTTCCGCAGGCTGCTCGCTTGCCGACCATTGCCAGCCCGAAGAGTTTGCCCGTTTCCGTGCCAGGTATCCCGGGCACCAGACGGTAAGCTATATCAATACCGGCGCCGGTATAAAGGCCATGAGCGATTATGTTTGTACTTCATCCAACGCCGAAGACATTATACGCTCCATACCTGAAGACCAGCCCCTTATTTTTGCACCGGATAAAAACCTCGGAAATTATCTCAATAAGATCACAGGACGCCATATGATATTGTGGGAAGGCTCCTGTATCGTACACGAGGCTTTTTCGAAGGAAAAGCTCATACAATTATATCGCAAAAACCCGGAAGCAAAGATCGTGGTACACCCCGAATCCGAAGCACCCGTATTACAGATCGCACATTTCACAGGTTCGACCTCACAAATACGGGAATATATCCGGAACAGCAATTCAACTTCCTTCATTATAGGAACGGAGGCAGGTATCATACACCAACTGGAAAAAGAATCCCCCGGCAAGCAATTTATCCCTCTTCCGTCACATGAAGACAACAGTTGCGCCTGTAGCGAATGTGCCTTTATGAAAGTGAATACCGTAGAAAAGCTATACCGTTGCCTGCGGGACGAAACACCGGAAGTATTTGTGGATGAAACACTACTCGAAAAAGCGCTCCTCCCCATCCGGAAAATGCTAAGCCTGTCCAGATGAAACCTGTTGATGTACTTATCCTCGGTTCCGGTATTGCCGGGCTGTCATTTGCCATACAACTGGCCGAACGCCGGCCCGGAGTTTCCATCCGGGTCTGTTCCAAAGCCGATACCCTGGAAACCAATACCCGTTATGCACAAGGCGGGATCGCCGCTGTAACGGATTTCACGGCAGATTCTTTTGAGCAACATATAAGGGACACCTTTACAGCAGGTCGGGGACACTGCAACAAAAATGCTGTCAGGGCTATTATAGAAGCCGCCCCGGAGCGCATTGCCGAACTGGCACAATGGGGAGTGCCTTTTGACCGGAACACAGAAGGGAAATGGGACCTCGGCCTGGAAGGCGGACATTCCCGGCCGCGCATCCTCCATTGCAGGGACCGGACCGGTTTTGACATCGTTCAAGCCTTGTTGCGACGGGCCGGGAGCTATAAAAACATTACGTTTTATCCCGGGCTGTTTGCCGTAGACCTGTTGGTCCGGAACAACCAATGCTACGGTATCCGGTATATGGATACGGGCAACGGGGAAATAAAAAGCAGTTATGCAAAAATCACCTTCCTTGCCACTGGCGGAAGCGGACAGGTATTCAGGATCACCACCAACCCGGAAATCGCTACCGGGGACGGGGTTGCCATGGCCGCCCGGGCCGGGGTAGAGATCGGGAATATGGCTTTTTACCAGTTCCACCCCACAGCGCTCGCCGCCGGGCAAAGTAATCCTGCCTTTCTGATCTCGGAAGCCGTACGGGGTTTCGGGGCATATATCATCAATGCGGAAGGAGAACGGTTTCTGTTCCGTTATCACCCCAGGGGAGAACTGGCTACCCGTGACATCGTGAGCCATGCCATTTTCTCGGAATACGGGAAAAACAAAATGAACCGTGTGTACCTGGACTGCCGTCATCTGGACAAAACAAAATTCCACAGGCATTTTCCGGGCATAGCCGACCGATGCCGGAAAACGGGATTCGACCTGTTTAAAACCCCTGTTCCCGTTATGCCGGCCGCCCATTATCAATGTGGTGGTATTGCCATTAGCCTTCAGGGTAAGACCTCTGTTAAAAACCTCTATGCCAACGGTGAGTGTGCCTGCAGCGGCCTGCACGGTGCCAACAGGCTCGCTTCGAATTCCCTTCTGGAAGCCGTGGTCATTGCACACAAAGCCGCCGTGGATATCTCATCGATTATTGACTATATTGCATTCCCCGTTTTCCCGGAAATCCCCGGAAATCCCGGTCGTGCTACCGGCCGGAAGATCATGCCGGATGAAGTTAAGCGTATTAAAAGACAATTACAGGAACTCATGTATAATTACTATACCGGAAAAACTGCCGGAAGCCGTACTGAAAAAGAGGTCGTGAAAATCCGGGAACTCGTTTCCCGGAAAGGAGATTTTCCAAAGCATGCAGGCAGTCCTTCCAGGGAACTCTGCGAACTGGAAAACATGATAACTATTGCCCGAATGATGTTATGAGCCTCGTAAAGAACCATACCCGTATCGCCCTTTTCTTTTTTTTCATGACCGCCCTTCTGGGTGTCCTGTTACGGGCTTACCCCCTGGCGGACTTCTCTTTCAACTATCGCTACATGGTACACGCACATTCCCATATTGCCCTTCTGGGATGGGTATATATCGGGCTTACCGCTGTTATTTACCGGCTGTTTCTCCGGGAGACCAAACAATTCAAAACATACCGGAATATCTTCCGGGCAACCCTGATGGCCCTTGTCGGAATGCTGGCCACTTTTCCCTTATGGGGTTATCACCCCTACTCCATTTTCTTTTCCACCCTGTTTATCCTGGTGAGCTATGCCTTTACGTGGTTCTTTATCCGTCAAACCCCGCAACGATACCGCAAAAGATATTCATTTAAATGTGTAAAGGCGGGGCTTTACTATATGGTCGTCTCCAGCCTGGGACCCTGGGCTCTGGGGCTTATTATGAACACCCTGGGAAGCACGTCGGTATGGTATAAAATTGCCATTTATTTCTACCTGCACTTCCAGTACAACGGCTGGTTCCTTATGGCGCTGTGCGGCTTTCTGTTTTTTATACTCGAATCCCGAAAAACACCTGTAGACCCCGGACGGTCCCGCCTGTTTTACCGGATGTTGAACACGGGGATAATCCTCAGCTTTTTTCTGTCCGTCTTATGGACAGAACCTCATCATATTTTTTATGTCCTCGGTTTGTTGGGGGCTGTGATCCAGTTATGGGCATATACCGTGTTCTTTAATATTATCCGGTCGTCCCGGATCTTTTCCGATGGAAAAGCGGGATTGTCAAAGAGTGTTGTTTTTCTTTTAAAATTAAGTGGCATACTCCTTGCTGTGAAGTTACTGTTACAATGTTTTTCTGCGGTTCCTGAAATAGCAAAGATAGCTTACCACACTCCCGGGTTTATCATAGGCTACCTGCACTGGACATTCCTGGGGGTAGTTTCCCTTGCCCTGTTTGCTTTCTTTTCATATTTCAGGTTATGGACGCTTTCCCGCCGGGCTATCGGGATCTACCTGGCCGGTTTCTTTATTACGGAGTTCCTGATCTTTTACAAGGGGGTGGCACTGTGGCTGCAATGGCCCCTGCCGGAACATTATTACCTGTTGTTGTTTTCCGGAAGTATTCTTTTTCCTGTTGCAACGGGAATGTTGTTTTTTCAAAACCTGAGGAAATTTAACAACAATAAAGACGATTAAAGAAACAGGGAAACCCTCTCCCCGTTATTTAAAACTATCCCACCCGGCCTCCAGTTCCCTGATTTGCAAGGGGTCATTGACATTTTGAAAACACCAGGGCCTATCCTTCCCGGGGAAGGGTATCAGGACGTGTTTGTTTTCCAGAACAAAACCTGCCATCTTTAATCGTCCGGAGGATATATTTTCCTTCAATTTTTGCTTGAAGGAACACGGATACAAGGCAAACAGCGGATTGATATGCCCTTCCGGAACAGGGGCAACGATCTTTTCAGTATCTGCATGGCCGAGCAACCATTTAACCACCTCAACAGGAACTAACGGCATATCACAGCCCGCCAGCAAAACAATATCGGCGGCGGTATGTTCAAAGGCCGTAAGCAATCCGCCCATGGGCCCTTTCCCGGAGATTATATCGGAATGAACTTTCGAGCCAAAAACTTCGTAGGCATTGTCATTGGCAATGATCCGGACAGGCAGTTCCGCTTTTTGTAGTGTTTCCAGAATGTAGGATATCATGGGCCTCCCTTTCAGAAGGGTCAGCCCTTTATCGCTTCCCATACGGATACTTTTTCCTCCGGCGAGGACGAAGGCTTCTATGGTGTTGTACTGTTTCAAAACTAAATTTCAGATTATTCTATACTTTAAAACTTATAAAACTTTTATAAATTATACTTTAGGGAACAGGGAGTTTGACCCAGCCCAAGCATTGGGATTTAGGCTCAAACGTTTGTGTTTAACCTATGGTCCGGGCTTTCAAACCCTCCGGGCGGACTGAAGTCCGCCCACCTCCCTTCAGATGAAGGGAGGAGCTTTCGGGGTTAAAAAAATAGACAACAATATGCTATAACTAAATGGTATTGTTCTATAGAAAAAACTCCCTCAGTATACACAACGGGTCATTTCTTTTTCCCGGACGATTTTTTCAATGGATCGGGTAAATAGCGTAACAGCCATAAAGAAGCCAGGGCCAGAAGGAAAGAGCCTATGAATGTGGTCACGGCAAAGTAAATATTGCCCTGCAATGCGTTGTTGAGTGCGCCGAACAAAAACCATATCTGGATCCCCACAAAAAGGATAAGCAGCACGATAATAGCAGTCATCAGCGTATTGGTCTTGTTGGGGTGTGCCTCGTTCTGTGATCTTCTGAAATCGCTCATATCCTATACGGTTTGGTCCTGTTTTTCTTCTCTTACATATACTTTTCCATCCCTTATCACCACTTCAAGCCTCGGGAGAGGCCTGGGCGGGGGGCCCTGTAACACTTCCCCGGTATCGGCACTGAAGAAGCCGTGATGACATGGGCATTCTATTTTACCCAGGTCTTTCCGGTATCTCACTGCGCATGTGAGGTGTGTACATTTTTGTTCAAAGGCCCGCCATACATTTTCTTCCAGATGAATGAGGATATAGGGAATGACCTTGCTTCCTGCGATCTCGAACTGGAACATTTCCCCCACGGCTACTTCATCCGCATTACAGACAAAATGCTCGCCTTCCAGAGGTTTTGCAGGAAAGGCCAGTGCCTTTATCACAATAACACCGTTACCCAACGCCAGTGTCCCCGAAAGCAGCCCGAGAAATTTTGCGAATTCCCTGCGGCCCACATGGGTGACCTGTTCCTCCTTTATCGGAAAATCGCTTTTCCAGGTCGGCATTTTTTCCGGGTGGTCATGAGAACTTTTTTTTGCCATGACATACAAATTTATGGGGTTAAGTATATGTTTTCCAAAGATTGAAAGAGATTGATCCGGCTTCGCCGGAAGATTGAAGGAGATTGAAACGCTTAAAATCAATCTCCCGATCCCGATAGCTATCGGGACTATTGGGATTCAATCTTTTACAAATCCATTATTTTCCGGCATATAAACGCAACAAATTTATTCTACAATCAACTGATGGGTCCCTTTGGGCATCATAATACTCACCTTGGTATCGACTTCCTGCTTCCCGAACTTAAAGGAATTTACGGGCACGCTGTCCGGGCGCATTCTTTCGATCTCTTCCCTGGTTCCGTAAAACAGGGCCTGGCTCGGGCAAACCGTAGCACACATGGGTTTCTTCCCGGCGCTGGTACGGTCATAACACATATTGCACTTCATCATCAATTCCGCTTCCTCCACTTTTTTCGGCACCCCGAAAGGGCATGCCAGGACACAGTTGGAACACCCTATACAACGGGAAGTATTGGCGGAATGGACTACACCAAAGTCGTCTTTGTGAATGGCATCGGCCGGGCATACATTGGCACAGGCGGGGTCTTCGCAGTGCATACACACCTGTACGGTGGTCTGTACGCTTTCCGCACGGTTCACGTAGTTGACGTGTATCATGCTTTCCTGTCCGTTGGTTTCACATTCTGCACAGGCCATTTCACAGGCATGGCAACCAATACAGCGTTGCATGTCGACAAAAAAGGCCATCTCCTGGTTATAATCGGTTGCTGGTATCATAATTTATTTTTATGGTTGATTTCTGTTTTCTCTTCATTACATTTTACAATCCGCTTTGATAAGCAGTTTCTGTCATTACATCAGGTGCCTTGCTCCCCGTAGGGATCAATTTGCAGGCACACACCTTGAACTCGGGGATCTTGGACACGGGGTCGAGGTTTCCAATGGTCAGCTGGTTGGCAGCGTGCTTTCCTCCCCAATGGTACGGGATAAATACCGTATCTTCCCGGATGGTCTCCACCACCTGTGCGGGAAACTCTGCTTCCCCCCTCCTGGTCTTTACCCGGACCAGGTCCCTTTCCTTTATCCCGTACTGAAAAGCCAGTTTGGGATGTATCTCCAGCAAGGGTTCGGGATACTGGTCTACAAGCTTACCTATCCTCCGGGTGGAGGTTCCGCTGAGGTATTGAGAGACCACCCTGCCCGTGGTCAGGACTACCGGGTATTCCTTGTCTGTTACCTCCGAGGCCGGTCTGTAAGGTACGGGATTGAAATGTGCCTTACCATCCGGCGTCCTGAATTTCCGGTCTTCCCACAGCCTGGGGGTACCCGGGTGGTCGAGCGACGGACAGGGCCAGAAAACGCCCATGTTGTCCACGATTTTCTTATAGGTGATCCCGTAGTAGTCAGCCGTACCTCCACGGGAAGCGACTCTCAGTTCGTTAAATATATCTTCGCTGCACGTATAACTGAACTTATCTCCTGCCCCGAGTCTGTCGGCCAGTTCCATGAGTATTTCTCCGTCCCTTCTCGCCCCGGCCGGAGGGGTCACCGCCTCATTTATTTTCACGACCCTTCCTTCGGCAGTAGTCACCGTTCCTTCCTCTTCTTCGTGTAACGACCCGGCCATAACAATATCGGCATGGCGGGCGGTCTCGGAGAGAAAACTGTCAATACACATATAAAATTCCAGTTTTTCGAGCGCTTCCCGAACGAAATTGTTATTGGGCAATGATACCAACGGATTAAAACAAATGGATATTAACCCTTTAATCTCGCCCCGGTGAATCGCTTCGATCTGTTCGTAGGCCGTAAGCCCTTTTCCCGGCATTTCCTTTTCATCGATCCCCCACACCCCGGCTATATATTCCCGGTGTTCGGGATTGGTGATATCGCGGTTTCCGGGTAACTGATCGCACTTATGGCCGTGTTCTCTTCCACCTTGGCCATTGCCCTGGCCGGTGATGGTGCCGTATCCGCAGTACGGTTTTCCTATACGCCCCGTGGCCAGGACGAGATTGATACAACTCAGCACATTCTCCACTCCTTTGGTATGGTGTTCTATACCGCGGGCATGGAGCAGAAAACTGGTTTTAGCCTTTCCCCAGAGGGTCGCTGCTTCCCTGATTTTCTCTCCGGGAATACCTGTCTGTTCCTCAGCCCAGTCCAGGTCATAATCCTTTACGGCAGCTATGGTTTCCTCGAATCCGGAAGTGTGGCTGTTTATAAAATCGTGGTCCAGCCAGTCATTGTCCACAAGGATCTTCAGCATGGCACCGAACAGGGCCGAATCGCCCCCCGGCCTTACCGGCAGGTGCAGGTCGGCCGTCCTGGCCAGGGGGATGACCCGCGGGTCCACCACGATCAGCTTGGCCCCGTTGTCCCTGGCCTGCCAGATATAGTGTGTAAGCGTGGGAAAGGTCTCGCTGATATTGGCCCCGGCCACGATAATGACTTCGGCATGCGCCAGGTCCGCCCAGCTGTTGGAACTCCTGTCCAGGCCGAAAGCCTTTTTGTTTCCTCCCCCAGCACTTACCATACAAAGCCGCCCATTGTAATCAAGATTTGCGGTTTTCAGGGCTACACGGGCAAATTTTCCCACCATATAACTCTTTTCATTGGTGATGGAAACGCCACTCAGCATGGCAAAGGCATCATTGCCGTATTTTTCCTGTATCCTCCTGATCTCGCTTACGGTTTTACTCATGGCATGCTCCCACGAGACAGGTTCAAACCCCTTGCCTTCTGCTCTTTGTATGGGATTCAGGAGCCTGTCCGGATGGTTGTTCTGCAGGTAACGTTGCACACCTTTGGGACACAGACGGCCTTCATTGAACGGAAATTCCATCCAGGGTTCAAAGCCGGTCACCTTGTTGTCTTTTACCTTCAGCTGTATTCCGCATTGCATTCCGCAATAACAGCAATGGGTCTTTACCAGCCTGTCCGGCTCATGTGCCCCGTAAAATCCCGATTGCGGGGCATAGGCTTTATGAGGTCCGTACTTTTTTATTAGTTGATCTGCAGCTACCGGAAGTTTTGCCATGAATTTTTTTTATCTGTTTTTAACCAAAAAAATGTCCCGATTCCTTTCTGGCCTCGAAATGGGCCTTCGCCAAAGCCGATCGTTTTCCTTCTGGGCTCAGGTCCAGATGACTTGTACCGTCTTCTCCGCTGAAATCAAATCCAAGTTCCCCGGTTACCTTTTTAAGATCATTGACATGAGTTTGCGAGGCAAATGCTTTCCCGGTATGGGGGCACACGGCCATTCCCCTTCGCTTTCCTTCTTTCTTATACAGGTTGGCCCCCAGCTGGGCAAGTCTTTGGAAAATATGGAAGAACTTGCCGAACGGCAGCCATACCAAAAATAATATAACGGTAATGGCGTGTATGACAGCCATAAACTGGTAGGTCTTTCCTCCCAGAAAAGTATAGTCGTAGGAAATCCCCAATCCCGTCAGGGATATGGCAATGAGGAGAATAAGCGGCAACCAGTCGTTCTCAAATGTTTGTGTAGCTATCAGCCCTCCGTTGGTAAGCCGTCTTTTCATCATAATCACGGCACCTATGGTTACCAGTACGGAACACCATACCAGCCCGTGAAAAGCAATAAAGGCCAGGGGTGACCCCAGAACGAAAGCCCCTGCTTCAAATCCGAACAGATAGGCGTAATAAGTGGTATCGTCTCCGGGTTTCAATATAAAGTGTATCCAGCCAAAAGTGAGGGGTATAGTAATAGCAAAGGCCAGCAAACACCCCGTAGCCAGGAGAAAATGGCCTATCCACCGGGTTTTGCTCCGATAGACCAGAAACCTCTGAAACATGATATTCCTGAAAAACAACCGAACGGAACGCAGAAAATACGGAACAAAGTGCCTGCTAAAGAGAAACTGCATGCTGCGGCGCCAGTAAAGCCTCGTAGGCGGCCGCTGAAGCCAGACGGAATAGCGATAGGCAATCCCGAAAACAGCAAATAAGGTCCCGATGAGATACGCGATCAGGGCCGGATCGAAATTCTGAAGGTTACGGGAACCGACAAGCACCAGTACAATAACCAGCATTGTCGCTAAAATGGCCTTGATGAGCGCTTTTCTGTTTAATGTCCGGAAGAGTCTGTTCATTACTATGGGGCTTTAGATGAAACTTCGACGGGTAACAGTTAAATTTAAGCATTTTAGGGCGATCTGTCCAAAAGTCAGCTTCAGAGAACCATAATTTAAATCCATTCTAAACACTGATTTTCAGGTCACTCACTGCGTCTTCCCTTTCAAAAGCGAGACCAGGTGCCTTACAAACCCGATCATTACAGCGGTCCAGGCGAACAGGGCAACATATACAAAATATTCCGGAATAGCCTTTAAAAAAGGGATCTCCAGCGCCTCACTCAGTCTGAATGTACAGACAGTGTACATCCCGAGAGGGAAGACCATGGCCCAGTAAGTGGGATCATACCCCCCGGCCGAAAGGGGTACCGGGACTTTCTTGATCATGTGCCGCCAGATCCCTAAAATAATAAGCAGGGGTATCCACCAGGTACCGGCCGCCCAGAAAAAGAGGGTAAAGCCTTTGAGAAAAGGCAGTATCTCCGCAATAAAATTAAAATCCCCGGTATGCAGGATCAGCATGGAACCGGCCAGTGTGGAAATGGCCGTAGCCCCCATGTTTATCCAGTAGGGCGCCCCCAGCTCTGTGGCGTTCAGGGAGAAAAAAGAAATCCGGTAAATAATGAGCGACATGATATAGAGGTAGAAAATACACCCCAGTAAAAACAGGCAAAGAGCCACGAACAGGTAAACATAGGCCTGTTTTCCGAAATCCCCGGAAACAAACGAGATCAATACCGACAGCGCCTGTATGGCCACAATAATAACCAGCCAGGTACCATTGATACCTTCTTTCAGGGATTTTTTGGTCTCGGTAACCGTTATACTGTAAAAGAAGCCATACACGATCCCCAGCCAGATTATGGCGGCCACAAGGAGGATCACTTCTGCCACAGCCACCGATTGCCAGAACAAAACAACCTGGTTCCCTACAATACAAAGAGCGGCCACGATGGTAAAGAACCCCGGTCCTTTCTGATAACTTTTCAGGTCTTCCAGTATTTGTGCCCTGAAAAAGACAAGCCTGTAAAGGAATAAAAAAATGAGAGTGGCAAGAAATACTATGTTTACATAAAACAGTGCGTGTGCAAAAGCTGTCAGTCCTTCCAGTAAAGACGCTATGGAAATAATTCCCGTAGCCATGACCAGGGCAAAATACGCAGGCAGCAATGTTTTGATCCGGGTGTTTAGCAGGTTCATTCTCAAAATTTTTGACGGGTCTAACAAATGTACGATTTTTCTTTGTACATGTTAAGCCCTAAACCGTTACCGGGACATGCCGCTCCATGAGTCACCGGCATCCCCGGGCACAACAAAAACTCCGGAGACTTTTTTGCCCTGCTTCCGCATTACCCGCATTCTAAAACAACAGGTAACCGGTAATGACTATCACACTGGCGGACAAGCTTATCAGCAATGCGTTGAAAATGAACTTCGGTTTCAACTGGGCAAGGACCGTGGCATTATACGTCATGGCTACGGCTACAATGAGAAATAACTGGAACATTTGCCAGAGCCCGTAACCGTTCATCAGGATAAGCATGGCCGCAATGGAGCCGATACAACTGGAAGCTATAATGCCTATGGTTACGGAGGCATAATACATCTCTTTAAATCTCGAAAAAAGTGTTTGGTAGAGTTGCATAAGCTGTATTTTTATGTTTGATATAAAAGTACAGCCCGTTTTTATGGCAGCATATGATCTAAGTCATAATGACGTTACCTGTAGAGTTTGCGCTTTAAGATCTTCACCGCCCCTTTCTTTTCCAGGCATTTGCTGGCACGGATCACGGTCTCTACACGCAGGCCCGTAAGGTCTGCGATCTGCTGGCGGGTGAGGTTTACTTTAAAGGAAAAAGGTGCTTCCAATCCGTATACGTGTTTTTTAAGGTAATCCAGGATACGTAATATACGGTGTTCCGGTTCCTGGCTGGACAATTCGCTGGCCATAATGGCTTTGTAGTATAACCTCCGGGCCAGGGTATCCGTAATTTTCAGATGTTCTTCGGGATGTGTATTCAGCAGATCGAAAAAAAAGGGTTTGGGGAGTACATAAATATATGTATCTGAAAGTGCTTCCGCATTGGCCGGGTAGGTCACATCGATAAACAACGGGGGTTCCCCAAAGCTCTCGCTTTCCTGAAATATCCCCTGTATGAATTCTTTTCCTTCCTCGTTAAAATTGTTCATTTTTACACCCCCGGAATGTACCTGGTAGTAGTTCCGTGCACTTTGTTTTTCAAGGAATATCCGGTCTCCCTTATCGTACGACACCAGTTTTGCCCCGAAATCCAGTAATAAATCTGTAGTGATCATAATTGCCTTTTGTTTCCCCGGCTGAAAGTATGCTGTGTAATTATAAAATGCGAAGATGCTAAATGGTTTATAAAGATAATATGATATTTGTCATCGTTTTGTTGGAGGGTTTGATTGAATCTTTTTGTATACATGTTTTCCTTATTTTCTTCGTACTTATCACTATAGGAAAAAACCCATAGGTTCCGGGCATTTTTTGTTTTACCCCTACTTTTTAGTAATTTCAGGGCTTTATAAAACCTTCCTGATAAAAACCTGTTTATGTACAACGCCTTACTTTACATTTGCCTGTTATTTTTTAGCCTTTCCGTCGCCGCCCGGGATACCCTCGATCAGATTCCGGATAAAAAAGTGATCATTGGCCTCACGGAAACCCCGCCTTTTGTTGTTACCGATAACGACAGCTATTCCGGACTTAGCATTGCTTCATGGGAAATGGTGAACCAGCAACTGTCTCTCGATTATGAATACAAAAATTATCCGGACCTGACGGCATTACTGCAAGCCGTGGAAAACGGGGAGGTCGACTTCAGCATTAATCCCGTTACGGTTACCGACCTTCGTATGGAGCGGGTCAACTTTTCGCAGCCCTACTTTATCTCGCACACGGCCATTGCCAAACAAAGGGAGCACTTTGTATGGCGGTTACTCAAAAACCTGTGGAGCTGGAAATTTCTCTCTGCCCTGCTCCTGTTGCTCGGGGTTATTTCTCTGTTCGGGCTGCTGGTGTGGCTTTTTGAACGCAAGCGGAACCCGGAAGAGTTTGGTGGCGGGGCCAAGGGACTGGCACAGGGGTTCTGGTGGAGTGCCGTGACCATGACCACGGTAGGTTACGGCGACAAATCGCCGCGCACCGCCGGGGGCAGGTTTGTTGGTTTTATCTGGATGTTCCTCGCCATTATCATCATTTCCAGTTTAACAGCGGGAATAGCCTCGGCACTCACGGTGCAAAGCATCAATGACAGGATCAGTTCGGTGTCGGATTTGGAGCGGTTTCATGTGGTTACCGTAAGAAATTCGGGTTCACAGGAATTCCTGGACCAGTATGATATAAGGTACACGGCAACAGACAACCGCCAGCAGGGATTTGATGTATTGCAGAAAGACCCTGAAGCCGTTTTTATTTACGACCTGCCCATACTTCAACACGAAATTGAAAAACAAGGTATCGGGGATGATGTAGAAGTATTGCAAACAACCCTGAAAAAGGATTATTACAGTTACTCCTTTCCCAAGGGTTCCCCGTGGTTATCCATAATCAACCCCGAATTGGTAAAAACATTGAAAACCATGGAATGGCGCACGTTGATCCGGGATTACTGATTGCAGTACTTTTGCTCTAATTCTGGTAGATGGATATCGTTCCGCTGTCTTCGTTGGTAACGATGAGCAGATCCCTTTCATTAGGGCTGTCCTCGGCCGGAATAGCCAGCACACCCTCCGGTGCCATATCGCCCGGCTGTTCCAGGAGCTGGATAAATTCAGGTGAAACCGGGTTACTGACGTCGTAGACCAATACCTGGCTGTTTCTTTCCAGTCCTACAAAAAGCAGGGTGCGATCGCCTACCCTGAGTTTTTCCACAGCCTCGGGCTCTGCCCCTTTATCATCACTCCGGTCATCCGCTTCGCCCTCATCGGCATTAAAGCTTCCGGGTGTGAGTTCCAGTGTCCTGGAGGCAATTTCACTCCCGCTGTCATATACCAGTTCGCCGGCGGCCGACCACACGGAAAATGAACGGGCACCATACGCATAGAGTGCTTCATACTCCCCGTCGCCGTCCGTATCGCCCAGGGTGGTAGTTATTTTCAGGCGCCCCAGGTTTTCGTCCTGTTGAAGTGTTTCCGCATCGGGGAATACGGTTCCATCGAGCGTGATGTCCTTTATTCTTTCCTCTTCGGAAAAGCCATCGTAATCCCGGGCATCTCCTTCATTTGCGGTGATCAGGTAATCCGTACCATCCAGGTTCACGTAAATTACCGCATCCGGGTGATAAATACCATATACCGGCCAGTTCTTCAATTCTGTTACATCATCGCGGTTACTGGCATCGAGTTCATTCCCGGCAAGCGAATGGTCTTTAAATCCTAACGGGTATATATCCTCTATTTGTCTGGCCGAAAGATTTACCCGGGCGATCCCGTTATTTTCCTGAAGGGTTACCCAGGCTGTTTGGGAATCATCATCTATGGCCACGTATTCCGGCTCTATATCCATTGCCAGCGTAGCGCCGGGGCCGAACACCCGGAACCCTTCTGATCTCAGGGTCTCTTCTTCACTGTTAAACGCATTGAAATCAAGGGTGGTTACCGTATTGGCCTCCGTATCTATAATGCTTATTGTTCCTTCGGGATCATTGGTATAATCAGGATCGGGTTCGCCTTCATTAGCGGTAACGATATACTTTCCGTCCGGAGAAAATATCACCATATCGGGCAATGCCCCGACCGTAAAAGTGTCTTCCAGTTCCTGGATATCCGTATTATAGACCAGGACGCTACCGTTATCCTGTTTGTTTACGGCTTCCACGGCCACCGCCAATCTTTCTCCGTGTACCGACACACTGTTCGGAATCCCCGTGGCCCCTACCTGAATGGAAGTCCCGGCTACAGGTGAAGACGGATCGGATATATCATATACCATAACTTCGGCATCATCCGGGTTTATCGTAAACATTTTATTGGTAGCCGGATCGAAAGCCGTTATTTCAGTGGTTCCTCCTGCATTGATGGTGGTGACATGCCGAAAATTGATCTCAGTAGGGGTTTCCCCGCCGTTACCTCCCTGGTCGTCGTCATTAGTACAGGAAACAAGGGCTACTGCCAACAGAAAAAAACACGATATATCCTTTAATTTCATACCTGAATTTTTAAAATTTCCCCAAAGGAAACGTTAAACAGTTAAGCAGGGGTTATTTTAAGAAAAAATTACTGTTAACATATTGAAAAGTCATACGTTTCAGGTGATCTTTAACACGGTCTGACGAAATATACGACTTCCTGCAGAATTTCTATTGTAACATTCGTCTTACCTCATACATTTGCTTGATAAGGGCTACATGAAAAAATGAGCCCGGTACAAAAAACATGGCAACCCGCCGCCCGGTCCGGAGGCTTTCACCGTACTTGTTATAGGAATAAATCGACACGACCTGTAAACCCAATGCCAAAACAAGTTTAAAAAGCGTTTTTTTATAACCGGGGTTTTAACTATATTAAAAAAGAAAATTTTCGCTCTCAAAGGCAGTCCGGAACAAATTGCGAAGGATTTCGTTCCGGTTTTTTTATCGATATGATGTCCATCCCGGCCGTTTTCAATATAAGCGCTGGAACATTTGTGTACGTATTATAATTAGCCGCTGTGAAAAACGTTCTCGGATTGTCCTCCCGGTTTTATTTTCCGGATAAAACCGGTATGGATTTAATATATGCCATATTTCCCCGGGGAAAAGTGTCTACGTTCCCTGCTATCGGGGATGTATCACCGGCATGTTCACTGTATGGATAAGCTACCATCTGGTTTTGCTTTGGTATAGAAAAAAACATATTGCTAATGTACAATCAAAACACATTTACTGTAATTACAGGGGCCAGCCAGGGATTGGGAAGGGCTTTGGCCGAAGTTTGCGCCAAACAGGGGCGGGACCTCATCCTCATCTCGTTGCCTGACGAACACGTTAACAGCATAGCAAAAGACCTGATGCTCCGGTATTCCGTCAATGTCATCTGCTATGAAACCGACCTGACCAAAGCGGAAAACGTATCAAAAACGGTCTCCTATCTGAAAAAGCACAACATCAACATGCTGATCAACAATGCCGGAATTGGCGGAACCAAAAAGTTTATGGACTGCTCGCTCACTTATATTGACGACATATTACTCCTGAACATGCGTTCACTGGTTATTCTCACCCATCAATTACTCCCTGTATTGAAAAGACAGAAAGAATCTTACATACTGAACATCTCCAGCCTGGCCGCCTTTTCTCCCATGCCCTACAAAACCGTTTACCCGGCGACCAAGGCTTTTGTATATTCTTTTTCACGCGGGCTGAATGCCGAGCTGAAAGGCAGTAATATCCATGTTGCGGTAGCCCATCCCGGGGGAATGCCTACCAACAGGGACACTTCCAACAGGATAAAGTCGCACGGAAAGTTCATCCGGTTTTCCATACTGTCTGCCGAAGCTACTGCTGCCATCTGTATGGAAAAATTGTTACAGAAGGAATCGATCATTATCCCGGGAAAAATAAACAGGTTCAGTTCCATATTGCAAAAACTCATGCCCGTGGATTTTCAATTAAAAATATTCAGTAATAAATTGCAACGCGAACTACAACAATAAAACAATGGCGGAAACGGTATTGGTAACAGGTGCAAATGGTTTTCTGGGCAATCATATCGTAAAAGTGCTGCTCCAAAGAAAGTTGAAGGTGATCGCTATGGTAAGGCCCACCAGCAATATCAGTGCCCTGAAAGGCCTGGACTGTACCATCCACAGGGGAGAACTGCACAACCCGGATGATGTGGCCGCAGTGGTAAAAACCGCAGATTACATCATTCACTGTGCTTCCATGACCTCCCAGAACACCACCGATCTCAACCGGTACAAAAAAGCCAACCTCACCTCTACCGAAACGTTGGTCAGGGCCTGCCGTCAATACGGTATCTGCCGTTTTGTACTGGTAAGTACGGCCAACTGTTTTACCAATGGGACCCTAGAGGAACCGGGACATGAAAATTCAGGTTTTATGAACTGGTTAAAGGATTCGGGCTATGCCTACAGTAAATACCTGGCACAAAATTATGTTCTGGAGAAGGTGCGTGAAGAAAATTTTCCTGCCGTAGTGGTGGCGCCCACCTTTATGATAGGCCCCAATGACTTTAAACCCTCCAGCGGTGCCTTAATGCTGTATGCGCTGAAAAATAAAATACTGTTCTATCCCAAAGGAGGCAAAAGCTTTGTAGATGTTCATGCTGCGGCCGTTGCAACAGCAAATGCCCTTACCAGGGGTAAACCGGGGGAATGTTATCTGCTTTCAGGAGTAAACCTTTCCTATAAAGCCTATTTTGAAAAAGTGCTGCACGTTACCGGTAAACAAAAATGGATGATACCCATAACCCGGCATATGGAAACCACCTTCCGCCTGGCACACCGGGTACTCCCTTTCCCGAGAGTACGTCTGTTAAAAACCCATATACGAATGCTGACACTGGACAATTATTTCAGCAATGCCAAAGCCAGGAAATACCTGGACATGCCCGATACCGATATAAACAGGAGTATTGAAGATGCCGTGAACTGGTTTGCCAAAGAAGGGTATTTTAAACCGTAAAGCCTGTTTTAGCTTTTAAAGGTTATTGGCTGCAAACCTTGCAATCTTCCTTGTGCTCTCCCACAAGGTAACCATCTTCATTGAGTTTATAATCACAACAATCCATATAGCCGTGCTGCAGAAGCCTGCGCCCCCGCTGTATGCGCGATTTGGCACCCGAAAGCGATATTTCAAGTATCCGGGCCACCTCTGCCTGTTTCCTGCCTTCTATTTCACTGAGCAACATGGCTTTCCTGTATTTTTCAGGCAGGTTGTGAATAAGGGGCAGCAAGCAGTCTTTTTCCGTCAGTTCCTGTTGCTCCGTTTCCCTGTCGGCAATGGTATCTTCTTCCGGGAGGAGGACAGGGGTGTTCCCTTTTCTATAGTGATCGGTAATAACATTCCGCGCAATAGTAAAGACCCAGGATTTTACACGCCCTTCATGTTTTACCCTGTGAAGGTTCGTATGCACCCGGACAAAGACCTCCTGCAACAGATCCCTGGCTGTTTCCGGGTCGTTTATCCTGTAACGGATATACCTTGTTACCTCCTCAGAAAACCGGTTCCACACTTCGGCTGTATCCATAGTACGAATATACGAATTTAACTGCTCTTGTTCAGCTGCATATACATATCAACCCGGAAAGGTCTCTTAAAAGAAACCTCCCGGGCAAACCCTGGAATTGATCATACAACCTGTATTGCACCATTCCTTCAATTAACATTCGCAATGGGAACAGGTACAATTTTCGCAGGTGCAATCTGCACAGTTCCCTGTCTTACAGGATGCACATTGGCATTCACAATTTGCTGCTGCTTTCATAATAATGGATTTTAAGTTACATTTATTAAGACGGAAGATCTTGTAAAAAGACGCATTTTACATTCTTTTTTTAGCAGGCAGGAGGAGTAATTAATGCTAAAATTCAAAAAAGTCCCGTTTGGATAAAATATTTCCCCCGCTATTCCGACTATATAGTATAACGCATCTTCATTGCATGAACCAACAGGAAAAAAATAGTCTCATACAACGGGTAACCATTTCCGAGAAAGGCAGGTTGATCCACTTTCTGAAACAATGGATACCCGACAGGGAGGATGCAAAGGATATCGTACAGGATGTTTTTTATAACCTGGTGCTGGGCTTTGAAGATATCAAGGACATGAACAAGATTACCTCATGGCTTTACAGTACGGCAAGGTTCAAGGCCATTGATTTTATCCGGAAGAAGAGAGCCACCCCGGCTTCGGCACTTTCCGGTTTTTCGGACGACGACGAGCACGAAACGGGTATTTTTGAATGGCTTCAGGAGCACATCCCCGCCCATCAGGAAACCGAATTGTGGCAGGAAGAGGTGTACCGGGTACTGGAATACACCCTGGAAATGCTTCCGGAAGAACAGCGGAATGCCTTCGTGTTCCATGAGCTGGAAGGTATTCCTGTAGCGGAAATTGCCCGGAAACAAAAAGTGGCTGTCAACACCGTATTGTCGAGAAAGCGATATGCCGTGAAACAGCTTAAAAAAGAACTGCAATTATTGTATAACGAATTAAACGATTGACCCATGAAAGCATTTAAGATCGCAGGACTCGTAGTTTTAAAACTGGCTGTCATTACCCTTTATGTTTTCGTGGTGATGCGGCTGTGGAACTGGCTGATGCCCTCCATATTCGGGATCACCACGCTTACGTTCTGGCAGACCCTGGGGGTATTGCTGCTGTGCAAGCTGTTATTCCTGGGAAGTGGCTGGAATTACAGGCGAAGGTATGGCCCTCCCCACTCCGTAAAACACCGCTGGAAATCCGGATTCCGGCAAAAATGGAAAGAAAAAATGTGCAACCGTCAAACCGATAATGATGAACAATAAAACTGCCCCGCTGGAAGTACTGGTCTTTGCTACCAGCATAAACTCAACCAAAGAAGCCAACGCAATCCTGGAAGCCCTGTTGCTTCACAAAGGCGTAAAACAGGCTAATTTTGACCTCGAAGATGTTGACAATATTCTCAGAGTGGTTTCCTGCGGAATTACCGAACCCGAAGTAGAAAGCATCATGATACGGCAAAACACCCGCTGCAAGGCACTGGTGTAGTATGTTATCATAATTGCCCCGGATGCCGGCCCCTGTTCGCTGAAGGGCCGGCATCCGGGATCTTATAATTGTCTTTTTAGAGTCTGTCTAAATTTTGTTTTTGGAATATTTTATAGTGGATTTTTTCGTCAGGCGAAGGTATTTTGAGGCACATAGCCATAGCTACGTGGCGAAAAATACCTGAAGCATGGCGGAAAAAGGCGCATAAAAGAACCAAAGGATAAAACTTAGACAGACTCTTAGTTTCTTCCGTTCGTTATGTGCCTTTCCCTTGCGAGCAGGGTGTTCTTCAGTAACATGGCAATGGTCATGGGACCTACCCCTCCCGGCACGGGAGTGATATAACTCACTTTTTTACTTACGTTCTCAAAGTCCACATCCCCCACGATCCTGTATCCTCTCTTAGCAGATTCATCCGGGACACGGGTAATCCCCACGTCAATAATAACGGCATCGTCCTTTACCATCTCCGCTTTCAGGTAATTGGGCTGTCCCAGAGCTGTGATGATGATATCGGCCTGGGAAGTGATCTGGGTGATGTTTTTGGTGTGACTGTGCGTAAGCGTCACGGTAGAGTTACCGGGAAAGCCTCTTCGCCCCATAAGAATACTCATGGGCCTGCCCACAATATGGCTCCGCCCTATAACCACGGTATGTTTTCCCTTGGTCTCCACATTATAACGTTCCAGTAATTCCAGGATACCGAAAGGGGTAGCGGGAATAAATGTCGTCATGTCCAGTGCCATTTTCCCGAAATTCACGGGGTGGAAACCGTCCACGTCCTTGTCGGGGTCGACTGCCATGAGCACTTTCTGGGTATCGATCTGTTTGGGCAGAGGCAACTGCACTATAAAGCCGTCTATACCGTCATCTTCATTGAGTTCCTTGATTTTTTTCAGCAGTTCCACTTCACTGATGGTGCTGGGAAGTTTTACCAGGGTAGATTCAAATCCCACGCGTTCACAAGCTTTGACCTTACTCCCTACATAAGTGAGACTGGCACCGTCATTTCCTACAAGCACGGCGGCAAGGTGTGGTACTTTCTCTCCTTTTTTCTTTATTTCGCTCACTTCCGCGGCAATCTCATCCTTGATCAGGCTGGATATTTTCTTCCCGTCGAGTAATTCCATGTTTGTTGTTTATTGTTTAGTAGTTTCAGGTTTCAAATTGCAGGTTTGGTTAAGGAGAGTGACTATATAATGGTCCTGATAGTACCCGTACGCATCACCTATCACATAGCTAACATTGATTGCGATTACGGCATCCCTTTCATACCGCCCATCATCTGCATCATTTTACGGCCGCCCCCGCCCTGCATCATCTTCATCATCTTGCCCATCTGGTTAAACTGCTTCAGCAACTGATTAACTTCCTGAACGGATGTTCCCGAACCTTTGGCTATCCTTTTCTTGCGGGAGGCGTTCAGCATGGACGGACTGGAACGTTCCGCAGGGGTCATGGAGTGGATGATCGCCTCAATGTGCTTAAAGGCATCGTCATCGATATCCATTCCTTTCAGTGCTTTCCCTGCACCGGGGATCATTCCCATAAGGTCTTTCATGCTTCCCATTTTCTTGATCTGCTGAATCTGGGAAAGGAAATCGTCAAAACCGAACTGGTTTTTCGCTATTTTTTTCTGCAGCTTTCGCGCTTCTTCTTCGTCATATTGTTCCTGGGCACGCTCCACAAGGGAAACCACGTCTCCCATACCCAGAATACGATCGGCCATACGTGAAGGGTGGAACACATCTATAGCGTCCATCTTTTCTCCCGTACCTATAAATTTGATAGGCTTATCGACCACCGATTTGATGGAAATGGCCGCACCACCCCGGGTATCACCATCGAGCTTGGTGAGAATAACACCGTCAAAATCGAGCCTGTCGTTAAATGCCTTGGCCGTGTTCACGGCGTCCTGACCGGTCATGGCATCTACTACAAACAGGGTTTCATGCGGAGTTATCGCTTTGTGGATATTGGATATTTCCGTCATCATCTCTTCATCCACGGCCAGACGCCCTGCGGTATCGACAATAACCACATTGTGCCCGTTGGCTCTGGCATATGCAATTCCGGCTTTTGCCAGGGCCACGGGATCGTTGTTATCCTTTTCCGAGTACACTTCAACCCCGACCTGGTCTCCTACAACATGTAACTGATCAATCGCCGCGGGACGGTATACGTCACAGGCTACGAGCAGGGGTTTCTTCGTTCTTTTGTTCTTGAAGAAACTGGCCAGTTTACCGGAAAAAGTGGTTTTACCGGACCCCTGTAATCCTGACATCAGTATTACGGATGGGTTTCCGGACAGGTCTACTCCTTCGGCATCACCTCCCATAAGCTGGGTAAGTTCGTCCTTGACGAGCTTTACCATGAGCTGTCCGGGCTGTAATGTAGTCAGTACATTCTGCCCCAGGGCTTTTTCCTTAACGGTATTGGTAAATTCCTTGGCTATCTTAAAGTTAACATCGGCATCGAGCAATGCTCTCCGTACCTCCTTCAGGGTTTCCGCTACATTGATCTCCGTAATCTGCCCGTGTCCCTTAAGGACATGAAGGGCCTTATCCAGCTTTTCACTTAAATTATCAAACATAATTACCTGCTTCTTTTTTTACACGAGTGCCGCTCAAATTTTTCCGGCGGACCTGCCTTTACCGACAGGCAGGTGCAAATTTAAGAATTTGAACCGAAGACTACCAGACAGGAACATGAATTTTAAACATTTTCATCACTCGGTATCAAGGTAAAACGACGTTATTTTACTGCTTTTAACAAAAACTTTCCTTTTTCATAAATCAATACCTGCATCTCCGGTGCTAAAAAAAAGTAATTTACACCATATCATGAAACAAAAACCAAATACTTATGAAAAAGCCTCAACTGCTTTTACAGCTATCCGGAAAAATTCCGGCACTTTTGTGCATAGGCATTATGTGTGCCTGCCACAGTCCCGAAACCGAAGATTTTGTAACACCGCAAGCGGAAAATACGGTGTTTTCTACCGAAAGCACCGATCTCGTTAAACGGTGGGCCCCCATCCACTACATGGACGTGGATGCTACCGGGACCTATTCGGAAGGCGGTAAATCCGATTATATTACGGCCATTGATTACGATGGCGACTGGAATGCCGAAAACAACTGGGACAACCTTCCCGACTACGGCAATGCTCTCGGCGCCCATTGTTATTATTCGGTCGCGGAAACCCGTACGCATTGGTTTATTACTTATGCCTTTTTTCATCCCCGGGACTGGACAGACATCTTTTTACTTTATGAACTCGATCAACACGAGAACGACCTGGAGGGTGTGCTGATGATCGTTAAAAAAGACGGTTCCGCATTCGGCAGCCTGCAGGGCGCCGTTACAGTGAGCCATTCCGATTTCTTTTCATACACCACCGCAGGCAGTCCTCTGTACAGCGGTCCGGAAGATGTGGACGGCACCCTGCAAACACAGGATCACAACGGCGAACAGCATCCCGTAACCGCCCAGGAAGCCAAAGGGCACGGACTAAAAGCCTGGCCCCAGTATGACATTAACGGCGACGGTATTATCTACTATCCTTCGGCAAATGACAATGCCCGGGTACCGGCCGACAATTACGATACGCATGTGGAATACAAGCTGGTAAATATTTTTGAAAGCGGCGGACTGTGGGACCAACGTTTCAACACCCAACTGTTCTTTAATGCCGGCGGCGGATTCAGGGGGAACAATTTCGGAAGTGGCGGAGCCAATGCCCCCTGGGCGTGGAATGACGGTGATGACGGACTTGTACAAACGGGCGAGATCGCTACGGACCCGGCCAAACTGGCGGATAATTATTTTCACGGTTTCGGCGATTTCTCTCATCAATACCTCAACAACCCGTACAACAGTGCGGCAGGCGGGGTAATCACTTTTTATGAGCACTGTGGGTATGAAGGTTATGCCGTGGCACTTCCGCCGGGGGATTATACATTGGAACAACTGCAGGCCTATGGTATAGCCAATGATGAAATTTCTTCTTTAAGGATGGAGAGCGGGTTTAAAGCAGTGCTTTATACCGACGATGGTTTTAGCGGAAGTTCGGTAACCGGGACTTCTTCCGATCAATGTCTGGGTGAATTCAATGACAGGATGAGTTCGGTACGGATAACCGCCATGTAAACAAAGCTGTTCCCGGAAACAAAAAAAAGAGGCCAAAACGGCCTCTTTTCCGACTGTTAGGCACCCCTACCTAACAGTACAATCCAAACAACCTAAATTTTACTGATTGACTGTTCCGGTTATCATGACATTGACAGATAAGTTAACCGCGGATGTCAATTCCAAATCCAAAATATTAAGATCCACAAGTGATTCTACTGTTAATGACGACTGAAACTCCGCCTGTCCCGTGATATCGGAACGCGAATAGGAAGCGAAGTGCAGTTCGTATTCTCCCTCTTCAAGAAAGGTGAGTCTGTATTCGCCGCTGGTGTTATTGACCAGGGCGCTGGTTACGGCTCCTGCAAAACGTACGCCTTCACCGTTTTCATTTTCTTCTCCTTCATTGTATTCTCCTTTTTCATAGGCGTATACAACAATCACATCACCATCTGCTTCAGCCCTGTTTGATACCATACCATTGATTTCCGCCGTATTTCCTTTGTTTACCACCCTCATGGCATTTTCCAGCGCTGTCCTCGATACGAACTCAAATTCTGATTCCGTACTGCTGCGAACAGTTTTTCTGAGGTCGAAATCAACTATAATCTCGTTGGTGGTATCGGCAATAACTTCAACATCTTCATCGAGGGTAATTTCATTTCCGTCTGATTCCAGGCCATGTTTCTCATCGTCATCCGTGAGTATG
This sequence comes from Sinomicrobium kalidii, assembly GCF_021183825.1. GTDB lineage: Bacteria > Bacteroidota > Bacteroidia > Flavobacteriales > Flavobacteriaceae > Sinomicrobium > Sinomicrobium kalidii. The sequence continues at coordinate 3,220,350 of NZ_CP089211.1, read as the reverse complement.
TAACATCCCGGGGCATTTCCGTCAACATCAGCTTCATAATCCAATACCAGTGTCACTTCGGTATCATCTCCTGCTTCCACCTCAAGGTCACCGAGCAGTTTTGTGCTGCCGTTCTGGTATTGCATAAGGTCAATGGTCACAGCGTTGAAATTCTCTACGGACATACCGTTCACCCTGACATCCGTAATGGTAACAAAAGCACCTTTTACACTCGCATTATCCACGGGAGCGTCCGTGATATGTACTTCGGCAGTTCCGGTAAGCGTATTATCCGTATTGTCATCATCATCAGAACATGACATTACAAAAAATACCAGCAACAGGGGCAAAGTCAATTTTAAAATCCGATCTTTCATAACCTTTTTCATTTTTATTCTCAATTAATTTATTCAGCCGCCATTTGTTTGGCATACTTCTCCGGCTTGTTTTATTGCGGCTGTCAATCCGCTGTTGGTATTTATTTCTATCATTCCTCCCGTGGAAAATTCAATATCCACAGGATAATTGATGCTGGTATGCAGATTCCCTATTTCTTCTATGAACAGGTAAAATTCCCTGTCGTTCTGAATGGTTACCCTGCCGTTTGACTGGTTATTGGCATTGTACGTAAGCATTTCAACAGGGTACCGGAAATTGACACAGGGAATCCTCTTGTTCGGGCTTTCCGTACATATTTCCTTCAGTGCCTCCAGTTCTTCTTCGGAATTCACTTTTATTTCCGAATAATCCCCGGCAATAATGGTCACCGGGTACTGCAGGGAGACAGGCATATCCAGTTCTTCAATGATCCGTTGAACAATGCTCAGGTCGCCTTCGTTATTTACCATTCTCACGGCCCCGTTCAGGGTTATGGCAACCGGGAGCTTTATTGTTCCGCAACCGTATCCGTCCAGGAAGTCATCGGCACTTCCGTCATTAGCGCTGGCTCTTTGTATCCACATGGCTATTTCCGAATCCGAAGTGATAACCGCATCAGGGTCCTCCCCGATTGTTTCATCCACCTCACTCTGACAGGAAAATAAAACAAGGGACATTATCACCGCCAACAGGCCTGCAACAAAATCACTCATGCTTTTTACGGTACGTTTTGTATGTATAACAGGCATCAGCCAAAATACCCTACCTTTCATAATTATTTTTTTTGACGGGAACCGGAAAGCCCTGACAACAGGTCATATTGGGAACACCATCGGTTACAGTACTGCAATGTACACCCACATCCCCTTCGGCACAAGTCCGGAAATAAAAAATAAAAGGTTTTTCCGTTATATAATATAACCGGAAACAAACCGTTTTCGAGCACGAGAGCATTCAACAGGATGTTTCCCGGATTTTTGAAAATAAATATCTTTGTTTCACCATTAGCTATAAATCGTATGTCACGACAAGACAGTTCGGTGTGTTCTGAAAAAACGTATATTACGCTGTATAACACCCATGCGGAAACGTTGAGGAACTTTGCATATTACAAATGCGGGGACAGCGACGAGGCAGAAGACATTGTACAGGAATCATTCATAAAGCTGTGGAAGAATTGCAGTAAGGTACCGTTCAAAAAAGCCAGGTCGTTTTTGTTTACGGTGGCGAACAACCTGTTTTTAAATATTGTGGCACACAAAAAGGTAGTCCTGAAATATGCCAGGGAAACACCGGACAAGACAGACTATCAGAGTCCGCAATTTGTACTGGAGGAAAAGGAATACATGGAAAAACTCCGGACCGCCATTGCCAATCTCAGTGAAGCACAGCGCACCGCCTTCCTGCTCAACCGGATTGACGGAAAGAAATATGCCGAAATAGCCGAAATGCTCGGTATTTCGGTAAAGGCTGTGGAAAAAAGAATACACAAGGCTTTGGTGAGCCTGAGAAAAGAAATAGAAGGATTATGAGATTACGGGGTAGGGTTTTTACCATTAAACCTGTTAAATAACTAAACACTAGGGATGAAGAACGACAATCTGTTGGCAAAATGGCTTAGCGGAAACATCTCCGAAGAAGAGCTCGAGGCCCTCAAAAGGTCTGAAGACCTCTCTTCATATGAGAAGATCGTTTCCCACGCCGACAAGTTAAAAGCTCCGGCTTTTGACCAGGATGCCCTTTTGCAAAAAATACAGCAGGAGAAATACGGGACTTCATCCAGAACCATCCCGATCAATCGCTGGAAAAATATAGCAAGCGTAGCTGCCGTAGCCGCAGTCTTCCTTATATCTTTCTTCTTCTTTCGCAACGGAGACACCGTAATCACAACCGCCAATGCGGAAAAAACGGATGTCGTACTGCCCGACAGGTCTGAAGTTGTGCTCAACGCCAGCTCTACCCTTACTTACAATAAAAAGAAATGGGGTAAAAACAGGCAGGTAAAACTGGAAGGAGAAGGGTTCTTTAAAGTATCGCAGGGAAATACGTTTAATGTACAGACTTCCTCCGGAACCATTATCGTACTGGGTACACAGTTCAATGTGAAAAACCGGAAAGATTTTTTTGAAGTAAGCTGTTATGAAGGCGCCGTACGGGTTGTCTATCAAAATGATACTACAAGGCTGACACCGGGAAGTGCTTTCAGGGCCCTTGGGGGAAGTATAGTCAAAACCGGGAATTTTACCGGCCGCGAACCCTCGTGGATACACAATGAAAGCGCATTTAAAAGTGTACCGTACCAGCAGGTGCTGGAAGAATTTGAAAGGCAGTACAATGTTAAAATCAAGGCTGATACACAAATAAATCGTCATTTTACCGGAAGTTTTAGCAACCGGGATATAGAAACCGCCTTAAAAAGTATTACCTTGCCGTTCCGTCTAAAGTACGAGTTTACGGATGGCAAAAAAGACGAGATTATTATATATGCCGATAACAACTGAACCGGTTAAGTTATTGACCTGTTTATTAATATTGTGTATCGCTCCCCGCTTATACGCCCAGAAAAAAGAAGCCCTTGCAGAGGTACTCCCTGTTCTGGAAAACCGGTTTGATATAAAATTTTCCTATTCGGATAGCGATATTGTCCCGTACCGGGTCATTTCTCCCGATCTTTCGGAGCAATTACCGCTTATCCTTTCCAGGATAGAAGCCCAGACCGAACTGGTTTTTAAAAAGCTCGACAAACGTTACTATACCATTACCAGACAAAGGGCAGAAGTCTGCATTACCCTGAAAGACGCCGTAACCGGTGCACCCGTCACCGGGGCTACAATAGAAATCCGGGAAAGCAACAGGGCAACCATAACCGACACCCTGGGGAATTTCCACTTTCCCGACATTCCCGGGGATGCTGTGCTCCACATCCGTTCCTTGGGGTATAAAACAACCGACATCAGGGCAGCAGAATGGATGGGCACCCCCTGCAAAACATTACTCTTTCACCCGGAATACCAACAACTGGACGAAGTGGTGGTCCGGCAATTCCTAACTACCGGGCTCCAAAAAAAATCGGACGGGAGCGTTACCATAAGCACCGAAAAATTCGGTATTCTTCCCGGACTTGCAGAGCCCGATATCCTGCAAACCATACAGGCCCTCCCGGGAGTGGAAAGCATTAACGAAACCGTATCGAATATTAACATCCGGGGCGGTTCACACGATCAGAACCTTATCCTGTGGGACGGGATAAAAATGTACCAGTCCGGTCACTTTTTCGGATTGATATCCGCATTTAATCCTTACCTCACAAGGGATGTTTCCGTCATTAAAAACGGGGCCAGCGCACGGTATGGCGACGGCGTGAGTGGCACCGTAGACATGCACTCGGCCAATACCATCGACGACCACTTTAGCGGAGGGGCCGGTTTCAACCTTATCGGTATTGATGCCTTTGCACGCATACCGCTCCATAAAAAACTTGCCGTGCACCTTTCTGCCCGGCGTTCTGCCACCGATTTTATTACTTCTCCTACCTACAATTCATACTTTGAACGTGTTTTCCAGGACTCCAAGATCACGGACATCCATAACCAGGAAGTATCTGAAAATATCGAGAGGGAAGAGGATTTTTTCTTTTATGATGCCAGCCTCAAGGTCCTTTACGACCCGGATGAAAAACACAAGATCCGCCTAAATGCCACTTTTTTCAATAACAGTTTGTTGTATGACGAAAGTACCGTGTCTACATCCGAATCCAAACAAAGCAGCCTGGACCAGCAAAACCTTGCTTTCGGCGGCAGTCTGGAAAGCGAATGGTCCGACAGGTTTACCTCTGCCCTTACCGGCTACTACACCAAATACAACCTGAATGCTGCCAATTACACCCTCTTTACCGACCAGCGACTGATATTGAACAACGAAGTGCTCGAGACGGGGGTAAAACTGCACACCAATTATAAGATAAGTAACGCATTGCACTGGCTTAACGGGTATCAGTTCTATGAAGTGGGGATTTCCAATACAGACGATATAAATACTCCCAGGTTCCGCAGAAAACACAAAGATGTAATAAAGAATCACGCCGCATTTTCGGAGATCACCTATCAATCGCCGTCAAAGAATACTTATGCAAGGGCGGGAGTGCGGGTCAACTATATCGGAAAATTCAAAAAATATATTACCGAACCCCGGCTGAACATTCGGCAGAAACTGTCGAAATACCTGGCTGCGGAATTCCAGGGCGAAATGCGGAGCCAGGTTACTAACCAGGTCGTTGACCTGCAACGCGATTTTCTGGGTGTGGAAAAAAGGCGCTGGATACTGGCCAACAATGATGACCTCCCCGTGACCCGGAGCAAACAGGTTTCCCTGGGGGTCAATTACAATAAACGAAGTTTCTATGCAGGACTGGAAGGTTTCTACAAAACGGTGGAAGGCATTACCACCTCGGGTCAGGAATTCCAGAATCAGGACCAGTACCTGAGAACCTCCGGAAGCTACACGGTAAAAGGGCTGGAATTCCTGGTGAACAAAAAAACCGGCAAATACAGTACGTGGCTCAGCTATACCTACGCCCTGAACGATTATGAATTTGAAGCACTGGAACCATCCGGCTTCCCCAACAGCCTGGATATCCGTCATTCCGTTTCCTTTGCAGGGACTTACATCATGAAGAACCTGAAACTTGCCCTGGGGCTCAACTGGCATTCCGGAAAGCCCTACACCCGTCCGCAGGAAGGGAATGAAGTTACGGAAAGGGAAACGGGGAACACCATCAATTACCACCCCTCCAACAGCGACAGGCTCCCCCAGTTTCTGCGTGCCGACCTTTCCTCCACCTATAATTTTTCCATCAGTGAAGGAGTGGATGCCACGCTCGGTATTGCCATCCTGAACATCTTTAACAAAACCAATACACTGGATATTTACTACCGCCTCGAAGATGACCAGAGCACCGAGGTTCAACAGGTGGAAAACCTATCGCTGGGCATCACGCCGAACATGACGTTCAGGGTATTCTTTTAACTACAAAACCCCGGCAACCATTACGGCCACCGGGGTTACTGCAACTAAAAAATAAAAAACTTAAAAACTAACTAACTTCAAAATAATTGATATGAAAACAAAGGTTACTCCAGTAATTCGTATTTAAACTGGGGGTAGCCTTTTTCTTGGACAAATACATGATATAAAAAGATTTAAAATCATTAATACGGCTTAGGTGAAAGCAACTAAACCACTATGGATTTGAAATCCATAGGTTTGTAGCAGACTGAAAAGTCTGTTTGCCACGGATCCACGAATTATTTTTTCACTATTAATATATCCGTGTATTCGTGGCTAAAGTTTATAGAAACTAAAGTAACTGCAATGAAATTGCAGGGTTTGAACCTTTAACTTGATAATCAAGATAGTCGTCATCTCACTGTCGGAGAGTCTGCTTTTTCGGTCTCTCGATTTCCCAGAGGTACTTTCTAAGCGTAATTGTTTGAGCTCAGTCTCAAAAAACTGGATAAAATCGTCTATTTGCACAAAAATTCCCGTAATTTCATCTTCGTTCACGGGAGCAAAACACTTATTGTAACTACATGATTATCAATTACCAATACGATGATTTCACTCTTTTTTTACGTTAAGATTATTTTATCTCTTATCCATTATTCATGTTCTTTTTCTTTAATAAAACTTTTTTGACATAAATAAAGTCTACTAACAAAAATAAAATGATTATAGAATAGTATATTATATTTTCCCATATTTTACTAGGTCTATTATAATATTCTTCAGGACTAAAAGTAGTATTACTATTTATCATATCAAGAGTATCAAACCACTTATTATATAATAATGACATCACTATTATTTCAATAACGATTATCACTAATAACAGTATAATTTTAATAATTTTATTCATCTAAAATCTTCTTCCTTTATTAAGATTATTATTAAACAAGGAACTATTATGTAAAGATGTTGGATCATTAGCTCCAATTTGTCTAATAATATTTAACATATAACTATTCCCTTGCTGATTCGCCCTAATATCCATATTGTCCCAACCTTTATCATTACCAAACCAACTAGGAACTTCATCCTTAAAGAATTCCTTCATTTCTCCCATAAACAAACCTACACCATATGTTGCATATTTAGCTGTAAATGAAAAGTGCATTAATTTGTCATAACCAGTATCATCATTTTTTCGTACCATATTTTCATAAAGATGGAATAAAGGTGAACCTTTACCATTACCAAAACCTGTAGTGTTATCCAAAAAACTTGTAACACTACTAACCCCGTCTTTTATTGCTATCATTGAACTTTTATCATTTCTTATACTTGACATTGATGGTATTGAGTTGTTTATCAAAAAACCTCCAAATTCTGCATAATAATTATCTGAAAAATTACCTCCATTAGTAGCATTGTCAGAACGCAATTTATCTATCCCTTTTTGTACGACAGGGTCATTTTCTGACCACCCATTAATTTTACTTATTGTTTCAAAAGAAGTGTTTCTACCATTTAGATTATAGTTAACACTAAAGTCTTCTTCTAAATCAATAGTTAAACTGGAAAATTGAGCATAACCATTGTCATCCAAAGTATATCTATAATCTAGTCTCTCCAATCCTTCTAACTCAATACCATCAACAACCCTATTTTCAGAAAAATTATATACTCCATTGTGTGCAAATTTCTCCGCTAATGGATCAACTTGCCAAAATCTTCCAATTGCTGGATCACTTATCCTAAATCTAAATTCGTCAACATTCAAGTTTAAGTCTTCTGTCCATTCTTGTCCTTGGAATTGTTTGTAATTATTTTGAGTTCCAACAATTACATTATTATACCCTTTGTGTTCCAGGCCGAAAGGGTAATAGTTTTGCTCCCTTCTGATTTCCGAAGCCCCTACAATACCATCACCATTATCATCGGCAAACGTGATCCTTACATTATTTAAATGATCTCTCAGATAGTACACATACTGATAACCACCGCCAGCTTTCAGCTCAAAATACCCTTCCGGGTGGCTGACCTGCTTGAGTTGCCCATTTTCATAGATATAATTCCCGGCATATTCCGTAGCTGTCACAGAACTTCCCTGGGTAACCTCTTTCTTTAATTTGGTGCCCAAAGCATCGTAAATATATGCAATTTTATCGCTTCCGAAACTGACCTGGGTTGGAAGGTTCAAATGATTATAGGTGATACCTGTAATACCCTTGTTCTTGTCCCTTGTCATATTACCGTTGGCATCCCGGGCATAATCATTATCCGTATTACTGCCATCTTTAAAACCATAAGTCTTATTGGCTGTATCAGCCTCAGTCACCTTGACCAAAAAGTTGCCTCCGTTATGGTAGGCGTAGGTCAGTTTGTCCATTTCCCCAAAATGGTCGGCATTGCTTTGAACTGGGTTGGCTACGAGATGACCGTTACGGGTCAACCCGGTAATATTCCCGTTCTTATCGTAGGCAATATCTTTTACCGTATAACGGTCTGTTTGCCCGCTGCCGTTAAACTTCCCGGAGGTGATCCGGTTCAGAGCATCGTAGGTGTACGCATAACGCCGCATGATATTGTCACTACCTGTCTTCCAGTACGTTTCCGCTATATTACCATTAAACAACGGAGTTACTGTTCCGCTTCGGCTCTTGTTATAATTGATCTGGAAATTAAATAGTTTATTACCGGGGTTGTCCACATCATTAATATCTGTTAACCATCCACGTACATTGTATTTATAGGCAATGCTTTGCAAGGGATTGTCTGAATTATTCCCTACCTTCTTTTCTTTTAATTGCCCCAGGTCATCATATACATTTTCTGCGATAAGCTCTCCCTCCGGGCTGATCGAAGCACTAAAACTGGCAGTACTGGTCGCTTTAAAATGAAAACCAGGTTTTAAGGTAATGGAGTTGCTGGCTACTTTGTGTTGGGTTGACGTGATGATATCGTCATAGACCGGGTCTTCCCCTGCAGTCCCTGCACCACAATCCCCATTGATACATTGTGATTGCCTTATTAACCTCCCGGCATGGTCGTATTCAAAATTGTCTACAGTTACTATGGCGGAGTTGTTGCCTTTGGCATGGGTGGTTTTGGTTTCCAGTACCTTTCCTACAAAATCCAGCTTGTATTCCACAACATCTGTAGTATTCAGGTAAGGGTTCTTGCTGGCAGTATAGATTACCCTTCCTTTTTTATCATAACCCGTAATTGTGGTAATCCAATGATTCGTCCCCAATACCCTGACCTTACTTCCTGTAGCCAGGGTCTTGGTCCTGCTGTCCACCATTTGTCCCAACACCTCGGCAGGTACGGTTAATCCAGCCAGGTCAAATTTGTAGTCGTCGTAATAGTTTATGGTATATACCTGGAATATCCCAGTAGGCGGACTCACATTGGTATAGTAAACATCAGTGCCTTTTATAGCCGTAGGAGAAGCCGGGGATTGTATACGAGTCTCATACTTTTTGGCTGCCCTGTTGAAAATTGCCTGAAGTTCATCCCTGGTTTGGCTGTGGCTCGTCTGCCCAGCATATATCACTCTACCGAAGGCATCATACTTGGTAAAAAGCCATTTTTTCTGGGCCCTTAATACTGAATCCTGGGTCATTACAGGCTGGTCCAGTAGGTTATATACGATATATTCCCAGCCTTTCCCTGGTATTTTCTTTTCTATTAAACGGTTCCGCCCATCATATTTATACTGGTAACACAATTCATTTAATACTGTGGTTGTTATAGTATTGCTTATATTGACCTTGGGAGGAAGTACATACGTTAAATTGCCATAGTCATCATATACATAATAGGTGTCATGCGTTTTGACTGCAGTTCCTATTTTGACATAGGTCCGTTTTAAAACTACACGACCCTGTTTGTCTTTAAACTCTTCTACTGTATGTTCTTTACTTGTACCACTGTGGTTTTCATCTTTAGTGACTGTTTTATAAAGTGCATTTCGATCATAATACCCATTCATTTGAAGTTCAGGGGCTTCAGTGTTTTGAGGATCTGCAAAGTGGACTTCAAAAAGCTTTATATTGTCTTTGCTTGGGTCACTAACATTTCCTGGATCATGGGTGTTAATTTGGTAGCTGAACTCAATACTATGATCCTTCCCTGACGGGTTCAGTTTCCATGCCTCTCCGGGAGCTGCCTGTTTCAAGACCCGATTAAGTGGTGAGGGCTCGAATTCTTTTTGAGAATATGCATTTGTTGTATAATCATATTTGACAACATTATAAAAATCCTCTGTACTTGATTTTGCATTTGTTCGATAAACACCCAACACTGAGCTTTGACCTACATACGGGAGCCATTCCTTTTCCATACGACCATAATCATCATACTCTATATGGGTTATAATATCACCATGTTTACCATCCAATTCAGGAGATTGTGCGATTTTTACTTGTTGGCTGGGCCTTCCCAATCCATCATAGTAAGTAACCTCTTGCACCAAATTTTTATTCAGAGAGGAATAGTCAGCTTGTAAATTTTGCTCATTTTGATAAATCCGTTGGTGGATGTAATTATTATTGCAGTATCCTTGCCAGATAGTAAAAAGATCGGTAGGTTCTTCAAGAGCAGTACCAAGGGCCGCAACTGTAGCTGTCCTTGAACTGAAACCAATATTGGCGTCCACGGTGAAACGATAGCCCCCATCAATGGGCGTTATGGTCACCCAATCTTCCGTTGTACTAATGGCTAAGAAGCAGCCATCGTTGAAGCTCACAGGGAGGTCTGTGTAGCCCCCCTCATAGCCGAAGGAACTCCCGTTGGTCAACTCCCCTATTACCAGGTCACAGCTGTAGGCTGCCTGGGTTATGGTAAAAAGATCGGTAGGCTCCTCAAGAGCAGTACCAAGGGCCGCAACTGTAGCCGTCCTTGAACCGAAGCTAGTATTGGCGTCCACGGTGAAACGATAGCCCCCATCAATGGGCGTTATGGCCACCCAATCTTCCGTTGTACTAACGGCTAAGAAGCAGCCATCGTTGAAGCTTACAGGAAGGTCTGTGTAGCCCCCCTCATAGCCGAAGGAACTCCCGTTGGTCAACTCCCCTATTACCAGGTCACAGCTGTAGGCTGCCTGGGTTATGGTAAAAAGATCGGTAGGCTCCTCAAGAGCAGTGCCAAGGGCCACAACTGTAGCTGTCCTTGAACCGAAACTAGTATTGGCGTCCACGGTGAAACGATAGCCCCCATCAATGGACGTTATAGTCACCCAATCTTCCGTTGTACTAATGGCTAAGAAGCAGCCATCGTTGAAACTCACAGGGAGGTCTGTGTAGCCCCCCTCATAGCCGAAGGAACTCCCATTGGTCAAATTACCAATGTTAGTATCACAATAAAAACTTTGGGATATCTTAAATGCCACCGTTCTATTACCAATTGTCAACTCATCCAAATAAACAGTAGTCGATCTTGAGTAATTGGAGGTCACGTCGTCAAATGGGTCACACGTAACCCTAAGACTACCATTGGTGCCTCCTTGAACAAATTCCACATCCAACCAATCAACATTTTCAGTAATTGCAAAGAAAATAGTGCTGCTGATATCGTAATCCGCAACATAATCGACAATTACCTCACCACCATTTTGATTGAACGAAAAATTCGAAATATCAAATTCTACATTGGTTTGTGAAAAAGCTATTATGCCCGTAGAAAAACAAATGACGAAGAGTATTTTTTTTAAAACTTTTTCCATGATTATTCGCTTTGTGACTTGTTGTAATACCTATAATCCCTCAAAATATTACTTTCTTTATCCCGCTCTATTTTTAACCTGTTTAACTCATCATATTCATAGTACATGGTATAACCCCGGGGATCCGTTATACTGGTCACCCCGATCAAGGGGTCATAGGTATATGTAGTAACCATAGAACTCGGCATTGCTGTGCGTAGACTTTGATTAAAACTGTCCCATATGGTTTTTGCGGTCGAATTGTTCTGTATGCCCTCAACTGCCTGCAGGAGTTCTTCAATATCATTGAATGGGCCGTTGGTATCCGTAGAAAGAATACCTATAACTTTGGTAAAAGCAGAATCATATTCCTTGTTCTCTATTTTTATTACAGGGTATTGTCCGTTATAGCCCCATATAATAGTATAATGAACATCACTTATTGTTTTGTATCCTGTGATATTACCTTTTGCGTCCCTACTTGTTACAACAACACCTTCTTCGAGTAAACCATCACCTTTAGATACTGAAATACTTTTTGGAAACAAAGCAAACATTGGATCCCCTCCAGGTGGTACATGATAATTTGTTTGTGTAGTACTCGTTAAGACGTTGTCCATATAAGACTCTTCTTTTACGGGGCTGCCAATAATATTTATATTAACAAGACTGGGCATATACGGTAAAGAGTTAACCTCAGAATCGAAAGGATAGTAATACTTTGTTCTTAATTCACCTACGTTATCAGATATTTTATGCTCTTTTATCAAAGGATATTGACTATCAAATATGAAATCCTCTTGCGTCACTTTTAAACCTCCATCTAAGTATTCACGGGTAATCTTTTGTGTTAAATGATTTCTCTGAATTTTTAAATTAGAGGTATATTTGAATCTTGCATAATCATTTAATGTTGAAGCAAAGGGTTGATTGGTTACAGTTTCAATATTTCCACAGCACATACTAACTTGAGATTTTTGAAAACTAAGTGGTAAGTTGTCTAACTCTTCGCCAGTATAATCATACTCTGTTTGTTTTAAAATATTGTTGTTGGCATCATATACTTCTTCTTGGGCTATTTTTGATCTAAAAATATCATTATCCTCAAAGTAAGACGTTTTACCTAAGGCACTACTACCATAAAAATTTGTAAAACAAGAATGATCATTTTCACTTTGTGCCACAACCTCAACATTGGGTTCATTCGAGAAATAATACTCGGTACGTCCATTTCCTATTTCTTTCTTAATTACTTTTCCATACTCGATCCAAGAGTCCCTTCCGCCTTGATCATTTGTAAATGCTATAAAAGCAGAACCGCCAATGTCATTGTCTAAATTTTGATTATAGGCGTGAGAGAACCCAAAAATAGGAGCATTAATTAATTCACCTGATTCATATTCATAATGGATAATACGTTCATTATTCCCGTCATTAAGGGTTTGAGTTTTAATCCTGGCCCCCCCAGCAGTAAATGTTTGTCCATTCATTACAAAATTGTGATTTTCGTATACTAGGGTATTGCTGCCACCCAAGGGGTTAGTTACTTTTTTAAGTAGCCCTGTTAAAGAATATTCATTTGCCAAAAGCGAATAGTCCCCATCAATTTCAGTCGAATTATTAAGTGGAAAGGGTAACACAGAATTTCTTCCTAAGTTTGGAACATAATAAAGAATTGGTGTATTAAGTGTACTTAGCGTGTTTCCAATTTCAGCACCATTATTGTTGTAATATCCGAGAAAATCTTTTTCTAGGGAATTAACTTTAGGTAGCGGTATATCATCATAATAATCAAAAGAATAATATTCTCTTCGTTCATTGCCTTCTAAAAAATCAATACCGTCAAGTCTCAATCTTTTGCACTTCCAATCATTACAATTTTCCTTAGATATAAAATAACTATAATTAAAAAAATAGGTCTTAACATTATTACCATTCGTATCCAATACTTCTATTTTAGTTAGGGCTTTTTCATTTGGATCATCCGCCCTGTCCAAATCATAATAAAATTTGATTATACCCTGATTCCAATTTATTTCATCAATTCTATTAACTTGAGATTCTTTTGAATAGTATTTTGGGGTTTTAGTCCATAATTCGCACAAAGAACAAGGATTATTTGGGCCAACCTGCCATTTAGGTAAATATTCTAAATAACACATAAAATTAGGGTCATTGCCAGAAGCATATTTCTTAATATCAATATTCGTTGAATACTCCCTAGTATTTGGTTTATTATAACTTTCATAAGAAAATGAAATAGAATTTGAAGTTCTTGGATCCTCTATACTAGTAAGGTGCCATGAATTGGCTCTTAGCCTATACAGACCACCAGCAAACACAGATAAAAGAGCCATTTGAGAGTCATCTTGATACAGATTACCAAACAAATCTTCTTTTGTTGTAAATTGACCTTTTGAAGAAAAACTAGTAATACTTTCAAAAAAATCAGGCTGATTAAAAGTATATATTAAACCTTGGGAATTAGTTATCCTAAATCCTTCATAATCAACAGGGGTTCGTACATCATTAAACTGACCAGCAAAACCATGAGTTGAAGCAGGAAATCCTTGAATTTCAGATGTATTAAACCCATTAGACGGCATTCCTGTTAGAGGTTTTCTTGTAACAACACCTCCTTTTTTGGCATCGCCGTTAAGGAATTTAATTGTATATGTGCTTATGTTATTATAAAAATCATTAGGATTATTACCTCGATCAAGACTCTCTAAATAGAATTTTGAACTTATACCAGGAGCCATAATAGAAAATAAGTCTGGGGCGGCGTCAATGTCAGCGACATCAGTATATACAGTCCTTGTGTGGTTTTCAGGTATTAAATCTTCGGGTTCCATATGATATCCTAAAACCTTTATTAATGCATCACTACAAGCACCTTCAAAACAAGTGCTGTTTCCTGTATATAGCTGTTCGATTTGATGATCTTCTATGTCCTGAATCTTTCTATTGACAACTCCACCTGCATTCAAAGACCATCCTAAGCCAACATTTGAGGCTATCTGATCTAGCTTAATTCCTTCTGAATTGTATGTTAATCCTATGGGAACTTTAATACTTCCAACATTGATTTCATATAATGGGATAGATACATCTATCAGACCTCTTGATAAATTTTCTCTAAAAAAACTATATTCTGGAAATGTATCTGACTTAGGAGTTTTATCTGCGTTTATGTGATCAAAAAGAACACTTTGTGAGCATAAGCTAGAAGAAAATAGAATAGCCAGTGAAAATAATAAGAGTTTAATTAATTGATTCATGATGTTTTGGATATTTTATTTAACGTGAATAATGTTTAAGCAGCCAATAGAAGTTGGCCATTGTTATTTTTATGAGGTTGAATGTTCAAGCTTGGTTTTTTAGGTAAAAAACGATAAGCACATAAGCCACTAACCAGGTTGATGATAAACCCAGCCGGGGAACGATGTCTGCTGTGTTCTATGGCACAAATGTTTTTGAGTTCATCGTTGACCGATTCGATCAAGGCCCGCTTTCTCAAGAGGATTTTGTCTGTGTCTGAGAGATTCTGTTTTTTCATGTTTTTCCTGCGTTTATAGATCAAGTCTATCCCATCGTTCCATAGATAATTGGCCAGTTTCTGGGAGATATAACCTCTATCTCCAAAGAGTTTACCAAAGATGTTCTCGGTCAGGGAAGCGATCACCTTCATATCCCGATCATCCACGTTGGCCTTGGTTAGGTAAAAGCTTAGGATTCCCCTCTGATCACTAATAATCAAATGCAGCTTGATCCCGAAAGCTTTCGGGACAAAGAACCATCTCATAGTAGATTTGCTTTTTGTTGCCAACCCTTTCATGGCCTGGTATTGCTTCTCCCGTTTGACATAACAGAGCTTGACTGTTATCGAGTCAATAAAAGAGATACCTCTACAAGCATCCAAAGCTATTATCTTACTCTTTTTTTATGTTAATATTACTTTAGTTCTTATCCATTATTCACGTTCTTTTAACTACAAAACCCCGGCAACTATTACAGCCACCGGGGTTACTGCAACTAAAAAATAAAAAACTTAAAAACTAAACTAACTTCAAAATAATTGAACACCATCATTCAAAACTTTTACTACCGTCCGGTTGATATATATAGTTAAAGGTATAATATCTGAATTCACTGGTTTGATCAGGATTAGCCGGGGCATCTTTATAATAGCTTAAGATCTCCATCTTGACATATTTGTCATCATGGGTCCTTATCACCAATACTTTTCCGGCAACCGGGGATATAATATGTGTTTCCATATTATAGCTATACCACCCTTGACTTGGGCTTATATCTTTGGGCAAGGCATATCCCTCAGCACCGTCTTGTGCAAAGCCGGAATCTTCCGGGGCTTCGGTAATCTCGTCAAAAATACCTGTTATCAGTGCTATGGCCGCATTACCGGTGCGCTCCGGTTCATCTTCATCTCCGGTATCAGTACCGCCGTTTACGATAATGGTGGTTCCTCTGAAGGCAATATCCCAGTTATCTCCTTCCACCTCTGTCCCGGTAGAAAAGCTGAATTTTGTAAACGATCCTGCCTCCTGCCCCTGTTCTCCTTCTGAAGGGGCATACAAATTTTCTACGGTCTCTACCTCCAACGGTTCCGGTTCTTCGTTGGGGCTGTCGTCATCACTGCTACAGGACGTGAGAAACGCCACAGAAAACAAAGCGATCAAAAAATTCTTGTGTGTAAACTTCATATCATCCGTGTTTAAAATTAAAATTGAAACTGTACCCTCCCGTAAACGATCCGCCCGGGAAGATTGCTAATATTTGTATCTGTACGATCCAGAATATTGTCTATACCAAATTGCACTTTTACGTTTTTGTAAATATCCTTTGTAAAAGAAGCGTGCAACTGTACATAACCATCCACAAAATCGTCGTATGTGTCCAATATCTGATTATCATTACTGTCAAACAATCCGAATTTACTCCGGTAAACAGCTCTTAGATTTGCCGAGGCCTTCCAATGGGGTATGATATAAAACACCTTGGCATTAGCCGTATGCCTGGAACGGTTATACAGGCCGAAGTAATCACTCTTTTTTAGCCGGAAGGTCTTATTCTCGGCATCCCGTGCAAAATAGCCTTCGTTATCAAATTGTCTCTCTACATCTCTATCCTTGGCAAATAGCAGTTGGTATCCCGTAAGAAGTTTCAGATTTTCAGTAAGCTGATAAGTGGCATTTATTTCTGCACCGTAGGTATACACCTTTCCCACATTGTAGTAACTAAAAACATTTTGTCCGTTTTTCAATTGTGCCACCGCCCTGGTATCTATAAGGTTTTCAATGGAATTATAAAAAAAATTGACTTCAGTTTTCAGTTTGTCATACCTGGCGGTAACCCCAAGGTTATAGCCAACGGAGTTTTCGGTTTTAAGGTCTTTGCTATAAATCTCCGTATCCATGGTATAGTTCCGCAGCCGTCCCTGTTTATCCAGTTCCTGTAAGCGGTCATAGGCCACGTTATATCCCAATACAATATATCCTACCGCAGAATTCTCAAAATCGAAGTACAACTGGCGAAGGTCGGGCACTTTAAATCCGAATCCGGCGGAACCCTTGATACTAATTGCCTCGGATATGTCATATTTAGCCGAAAGTTTCGGGCTAAAAGCCGATTCGTATATGTTATGTGCATCATACCTTGCCCCTGCTATGACATTCAACCGTTCTATCGGCCGGAAGTCGTATTGCGCATAGGCGTATATGGCATTAAAATCTACATTATCGTTAAAATAAGTACGGTCTAACGTATTAAAACTTGCCCCGGCACCCGCGGTCAGTGTACCTTTGTTCCCCGCATTATAATGCACCCTCACCTCCGGCCTTATTACACTTTCATTATAATAACTACGTTCAAACAGGCTGTTTGTCGTGGTATAAAGCTTTTGTTCGGTTTTGAACCTGGTGGTATAAAATTCGTATTCCATCTTCCAGTGCTCATCCGGGGTTTGTGTTATTATAGCATGCAGGTTCCATTCATCAGTTGTCCCTTTTCCTGATAACAGTTCTTCCGAAACTTCGCTTTTTGCTTTTATCTGTTGATTAAAAAAGCGGGAAGACACATTCATATTCCACTTCTCTGACGGCCGGTACCGAAACTGCAATCCCGAGGTTATATTTTGAAAAGGCTCTACGGTATTGTATATATCCCCGGGAGTGAGATCATAACCGTTACTTTTATAAAGATTGGTATAGGCCGAAAATCCGTATTTAGACTTTCCATAAGACACAGAGGAAGAAACATCGTGTGTATCAAAGGTTCCATAACGATAGCTAAGTTCCCCTTTTATGGTATTGGACACAGGTTTTTCAGTAATGATATTGATCACTCCTCCCATGGCTTCCGACCCAAAGAGACTGGACGACGGCCCTTTTACGATCTCTATTTGTTTTATGTTGGCCACTGTAATACGATTAAGGTCCAAAGTACCCGCGCTCCTGCCTATCAATGGCACACCGTCTATTAATATCAATGTATAGGCCGCATCCAATCCCTGTATCTGAATGCCTTCTACACCTCCAAAATCAGGAACGGTTATAAGCCCGGTCTGTTCTTCCAGTATATCGGATAACCGCAACGACCCTGAATTTTGTATCTGCTCCCTGGATATTAACTGTGCGGGAAGGGGAACGGATGACAATTGCCTCAGATTTCTCGTAGCACTGACAACCACTTCCTCTAATTCCTGTGTCGTTAGCGTATCCTTTTCCTTTTGTTGCGCAAAAATTGTGGCGGTCATCATAAAAGTTATCACTAAAGCTTTTCTATTTAGAACCATTCTCAATAACTTTGAGGCAAATATATGATTTATTTTTATTCAATCTAAATTAATTTATTAAATTTGTCCACGGCTTACCTGTTTAAGCTGCAGTAAAACTTTTAACTAAACCGTAAAATATGATGAAGAACTCCGTTTTGTTTAAGGCACTGTTGGCACTCGGAATTACTACGGCCGGATATGCACAGGCCGATAAGGAAAAAGACATAGAGGCCATTAAGGATATGTGTGGTTGTTATGAAGTGACCTTTAATTTTGCCGAGACCTTTGCCCCCGACAAGGACTATGAATTTCACGACCGCTATACTGCAAGTGCCCTGGAATGGGTGGCCCCGGTAGAGGAAACTGACAACAAGATCGCCCTGCAACATCTTCTTATCGTAAGGGACACCATGATTATCAAGCACTGGCGGCAGGACTGGTTATACGAAAACACCGACCTCTACACTTTCTATAAAGACAACGAATGGCACTACAACAAGCTGAATCCGGAAGACGTAAAAGGACAATGGACCCAGAAAGTTTACCAGGTTGATGACAGTCCGCGGTATGAAGGTTCGGCAACCTGGGTGCATGTAGACGGAAAGCACTACTGGGAAAACACCACCGACGCCCCCCTGCCGCGACGGGAATATACCAAGCGTAACGATTATAACGTCACAAGGCGCACCAACCGGCACGAGATTACCGATTACGGCTGGCTGCACGAACAGGACAACGACAAGGTGATACGCAATGATGAGGGTGATACCGTACTGGCCCGGGAAAAAGGCCTTAACTATTACAGAAAAGTGGAAGATTCCAAATGCGATGTAGCGAAGGAATGGTGGAAAGAAAACCAGGATTACTGGGCCCGTGTCCGTGACGAATGGGACGGGATTTTCCGGAAGCACACCGACCTCAGACTACAATCCAAAGTAAACGACAAGCGACTTTATGAAGTGTTGTTCAACCTGGACAACAATGCTTCTGCAAGTGATATAAAAGATGCAATAGTGCCCTTTATTGCTCCCCGATAATTAATCGGGATTAGTTTTCATCTATGGTTAACTATGAACCGCCTTGCTTTAAGTGAGGCGGTTTTTTTGTGTTTGGTTTTGGAGTTCTGGAGTATGTGTTATTAATCAACTAACAAACTCCAAAACTCATTTACTCATCATCACATTGGCACATTAGCTTTCCTACTACATCCGCTCCGGAACATCAATCCCCAGCAGGCGCAGGCCGGAGGCAATAACTTCCCCCACTTTCTGCGAAAGCTGTACCCGGAACACCTTGCGGATATCATCCTCCGCCCCGAGGATGGATACGTTCTGATAGAAAGAGTTAAATTCCTTTACAAGATCGTAAGTATAATTGGCAATCACCGCCGGGCTGTAATTTTCTGCCGCATTACGCACAATCTCCGGGAACATTTCCAGTTGTTTTAACAACTCTTTTTCCTTTTCATGCAAAGAGAGCCCGTCAATGTTTTTTGTATAATCCACGCCTTCGGCCTTTCGCATAATAGACCGGATACGGGCGTAGGTATACTGAATAAAAGGCCCTGTATTCCCGGCAAAATCAACCGACTCCTCCGGGTTGAACAATATCCGTTTTCTGGGGTCAACCTTCAGAATGTAATATTTCAGGGCCCCGAGACCTATAATGGTATACAGTTCCTCTTTTTCTTCTTCCGAATACCCGTCCAGTTTGCCGAGTTCCCTGGAGATCTCTCCGGCAGTTTGCGCCATTTCCACAACAAGGTCGTCTGCATCCACCACCGTACCTTCCCGGCTTTTCATCTTTCCGCCGGGCAGGTCTACCATACCATAGCTGAGGTGGTACAGGCTTTTGGCCCAGTCAAAACCGAGTTTTTGCAGGATGAGGAACAATACCCTGAAATGATAGTCCTGCTCATTGCCCACGGTATACACCATACCGCCTATGTCCGGATGGTCCTTGACCCGCTGAATGGCAGTACCGATGTCTTGCGTCATATATACGGCGGTACCGTCGGCACGCAAAACGATCTTTTCATCCAGGCCTTCATCAGTGAGGTCTATCCACACACTGCCGTCTTCTTTCCGGTAAAACACACCGCGTTCCAGCCCGTCTTCCACCACATCTTTTCCGAGGAGATAGGTATCGCTTTCGTAATAATAGGAATCAAAATCAACCCCGAGGTTCTTATAGGTGATGTCAAAACCGTCGTACACCCACTGGTTCATGGTTGTCCAGAGGTTTACGGTCTCTTCGTCCCCGGCTTCCCATTTTCGCAACATTTCCTGGGCTTCCAGGAGTAACGGGGCTTTTTTCTCAGCTTCATCCTTCGGCATTCCTCCGGCCACCAGTTCCCCGATCTCCTTCTTATAGGCCTTGTCAAAAGTCACATAATAATTGCCCACCAGCTTGTCTCCCTTTAACCCGGTAGACTCCGGAGTTTCCCCGTTACCGAATTTTTTCCAGGCCAGCATGGACTTGCAGATATGGATACCCCTGTCGTTAATAATCTGGGTCTTGTACACTTTTTTCCCTGAAGCCTTCAGTATTTCGGCCACCGAATACCCGAGGAGGTTGTTTCGTATATGTCCCAGATGCAACGGTTTATTGGTATTGGGCGAAGAATATTCCACCAGGACCGCCTTACCGTCCGGATCGGGAGTTACATATCCGTAATTTTCCTGTTCTTTTATCGCGTTGAAAAAATCCAGGTAATAATTATCACCGATCACCAGGTTCAGAAAACCCTTAACCACGTTAAAACGGGCTACTTCTTTTACATTTTCCTCCAAAAAGGCACCCAATTTTTCCCCGATAGCCTGTGGATTCCCCCGGAGCAAACGGAGCATGGGAAACACCACTACGGTGACATCGCCTTCAAAATCCTTGCGGGTTGGCTGAAGTTCCACCGTTTCGAGCTCGACATCAAATAATTGCTTTACAGCTTCTTTTACCCTGGTAATGATAAGTTCTTGTATGTCCATCTGCATATTTTTTGTCCTGTACAGGCCTGCAAAGATAAAAAGACTTTAGATTTTAAATGTCAGATTTTAGATTTGCTTTCGGGTTTAAGTGACTACGGTATTAAATACCAGAAAATAATTGTCCGGTTTCCGGCCATCGTTTGCCTTATTGTCGCAATCTCACATCTGAAATCTCATATCCCGTATCTAAAAAAAGAGTATCTTTATAACAAAAATCCACATGCTTCTGTACGCTTCCTGTAACGACACCCAAAACAAGAAAAAGATCGAATCTGCGGTGGGTAAACCCTATACCATTGCCGACCGGGTAAAAATAGGAGGGGTCCATTCCCCGAAAATGGACATTGTATCTTCTTCCGTACAGTTACACAACCTGCTGATCTTAAACCAGACCGACAGTACGTGTATCATAGAACTAAGACCCCAGGGAATCATTCTGAGATTCACGGCCATACTGGACAAATATGCCCTGGTGATCCCGTATTACAAATTGTCCATTCACAAGGTCAATACCAACCTGTACATCATTTACAAGGACGATTATCATGTTAAGGTCGATGCCAGGAACGAAACAGGGCGTGATTTTATCAAAAAAATACTCAAGTCCAAATCGGACAGCTTTCCGACTTTTATAGACGACCTGTAGGAATTACGATTTTGGTCCCCGAGCGGAGCCGGGGGAGCCCAGTTTATTGATCTCGTCAAACAGTACTTTAAAACAGTCCGCCTGGTCTCCCTGTTCGTCCTTATTCTCCTTTTTTCCGTAATACAGGTCCAGAAAATTATCGGCACCGGTCCATATGGTATGTACCATTCCCCGGAACCTGCTTTTCATTTCAGATGTTGAATGGGCACGGTAATCCAGCATTTGCGACAGTTGCTTTACAGCCACTTCCTCCCTGCGCCACGGACAGGTCACTACATCAAACCCTTTCATGGCAAAATACACAGCGGTCGGGTCTGCACGTTCGTAGTGCCAGTCACAGATCATCACGTCTTTCGGAATAAGATCCACTGCCCCGTGGGTATTGTTCATACTGGCTTCCCACATGCCTATACCGGTTGTTTTCCCGTCGATAAGGCGGTCGCCCCACATCCAGAGCCTTTTGCCCGTTTCGGCGAGATGGTCCCTTATCCGGGTTACTTCTCCGGCATAGAGTTCGGCCTTGTCCCTTCCGCCGCATCTTGGACATTTTTCGTCACCTATATAAAAGACCTCATCCATACCGGCGTGGAACGCATCGGCTTCAAACACCCGGGTGATCTCATCCACCAACGCAAAAACCACCTTATGCACTTCGGGATGCAGCGGGCAGTAGCTTTTACAATACAATCCGTCTTCATTGGGCCATTTGTAGTCTTCGGGCATCTTTACGTGCGGGGTCTCGTCAAATTCGGGATATACCTGCAGCAACTTCCCCAGCGAACCTGCCCATGACTGGTGCCCCAAAAGATTGATCTGGGGAATGATACTGATGTTATGTTGTTTACAGACAGCTACAATATTTTTTACATCTGCTTCAGAAAGGGCATTGTCTTCCGCAAGTTCCGGGTGGGAGGTATACTGATAATTGTAATCCACCCTAAGGATCAGGGTATTTACCTTACGGGGGGCGAGTTCTTCATCGATAAAACGGACAAACCTGTCTACCCCGTCCGGATACGGTGCGGCTATGGCCAACCCTCTTACGGGCAACAAACTGTCCGGGTTTTGCTGTGGAAATACTGCCTGAAGTACAAAAAGGCAGCAAAACATTAAAAATACTTTTCTCATGGTTGTGGTATTTTGGTTGTAATATATGCTGATACATCAAAAATACCGTATTTTTCCTCTATGTTATGAACGGGGTTAGTTTCCTATTGACATCAAAACACAAAAAACCCGGTACTGTAAAAACAATACCGGGCGTATGTATATATAAAGACTAAATTATTACGGAATTTCAGATCAGGAAGAGACTGTTTGTTTTTGGGCAGGCACATGAAGGCCACACTCCCTGTTTTCCAGCACCTTGGTGGGATCGTAGTACCTGAACTCGTTCTCCAGTTGATTTTCTTCGAGATACTTGTCCAGGTCTTCATCAGACCAGTAAAAGAACGGGGATACTTTCAATACACCATCGCTGCCCAGGGTAACGATATCCAGGGAATCCCTGAATGCGGTTTGCCCTTTTCGCAGGTTGGTGAACCATACGTCCGGCTGGTGTTCTTTCATGGCTCTCTGGAAAGGTTCCAGTTTCACCTGCTTCGTAAATTCCTTGTGGAGTGGTGAATCGATATCCGGTATTCCCATAACCACATCACGGTGTGCAGCGGTTTGCTGCGGCACATACAAATGAATATTGAGATCCAGATTGTCTATTACCCTTTCTGCATGCCTGTACGTCTGGGGAGTATTATATCCGGTATCACACCAGATCACGGGAATATCGTTCTTTACCCTGGTAGCAGCATGTAAAATTGCAGCTTCGTAAGGTCTGAAATTTGTGGTTACAACAGGACGGTTGGCCGTTTCTATGGCCCATTCCACGATCTCCTTCGGGGACTTGTCTTTCAAATAGTCATTTATCTTGCTCAAATCCATAATCTTATTTTTTTGTAATTTTCAGCCAGGCTCTCTCGTGCAAATAGTAGAGCACCATCTTGGATATTACTTCAATACCTCCGATCCCGAGGGCTACTTTTATATCTCCGGTCAGGATATAGGAGATCACCATGGTATCTATCGTACCTACCACCCTCCATGAAATAGCCTTTAAAACAGACACCTTATGACTGTCTGACGCCGGATTGTCCTTCTGTGTTTTTAATAAATCGAGTATCATTGTAACAGTAATAGGGAACAAATATACTATTAATCTATCGATTTACTAGACTTTTAACTCATTTTTTTTTTTCACTATCCGGAAAGATCTGCCAAAGTCCTTTTTTCAAGTACACTGAGCATGCTGTCCCTAACTTCTACCATAACTTTATTGAGCGAACAATCTTCTTCGGTCTTGCAGTCACTGCATTTCTCATAAAAATGCAGGCTCACGCAAGGCAACGGTGCTATGGGACCTTCGAGTATCCTGATGAGGGCTGCAATGGTTATCTCTTCAGGGTCCTTCATCATATAATAACCTCCGCCCTTGCCTTTCTTTGAACCGAGAAAACCGGAATTTTTTAATTGTAACAGTATGATTTCGAGAAATTTCTTGGAAATGCTTTCGCTTTCCGCTATTTCCGATATGAGTACGGGTTTTCTATCTTCTTTCCTGGCCATATAAACCAAAGCCTTCAGCCCGTATTTGGTCTTTTTTGATAACATATTATGTGTATAAACTGCCCTTGTGTGTCTATGTTCCCTGTACCGCATCTGTTTATTTGTAGTGCTGCGGTAACTTCAGCCCTAAGATAACAATTATTTTTCTCTCCGGTTAGCGGGGGAGGAACACCTCTGCCATCATACATCTTGCACTTCCGCCGCCACAGGCTTCTATCACATCGAGCGGTGACGAGAGGATTTTACAATTTTTTTCAATGCTTTTCTTCTGTTCGGGCAACAGGCTTTTGTGTGCCGCCTCACTCATTACCAGGTATTTTTCACCGTTTTTTCCTTCAACCTGCAGCATATTACCGGCAAAACTGTTGACCTGTGCCTCGGCTATGGCCACAATTTCTTTGCCGTCTTCCTTCAGGTGCTTTATCACATTCCTGCGCTCTTTTTTATCATCTATGGCATCCAGACAAATAACAGCAAAGGTTTCGGCAACACACATCATTACATTGGTATGATAGATGGCTTTTCGTTCACTTTCCACCGTTTGAAAGGCAGTAAAGATCACCGGGGTATATTCAAAATTTTCGCAAAACTCGATGAGGAGTTCTTCATCAGCACGGGGGGACAAAGCGCAATAGGCTTTCCGGTTTACCCGGTCCAGTACCATACTTCCCGTTCCTTCCAGGAATACCCCGTCTTCTTCAGCCGAAGTGTAATCCACAATATTGTCTATATGAAATCCCTGCTGTTCAACTGCTTCAAGAATCTCTTCCCTGCGTTCCAGCCTCCGGTTCTCTGCAAACATGGGATATAAGGCCACCGTAGCATTGCTGTGAAAGGATATCCAGTTATTGGGGAATATGGAGTCCGGCGTATCGGGGGTTTTGGTATCATCCACCACAATAACATTTACACCAACTGCCCTCAGTTTTTCCACAAAGGCATCGAATTCCTGTTGTGCCCTGGCCTGAACCGTTTCCGGTAAAAGGTTGTCCAGCACCTTCTGATAGTAATTGTTCACCGCCGTCTGTTCGTTCATCCTGAAGTTCACGGGGCGAATCATCAATATGGTATCGGTTATCTGTTTTTCCATAATTATTCCCTGATTAGCGGCATGGTCGAACAACGGAACAATCCTTCCTGCTTGGAAATCTCGGCATAAGCAACTTCTTCTACCTCAAATCCGTTCTCCCTGAGCCAGTTGTTTAAACGTGTAAAATTGCGTTCGGAGACCACTACATCGGGTGCTATGGAAAATACGTTGGAAAACATATAGTACATTTCGTCCCTTGTAATGTGAAACAGGTTTTCTTTCCCGAACAGTTTTACGAGATATTCGTAATCTTTCCCGTCCCGGAATCCTCCCTTGTAAATAATCCCCTTGTCCCGGCCTACGGGTTGAAAACAGCAATCCAGGTGCAGCGCATTGTCCCTGGCTTCCGTCCCGGACTTTACCAGATCGAATTCCCTGACCTCTTTCTGCGGAAAAAGTTCGCGTATGAACCGCACGCCGTGCATATTGGTCCTGGCCGTGATCTGATCGGGATAGTCCGCACCTTTATATGTCCCCACAAAGATATGATCGTTCCACAACATAACATCTCCACCTTCGATGTGTACTTCTTCCGGGGGCTTGATGATCTTTTCGGGAGCTATTTGGTCCACGACATACTGAATGGCCTTCAATTCCTTTTCCCTGTCCGGAAGGATATTGGATTTTATAAACAGATCGTCTATTACAAAGGCAATATCCCTTGCAAATATCTGGTTATAGTCCGGAATAAGTTCCGGCCTGAAAACCTCTACGTCATGTTTTTGCAGCACCCTGACAAAGGTTTCCATTTCGTTAACCATATCCTCGTCTTTCGGATAGGTCCCTGCCAGAATGTGTTCCAGGGATTTGGGATCATAGGTTTCTTCCGGTTCCGGAACGGGGCCGTTGCTCTTTGCAGTGCCCACAACCAATGCCTTTAGCCTGGAAGTCTCGTCTTTCACGTTCAGTTTCAACATAAAGGTGATGATTTGTTACAAATATAAAAAAGTAGAGACGCACGGCCGTGCGTCTCTACCTGTTTTCCCGAAAAAAATTTCGGTTTTATGGTTCCGATCTTCCTATCGCTTTTCAATATCTACAAACGGACGTTTGTTTTCTCCGATATATACCTGTCTCGGTCTTCCGATGGGCTCGTTGCGCAGGCGCATTTCCCTCCACTGTGCAATCCAGCCGGGTAGTCGTCCCATGGCAAACATTACGGTGAACATCTCTGTCGGGATTCCGAGCGCCCTGTAAATAATTCCGGAATAGAAATCCACGTTTGGATAGAGCTTCCTGTCTACAAAATACTGGTCTTCGAGGGCTTCTTTTTCCAGACCCTTCGCAATGTCCAGCACGGGGTCTACGATACCGAGATCGCCAAGTACTTCGTCTGCAGCTTTCTTGATGATCCTTGCCCGCGGGTCGAAGTTCTTGTATACCCTGTGTCCGAATCCCATAAGGCGGAAAGGGTCGTTCTTGTCCTTGGCCTTGGCCATGTATTTCTTGGTATCGCCTCCGTCGGCCTTGATGCCTTCGAGCATTTCTATTACGGCCTGGTTAGCGCCTCCGTGGAGTGGCCCCCATAAAGCAGATATCCCCGCAGAAATGGAAGCGAACAGCCCTGCATGAGACGATCCTACTATCCTCACGGTAGATGTTGAACAGTTCTGTTCGTGATCGGCGTGAAGTATCAACAGTTTGTCCAGTGCATTGATGATGGTATCTTTCTTCCTGTATTCCTTGTTAGGTCTTTTGAACATCATTTTGGCAATGTTCTCCACATACCCGAGGGTATCATCACCATAATCCAGCGGGAGCCCTTCTTTTTTGCGCAGTGTCCATGCCACGAGTACAGGGAATTTGGCCATCAGCTTTACAATGGCCCTGTACATGTCTTCCTCTGAAGATACATTGACAGAGGTTGGATTAAACGCAATGAGCGCACTGGTCAGCGATGCAAGAACACCCATGGGATGGGCAGATTTGGGAAAGCTGTCGAGAATCTTTTTCATTTCCTCGTCAACCACTGCCTCGTCCCTTATATCGTCGTGAAATTTATCCAGTTGACTTTTTGAAGGCAACTCACCAAAGATCAAAAGATATGCAACCTCAAGGAAATCGGCTTTTTCAGCCAGGTCTTCGATGGTATAACCGCGATAACGAAGAATTCCCTGTTCACCGTCAAGGTAGGTAATAGCGCTCTCACACGCCCCCGTGTTCTTATATCCCGGATCAAGGGTAATGATACCGCTTTTTGCCCGGAGGGTCTTTATATCTATCGCTATTTCATCTTCCGTTCCTACGGTTACCGGAAACTCATATTTCTCACCGTTACACTCTAAGGTAGCAATTTTTGACATAATAATTCTATAGATTTTTTTGATTCACAAATTTCCACATCGCAGTCATCCGACAGAGGTCGGGATAAGTGATGTGAATGAGAGTTGCGAAAATACAAAATAATGTGTTAACATAAGGTTAATTGCCACTATTTTTGCCTGTTTTACAGTATAAAAAGCAACTCTTTATGATCCCGCGGCCCGTTCTTCTCTTCAGGGAGAAATGCACCTGTTATGCACCATATCCGGATCAACGGACCGAATATTTTTCAGTGACCGGACACGGAAATTCTCACCATAAAAAAACTCCAAAGACACAACGACCTTTGGAGTTTTTATATTGTTTTCCGGTTTCCGGAGGATTATTTTACTTTAAAGGCATTTTCCTGCGGGTAGTAAGCCACATCACCAAGTTCTTCTTCTATGCGAAGCAGTTGATTGTATTTGGCCATACGGTCGCTCCTGGAAGCCGACCCGGTTTTGATCTGTCCCGTGTTCAGGGCCACTGCGAGGTCTGCAATGGTATTGTCTTCCGTTTCTCCCGAACGGTGTGACATCACAGACGTATAGCCCGCATTATGTGCCATATTTACGGCCGCAATGGTTTCGGTAAGTGTTCCTATCTGGTTTACCTTGATAAGGATAGAATTGGCTATACCGTTCTCTATTCCCCGGGATAACCTTTCCACATTGGTCACAAAGAGGTCATCTCCGACCAGTTGCACTTTGTCCCCGATTTTTTCGGTAAGGTATTTCCAGCCTTCCCAGTCGTTCTCATCCATTCCGTCTTCGATGGATATGATGGGATATTTGCTCACGAGTTCGGCCAGGTAATCGGCCTGCTCCTGCGGGTTCCTTACCTTGCCCTTGTCGCCTTCAAACTTGGTGTAGTCGTATTTTCCGTCTACAAAGAATTCGGCAGAGGCACAGTCCAGTGCTATTTTCACTTCCTCTCCCGGTTTATAACCTGCCTTTTCCACGGCTTTGAGAATAGTGTCCAGGGCATCTTCGGTACCGCCGAGTGTAGGGGCAAACCCTCCTTCATCACCAACAGCGGTACTCAGGCCCCTGTCGTGAAGGACTTTTTTCAGGTTATGGAATATCTCCGTACCCATTTGCATGGCGTGCGTAAAGTTGTTCGCTTTTACAGGCATAACCATAAATTCTTGGAAAGCGATCGGGGCATCGGAGTGAGAACCTCCGTTGATAATATTCATCATGGGAACGGGAAGTGTATTGGCACTGACACCTCCTACATAGCGGTATAAAGGCATCCCCAATTCATTGGCAGCGGCCTTGGCTACTGCAAGCGAAACACCAAGTATGGCATTTGCGCCCAGTTTTGACTTGTTTGACGTTCCGTCCAGGTCTATCATCTTCTTGTCGATAGCATTTTGTTCGAAGACGGATGTCCCTACCAATTCCTCGGCCAGAACATTGTTTACATTGTCTACGGCCTTAGACACACCCTTACCCATATATGAAGAACCGCCGTCCCTCAATTCCACGGCTTCGTGTTCGCCGGTGGATGCTCCGGACGGCACCGCTGCCCTTCCGAGTATCCCGTTTTCCGTAACCACATCCACCTCTACCGTGGGATTACCCCTTGAATCTAAAATCTGCCTTGCATGAACACTAATAATGATACTCATAATCTTTTTTATTATACGCGTTTTTTTCTTTTTCCTTTTTATTTCTTTTCCGCAAATTCCCGTTGCGGTAAATGCTATTTATTTTACGGGCTGCCTAACTGTTTACTGCTGATTTATCGGCCACCATTTCCATGAACTGGTCAAAGAGATAGGAGGCGTCATGCGGGCCGGGGCTTGCTTCCGGGTGGTATTGTACCGAAAAGCAATTCCTGTTTTTCAGGCGGATACCGGCAACGGTATTATCGTTCAGGTGGAGATGGGTGATTTCTACGTCCGGATGTTTTTCCACTTCTTCCCTGTTAACCGCAAACCCGTGGTTCTGCGAAGTGATTTCCCCCTCACCTGTAAGCAGGTTTTTCACCGGGTGATTGATTCCCCTGTGGCCGTGGTGCATTTTATAGGTTGATATTCCCCTTGACAAGGCGATGATCTGATGCCCGAGGCAAATACCGAAAAGCGGCAGGTTTTCCTCTATAATTCTTTTGGCTACGGCGATAACACCCTCCAGCGGTTCCGGGTCTCCGGGGCCATTCGATAAAAAATAACCATCCGGACCCCATGCCTGAAGTTCTTCAAACGTGGTGTCGTACGGAAATACCTTGACATATGCTCCTCTCGCTGCAAGGTTTCTCAGGATATTCTTTTTGATCCCCAGGTCTAGTGCGGCAATCTTGTAAGTTGCGCCGGGATCTCCGTAAAAATAGGGCTCTTTGACAGATACTTTCGAAGCCAGCTCAAGCCCTTTCATATCCGGAACCTCCGCAAGCTTTGCCCTGAGTTCATCCATACGGTCAATCTCCGTAGAGATCACGGCATTCATGGCACCATTGTCCCGGATATAACTCACCAGGGCCCTGGTATCTACGTCCGATATGGCAAAAAGTTTGTTTTCTTTCAGGAAGTTTTCCAGGGAACCTGAAGCATTTACCCTGGAAAATTCATAACTGAAATTCTTACATACCAGACCGGCGATCTTCACGGAATCCGATTCCACTTCTTCGTCATTGACCCCGTAGTTTCCTATGTGTGCGTTGGTAGTGACCATGATCTGCCCGAAATAGGACGGGTCTGTAAAAATTTCCTGATAACCGGTCATCCCGGTATTAAAGCACACTTCACCGAAGGCTGTTCCTTCTTTACCTACTGCTTTTCCATAAAAAATGGTCCCATCCGCAAGGATAATGACCGCTTTCTTTCTTGATTGATACTTCATGTACGAGATACGTATTTTTAAAAAAGTCCTCCCAAAACTGTTCCGCCTTCAGAGTTGTTTTCTCCGGTTCAATATGAAACCAGGTCTTTTTTGGCGGTATTTTCCGAAGTACTTTAAAGTTTTACAAAATAACATAAAAAAAAGGATAAACTAAAATGTTTATCCTTTTGATATGTAATGATTTCGTTATCATTTGTTATTCTTCAGATGAAGGTTTTTTCGCTTCGCCTTCTTCCGGCTTATCGGTCTTCTTTGCCTCCGGTTCCTTTTTCGGTGCCTTGGCTTTCTTTTCTTCGGCAGGCGCTGCAGTATTTTCAGTATCTACTGCTGTCTCCTCAGCGGCTTCTGCAGTTGCCGTTTCACTTTTCTGTGCCGACGATTTTTTACTCCTACCACGTCTTGTAGACTTTTTCTTGGCGGGTTTTCCTGCGTCATAGGTCTCGTTGTAATCCACGAGTTCAATGAGGGCCATGTCTGCATTATCTCCGAGACGATTTCCCAGTTTTATGATCCTGGTATATCCTCCGGGACGATCAGCTACCTTAACAGCCACATCCCTGAAAAGTTCGGTTACCGCATATTTATCTCTTAGTCTGTTGAATACTATCCTCCTGTTGTGTGTAGTATCTTCTTTAGACTTGGTAACCAGTGGTTCTATAAATTGCTTGAGCGCTTTGGCCTTGGCTACTGTGGTGTTAATACGCTTATGCTCTATCAACGAACACGCCATATTTGCCAGCATGGCCTTTCTGTGTGCCGATTTTCTACCTAAGTGGTTTATTTTCTTTCCGTGTCTCATCTTAATTCCCTAATTGTTCTTTTCCCGAAATGTATCCCCGTAAAGGGAATACATTCGAAAAAGGAAAAGATTAATCTTTATCTAATTTATATTTTGATAGATCCATACCGAAACTCAACCCTTTCACACTTACGAGTTCTTCCAGTTCTGTCAGGGATTTTTTACCAAAGTTCCGGAACTTCATCAAATCGTTCTTGTTGAAGGATACCAGATCGCCCAGCGTATCCACCTCCGCCGCTTTCAGGCAGTTCAGTGCACGGACTGACAGGTCCATGTCCACCAGCTTGGTTTTGAGCAACTGCCTCATATGGAGCGACTC
This sequence comes from Sinomicrobium kalidii, assembly GCF_021183825.1. Taxonomy (GTDB): domain Bacteria; phylum Bacteroidota; class Bacteroidia; order Flavobacteriales; family Flavobacteriaceae; genus Sinomicrobium; species Sinomicrobium kalidii. The sequence goes on along the minus strand of NZ_CP089211.1, from coordinate 3,188,891 downwards.
TTCGTCATAGGTTTCCGTCTGTGCAATTTCATCAGCTTCGAGGGTTATCCGCTCATCGGAGAACAGCATGAAGTGATGGATCAGTATCTTGGCCGCTTCTGTCAGGGCATCTTTCGGATGTATGGAACCATCGGTGACAATTTCAAAAACCAGTTTTTCATAATCGGTTTTCTGTTCCACACGAAAGTTTTCTATGCTATACTTTACATTCTTGATGGGTGTAAAGATAGAATCCGTAAAGATAGTTCCTATAGGTACGTTGGGCTTTTTGTTTTCTTCAGCCGGAACATAACCTCTTCCTTTCTCTATGGTCAGTTCCAGATTGATATTAACATTGGGCTCCATATTGCAGATCACCAGATCCGGGTTCAGCACCTGAAAGCCGGAAATGAATTTCTGAAAATCCCCTGCCGTGAGCTGTTCTTTACCGGTAATGGAGACGGAAACGGTTTCATTCTCCACATCGTCAATCTGCCTTTTAAAACGAACTTGTTTTAAATTCAGGATGATCTCCGTAACGTCTTCTACTACACCGGATATGGTGGAGAATTCGTGCTCCACGCCTTCTATCTTCACCGATGTAATAGCAAAACCATCTAACGAAGCCAGCAAAACTCTTCGTAATGCGTTACCAACGGTCAATCCGTATCCGGGTTCCAAAGGACGAAATTCAAATTTTCCTTCGAAATCGGAAGAATCGATCATTATAACTTTATCGGGCTTTTGAAAATTGAATATTGCCATAGTACGACAGCTGTCTGATTATTATTTAGAGTATAACTCGACGATTAATTGTTCCTTGATATTTTCCGGAATCTGTATTCTTTCCGGAACAGATACAAAGGTCCCTTCTTTCTTTTCGGAGTTCCAGCTTATCCATTCGTACACACTGGAATTGTTGGCAATAGAATTCTCTACCACTTCCAGGGATTTGGATTTTTCACGAACTCCAACAACATCGCCGGGTTTTAAAGCATATGAAGGGATGTTTACGATTTCCCCGTTAACGGTAATATGACGGTGTGACACTAACTGTCTTGCACCTCTCCTGGAAGGAGAAACCCCCATTCTGAACACTACGTTATCCAGACGGGATTCACACAGTTGAAGCAAAACTTCACCGGTAACTCCCTTGCTTCGGTTAGCTTTTTCAAAAAGGTTCCTGAACTGTTTCTCCAGGATACCATAAGTATATTTTGCCTTCTGCTTTTCCATCAACTGGATAGCATATTCGGACTTTTTCCCTCTTCGCCGGTTATTTCCGTGTTGTCCCGGAGGGTAATTTTTCTTTTCAAAAGATTTGTCGTCTCCAAAGATCGGCTCTCCGAATTTCCTTGCGATCTTGGTCTTTGGACCTCTGTATCTTGCCATGTTAAATCTGTTTAAGGGGATGATTATGAATTAAGGCTTATCCTTCGATAATCGTTAACTATCCCCGTTTTTTTTACTTGTTACTTAAACTCTTCTTCTTTTCGGTGGTCGACATCCGTTGTGCGGTAATGGTGTAACGTCTATTATTTCCGCTACTTCTATACCGGCATTGTGAATGGTACGGATAGCCGACTCTCTTCCGTTACCCGGTCCTCTTACATAGACTTTCACCTTTCTAAGACCAGCTTCCTGTGCGATTTTCGAAGCATCTTCGGCAGCTATCTGTGCGGCATAGGGGGTGTTTTTCTTAGATCCTTTAAACCCCATTTTACCGGCAGACGACCAAGCTATCACATCACCTTTCTTGTTGGTCAGGGATATAATAATGTTGTTAAATGATGCAGAAATATGCGCCTCACCTACAGACTCTACAACGACTTTGCGTTTTCTGGAAGTTTTTGTATTTGACTTTGCCATATTACCCTACTTATTTAGTCGCCTTCTTCTTGTTGGCAACAGTTTTTCGTTTACCTTTTCTTGTCCTGGAATTGTTCTTGGTACGCTGTCCTCTTAGCGGCAACCCGATTCTGTGACGGATACCCCTGTAACATCCTATATCCATTAAACGTTTAATGTTCAACTGTACTTCGGAACGCAATTCCCCTTCGATCTTATAAGCACCTACGGCCTCGCGAATACGGTTAATTTCGTCATCGGTCCAATCAGACACTTTGGTATCTTCGTTTACTTCAGCCTTAGCCAAAATCTCCTTGGCCCTGCTTTTTCCAATTCCAAAAATATAGGTCAACCCAATAACCCCTCTTTTGTATTTTGGTATATCTACTCCTGCGATTCTTGCCATAATTACCCTTGTCTTTGTTTAAATCTAGGATTCTTTTTATTAATTACGTACAATTTCCCCTTACGACGCACAATTTTGCACTCGGGACTTCTCTTTTTTAATGATGCTCTTACTTTCATAATGATTCAAAGTTCAAGGTTCAAGGTTCAAGGTTTAAGACCGGCATGGAACTTTAAACGTTAAACCTTAAACTATTTTAGTACCTATAAGTGATTCTAGCTTTAGTAAGGTCATACGGGCTCATTTCCAGTTTTACCTTATCACCAGGCAACAGTTTTATATAATGCATACGCATTTTACCGGATATATGAGCAGTAACCACATGACCGTTTTCAAGTTCTACCCGAAACATCGCGTTAGACAATGCTTCGATAATGGTTCCGTCTTGTTCTATTGCTGCTTGTTTAGCCATTTATATTTCTGATTTTTTATGACCTGTCCCAACGACAGATAGGTTTTACGATTATTTATACTATATAATTTTAAACCTACAGCTCATAATTTATCTGTATCAAGCTACTACTTTTCTGTTCTTACCTGTTTTCATCAAACCGTCGTAATGCCTGTTGAGCAGGTAGGAGTTCACTTGTTGCATGGTGTCTATCGCTACTCCAACCATAATAAGCAAAGATGTTCCCCCATAAAAAAGGGCCCAGCCCTGCTGCATCCCAACGATTTTCACTACAAAGGCCGGTAAAATGGCAATTACTGCCAGGAATATCGACCCGGGGAAGGTTATCAGGGACATAATTTTATCCAAATAATCCCCGGTTTCTTTTCCGGGTTTTATTCCGGGAATAAAGCCCCCGCTTCTCTTTAGGTCATCAGCCATTTTATTCGTGGGCACAGTTATAGCCGTATAAAAATACGTGAAAATTATAATCAGCAATGCAAAGACCAGATTATACCAGAACCCGAAAATATCCATAAAAGCAGCTTTTACCGACTGCGCGGCTTCGGAATTCGACAGGCCGGCCAACGCTCCGGGCACAAACATAATGGCCTGTGCAAAGATGATAGGCATTACCCCGGAGGCATTCAGCTTCAGCGGAATATACTGCCTGGAGCCAAATACATTTTTTTCATATCCGCCGGTAGTGGTCCTTCTGGCATATTGTACGGGTATCTGTCTTGTTGCCATTATCAGCATAATACTGGCCAGTATAACCACAAACCAGATCACCAGTTCGATAAGGATTAACATTAATCCCCCGTTATTCTCATTGACCCTGGAAGCGAATTCCTGTACAAAAGACTGTGGCAATACCGCTATTATACCAACCATGATGAGCAATGAAATTCCATTGCCAATACCCTTATCGGTGATTTTTTCACCGAGCCACATCGCAAATATCGTACCGGTTACCAGAATTATAACCGACGGAATGATAAAATCGAGCCCTTTACCGAGCAGGAAGGCACTATCGGGAACACCTAGAGCACCCAGACCGTACAGATAAGCAGGTGCCTGCACCACACAAATGGCTATGGTAAGCCAACGGGTGATCTGGTTAATGGTTTTCCTACCGCTTTCTCCTTCCTTTTGTAATTTTTGCAAGTATGGAATAGCTATCCCCATTAACTGCACTACAATAGAAGCTGATATATACGGCATAATACCCAGTGCAAAAACAGAAGCATTGGCAAACGCCCCTCCTGTAAATGCATTGAGAATACCCAATAAACCGGTGTCTGTATTACTGGTCAGTTCAGCCAGTTGCACCGAATCAATACCCGGAAGTACTATTTGTGTACCAAAGCGGTATACCAACAGCAACCCGAGGGTTACCAGTATCCTGCTTTTAAGCTCCTCTATCTTCCAAATATTGCTTAGTGTCTCAAAAAATTTCTTCATGGTCGGTTTTTTCTTATAAAGTTACCGCTTCTCCACCTGCCTCTTCAATGGCAGCTTTAGCACTTGCAGTAAACTTATGTACAGATACTTTCAACTTTGTTTTCAGTTCACCCCCGCCCAGTATTTTAACCAGGTCGGACCGTTTCACTACTTTGTTGTTTATTAAAATATCCATATCCACGGTGTCGGTGATCACACCTTTGTCCACCATGTCCTGTAATTTACTCAGGTTTATACCTACGTATTCTTTGCGGTTTATATTTTTGAAACCGAATTTAGGCACACGTCTTTGAAGTGGCATTTGCCCGCCTTCAAAACCGATCTTCTTAGAGTATCCGGAACGCGACTTGGCCCCTTTGTGACCTCGTGTTGCAGTGCCACCTTTTCCGGAACCTTGTCCTCGCCCAACTCGCTTTCCGTCCTTGTGTACTGAACCTTCTTCCGGTTGTAAGTTACTTAAGCTCATATTAATATTATTAATTAAGCCTCTTCTACAGAAACTAAATGTTTAACTTTATTTACCATACCAAGGATATTTGGCGTAGCATCGTGTTCTACTACCTGTCCTATTCGTTTAAGGCCAAGAGCTTCCAGCGTTCTCTTTTGATTCTGAGGACGCTTAATATTGCTCTTTACTTGTGTAACTTTGATCTTTCCCATTTTTATCCTTGTTTATCCTTTAAAAACTTTTTCTAAAGAAATGCCCCGCTGTACGGCTATTGTATTGGCTCCCCTCAGTTGCAACAAGGCATCGAAAGTGGCTTTTACAACATTGTGGGGGTTGGAAGACCCCTGGGATTTCGACAATACATCGTGTACACCCACAGCTTCGAGCACGGATCGTACCGCACCTCCGGCAATAACACCGGTACCATGAGAAGCAGGCTGAAGATACACCCGGGCACCTCCGTACTTCCCTTTTTGCTCATGCGGCAGGGTTCCCTTGTTCAAAGGAATACGAACGAGGTTTTTCTTGGCATCTTCCACGGCTTTGGATATGGCATCGGCAACTTCTTTGGATTTGCCCAGGCCATGTCCTACAACACCGTTTTCATCACCAACTACCACAATAGCAGAAAAACCGAATGCTCTACCTCCTTTGGTAACCTTAGTAACTCTCTGTACGCCAACCAAGCGGTCTTTTAATTCCAGTCCGCCGGGTTTTACCAATTCTGCGTTTTTGTATTTCTGAAACATAATTTCTTAGAATTTTAGTCCTGCTTCCCTAGCACCTTCTGCTAATGATTTTACTCTTCCGTGATACAAATACCCGCCTCTGTCAAAAGAAACGGTTTCGATTCCGGCTTTCAATGCTTTTTCGGCTATTGCCTTTCCAACCAAAGCAGATACTTCTATTTTGGTGCCTTTTGAACCTGCGATCTCTTTATCCCTGGAAGATGCCGCTACGAGGGTAACCCCTTTTACATCATCTACCAGTTGTGCATAAATCTCTTTATTGCTTCTAAAAACAGCCAGTCTCGGTTTTTCAGCAGTACCACTGATCACCTTTCTGATCCTGTTCTTTATACGTTGTCTTCTTTCCGTCTTTGATAATGCCATAATGCTAATTATTAAGCTGATTTACCTGCTTTTCTCCTTAATTGCTCACCGACAAACTTAATCCCTTTACCTTTATAAGGCTCCGGCTTACGGAATGAACGGATCTTTGCTGCTACCTGGCCTACCAATTGCTTATCGTGGGATGTAAGTTTTATAATGGGATTTTTCCCTTTTTCAGACACCGTTTCCACCTTAACTTCAGGAGCCAGTTCCAGTACTATATTATGGGAAAAACCGAGAGCCAGATCCAGTTTTTGACCCTGGTTGCTCGCCCTGTATCCTACACCTACCAATTCCAGTTCTTTGGTAAATCCGGCAGATACCCCTTCCACCATATTATAGATAAGGCTTCTGTACAAACCGCTCCTTGCTATCTGGTCTTTGGTATCCGCAGTGGTTTCTATCACAATTTGTCCATCCTCTTGCTTCACAGCAATGTCTTTAACCTCTTGGGTCAATTCGCCTAATTTACCTTTTACGGTAACCGTACTACCATCTATGGTTACGGTAACACCTTCGGGTATATTAATCGGACTCTTACCTATTCTTGACATTTTTCTTGTCTTTATAATTTAGTAAACGTAACACAATACTTCACCACCCACGTTATCTTTCTGGGCCTGTTTGCTGGTCATTACTCCATGAGAAGTAGAGACGATGGCAATACCGAGACCGTTCAATACCCTGGGCAGATCGCCAGAGCCAACATATTTACGCAACCCGGGTTTACTTATACGCTGTATTTTTCTGATAATCGGTTCCTTGGTGGCCTTATCGTATTTCAATGCTATCTTTATGATTCCCTGCACGCTCTTCTCTTCGAACTTGTAACTCAGGATATACCCCTGATCGAACAGGATCTTGGTAATCTCTTTCTTCAGGTTAGAAGCAGGAATTTCCACAACCCTGTGCCCCGCGCTGTTGGCGTTCCTGATTCTCGTCAAATAATCTGCTATCGGATCTGTATACATCTGTATCTGTTTGCGGTAACAGTTTTCGGCATCTGCCGAACTTACTACCAGTTAAAATTTTACCAACTTGCTTTTTTTACCCCCGGGATCAATCCCTGGTTTGCCATTTCGCGGAAGGTAACACGAGATATACCGAAAACTCTCATATACCCCTTGGGTCTGCCTGTGAGTTTACAACGGTTGTGCAACCTTACCGGTGAAGCATTCTTGGGCAGTTTCTGCAATGCCTCATAATCGCCGGCTTCTTTCAGCGCCTTGCGTTTTTCGGCATACTTTGCAACAAGCTTCTGTCTCTTCACCTCGCGGGCTTTCATGGATTCTTTAGCCATACTTAGTTCTTTTTAAAAGGTAATCCTAATTCGCTTAACAATGATTTTGCCTCTTTATCGGTATCGGCAGTGGTTACAAAGGTAATATCCATACCGGAAATTTTGTTCACCCTGTCAATATCGATTTCGGGAAATATGATCTGCTCGGTTACACCGAGGTTATAATTTCCTCTTCCGTCAAAACCGGTAGCCTTAATACCGTTAAAGTCCCTCACCCTTGGCAAAGCTGTAGTTACCAGTCTGTCCAGGAATTCGTACATCCGTTCTCCCCTGAGGGTTACTTTTGCCCCTATGGGCATCCCTTTCCGGAGTTTAAACGAAGCAACGTCCTTTTTAGATACGGTAGATATGGCTTTTTGCCCGGTTATCATGGTAAGTTCGTCAACAGCGTGATCTATCAGTTTTTTATCGGCAACTGCAGCTCCTACACCACGGCTGATCACGATCTTTTCCAGTTTAGGTACCTGCATTACGTTCTGATATCCAAATTCTTCTGTAAGAGCAGAAATTACCCTTTCCCTGTACTCTTGTTTCAATCTCGGAATGTAAGCCATAACTAAATTACTTCATTAGATTTCTTGGAAACTCTTACTTTCTTGCCATCTCTTACTTCATATCCTACCCTTGTGGTCTCTTTAGATTTCGGGTCTATCAAAGACAGGTTGGATATGTGCAGAGGAGCTTCTTTCTTAACGATCCCTCCCTGTGGGTTCTGGGCACTTGGTTTCTGATGTTTGGAAACCATGTTCACACCCTCCACGACCGCTTTGTTCTTTTCACGATCTACTTTAAGGACCTTACCTTCCTCTCCTTTGTGGTCTCCGGCAATAACCCTTACTGTATCTCCTGATTTTATCTTTAGCTTTATCATTTTGTCAATGTATTACAGCACTTCTGGTGCTAATGATACGATCTTCATAAACTGCTTGTCGCGAAGTTCCCTGGCAACCGGCCCGAAAACACGCGTTCCGCGCATTTCACCGGCAGCATTCAACAGTACGCAAGCATTGTCATCGAAACGGATGTAAGAGCCGTCCGGCCTTCTTACTTCCTTTTTGGTACGAACTACAACTGCCGTAGACACTTGTCCTTTTTTTACACTTCCGTTCGGGGTGGCCTCTTTTACCGTAACCACAATTTTGTCACCTACAGAAGCATATCGTCTTTTCGTACCTCCGAGAACACGAATTGCCAGAACTTCCTTAGCCCCGGTATTATCGGCTACTTTTAATCTTGATTCTTGCTGTACCATAATTACTTCGCTCTTTCAATGATTTCAACTAACCTCCAACACTTGGTTCTACTCAACGGACGTGTCTCCATTATTTTTACCGTATCGCCAATGTTGCAATCGTTCTTTTCGTCGTGTGCGACATATTTTTTAGTCTTCAACACGAACTTTCCGTACATAGGGTGTTTTACCCGTTTCACCTCGGAAACCACTATGGATTTTTCCATTTTGTTACTGGTAACGACACCTATTCTTTCTTTTCTTAATTTTCTTGTTTCTTCCATCTTAAAGCAGCATAGAATTATTGTAATTCTCTTTTAGTGAGCTCAGTGGCCAATCTTGCAACCGTTCTTCTTACTTTTCTAAGCTGAAGCGGATTTTCCAGCGGAGTAATAGCATGAGCCATTTTTAGATCTGCATAATTCTTTTTGAATTCACCAAGCTTTTCCTGCAGCTCGGCAACAGATAATTCTTTAACTTCTGACTGTTTCATAATTCCTCAAATATTAAGCTGAATAATCCCTTGCCACAATTAATTTTGTCCGCACCGGAAGTTTTTGGGCCGCAAGACGCAATGCTTCTTTAGCGACATCCATTGGCACACCACCGATTTCAAACATAATTCTACCTGGTTTAACAACTGCAGCCCAATACTCTACTGCACCTTTACCTTTACCCATCCGCACTTCAAGAGGCTTCTTGGTGATCGGCTTGTCCGGAAATATCTTTATCCACAGTTGCCCTTCCCTTTTCATATAACGGGTTGCTGCAATACGTGCCGCCTCTATCTGACGGGCAGTAATGAAAGACGAATCCAGAGATTTTATGCCAAACATTCCGTTAGAAAGCTGATGTCCTCTCTGGGAATCTCCTTTCATACGTCCTTTCTGCTGTTTACGATATTTGGTTTTCTTTGGCTGTAACATTTTTTCCTACTTTAAAAAATTACTTTCTGCGACGCGCTTTTTTGCCTCCGCCTTTTCCGCCCTGCTTTTTGGACATTCCAACGAGCGGGGACAATTCTCTCTTGCCGTAAACCTCGCCTTTCATGATCCACACCTTAACACCGAGCCTACCATAAGTAGTGTGTGCCTCGGCTTGTGCATAATCAATATCAGCCCTGAAAGTTGACAACGGTATCCTGCCTTCTTTATACGCTTCGGAACGCGCCATTTCAGCACCGTTCAAACGACCGGATATCTGTACTTTCACTCCTTCTGCATTCATTCTAATCGCCGCAGCAATAGCCATTTTTATCGCACGCCTGTAACTGATCCTGCTTTCTATCTGACGGGCGACACTTGCTGCCACGAGATTGGCATCCAATTCCGGTCTTTTGATCTCAAAGATGTTGATCTGGACCTCTTTGTCGGTAATCTGCTTGAGCTCTTCTTTCAGCTTGTCTACCTCCTGGCCGCCTTTACCGATTATAATACCGGGACGTGCGGTGGTGATAGTAACGGTTACAAGCTTCAGGGTACGCTCAATAATTACCCTGGAAACACTGGCTTTCGATAAACGAGCATGAACATATTTTCTTATCTTATCGTCTTCGGCGATTTTATCACCGTAGTTTTTACCTCCATACCAGTTGGACTCCCATCCTCTGATAATACCAAGGCGATTTCCGATTGGATTTGTCTTTTGTCCCATTTATCTCTTAGCTTTGTGTGTTATTATTAGCTCCAAGCACCAGTGTTACATGGTTGGAACGTTTCCTGATCCTGTGTGCACGACCCTGCGGAGCGGGACGAAGCCTTTTCAACATACTTCCTCCATCCACGCGGATTTCTTTTACAAACAGGTCTGCTTCCTCTATATTGGCATCTTCGTTCTTTGCCTGCCAGTTAGCGATTGCCGAAAGCAAAAGCTTTTCCAGACGACGGGATGCCTCCTTTTGACTGAACTTCAAAATAGCAAGCGCTTTTTCTACTTTCTGACCCCTTACCAAATCCGCAACAAGGCGCATTTTTCTGGGCGAAGTAGGGCAGTTATTCAACTTTGCAAACGCCAAGCTCTTCTTAGCTTCCTTTATTTGCTCTGCTCTTTGTCTTTTGCGAACTCCCATAGCCTCCTATTATTTTTTTCCTTTATTCTTTGCACCGGCGTGCCCCCTGAAGGACCTTGTCGGCGAAAATTCTCCTAACTTATGTCCCACCATGTTTTCCGTAACATATACGGGAACAAACTGACGACCATTATGTACTGCTATAGTCTGCCCAACAAAATCCGGTGTTATCATAGAAGCCCTGGACCAGGTTTTAATAACCGTTTTCTTTCCTGACTCTATGTTTTGCTGCACCTTTTTCTCCAAACTATAGTGAACGTAAGGTCCTTTCTTTAACGAACGTGCCATCTGTGATTTCTTTTATTTCTTTCTACGTTCTACAATATACCTATTACTTGCCTTGGTTCGGGAACGGGTTTTAAAGCCTTTGGCCGGAACTCCGTTTCTGGACCTCGGATGTCCTCCGGAAGCCCTTCCTTCACCACCACCCATCGGGTGATCTATCGGGTTCATTGCAACAGGTCTTGTTCTCGGCCTTCTTCCAAGCCATCTCTTCCTACCCGCTTTACCGGATATAACCAGCTGATGATCTGAATTAGACACCACTCCGATAGTAGCATAACACGCCCCAAGAATATGCCTGGTTTCCCCGGAAGGGAGTTTAACCGTAGCATATTTTCCTTCCCTTGCCATTAATTGCGCAAAGGCACCGGCACTACGAGCCATAACAGCCCCCTGTCCCGGACGTAGTTCTATACAAGAAATCACTGTCCCCAACGGAAGGTCAGACAACGGCATCGCATTTCCTATCTCAGGAGCACCTCCCGGACCGGAAACCACGGTCTGTCCGACTTTTAAACCGTTTTGGGCGATCACATATCGCTTCTCACCATCACTGTATTTCAGCAACGCAATAAACGCCGTTCTGTTCGGGTCGTATTGAATAGACTCCACGGTAGCTTCTACGCCAACCTTATCTCTCTTGAAATCTACAACACGATACTTCCGCTTATGACCACCACCTCTGTAGCGCATGGTCATTTTTCCTTGACTGTTTCTTCCCCCGGACTTTTTTAACGGAGCGAGCAAGCTCTTCTCCGGCTTATCAGCAGTAATCGCGTCAAATCCGTTTACTACTCTAAAACGCTGCCCCGGGGTTATCGGTTTTAATTTTCTAACTGACATTTTTGTCTTTCCTTATATATTACTATAAAAATCAATAGTATCTCCTTCTGCTACCTGAACAATCGCCTTTTTAAAAGCGTTGGTCTTGCCGTACTGAATACCGGCTTTGGTATAGCGCACACTTCTTTCAGGACCGTAATTCATGGTTCGAACCTTCTCTACAGAAACACCATAGGCTGCTTCTACAGCATCTTTAATCTCCAACTTATTGGCATTCCTGTCTACAATGAAACCATAACGATTATAAATTTCGCTGTCGGCGGTCACTTTTTCCGTAATAATAGGCTTTATTAACACACTCATGGTTCCCTTATTTGCTTAAATTCGACTCAATTCCTTCCAACGCACCTTCAAGAAGCACTACATTACTTGCATTTAATATCTTGTAAGTGCTTAATTCTGAGACATTTACAACCTCGGAAGTTTTTAAATTGCGTGACGACAAATATACATTTTTATTTGGCTCACCCAATACAAACAGCGATTTTTTGTTCTCTAACCCTAAGGCTTTCAGGACAGAAGTAAAATCTTTGACTTTGGGAGCATCCAAATTGAAGTTCTCCAAAACAACGATCGCTTCTTCCTTTGCCTTCATGCTCAGGGCAGATTTACGAGCAAGTCGCTTTACATTTTTATTAAGCCGCTGCGTGTAATCTTTCGGCCTCGGGCCAAAGATTCTCCCTCCTCCAACAAATATGGGGGATTTTATGCTGCCCGCACGTGCGGTACCGGTTCCCTTTTGCTTTTTGATCTTCCTGGTACTTCCGGCAATCTCCCCTCTTTCCTTGGATTTATGTGTTCCCTGACGCCGATTGGCCAGATAACGCTTCACATCGAGATAAACAGCATGATTGTTTGGCTCTATTGCATAAACAGCATCAGAAAGCTTCGCTTTTCTGCCTGTTTCTTTTCCGTTTATATCTAATACTGCTACTTCCATTACTTCTGAACTATTACGTAAGCGTTTTTATGCCCCGGAACACAGCCTTTAACAACTACAAGGTTCTTTTCCGGAACCACTTTCAACACTTTCAGGTTTTCTACTGTTACTTTTTCAGCTCCAGTCCTGCCGGCCATTCGCATTCCTTTGAACACCCTGGAAGGATAAGATGCCGCACCTATAGACCCGGGCGCTCTTAAACGGTTATGCTGACCGTGAGTAGCTTGTCCTACTCCGCCAAAACCGTGTCGTTTAACCACACCCTGGAAACCTTTTCCTTTGGACGTACCCACCACATCGACGAACTCACCTTCTGTAAAGTGTTCTACCGTTATGGTATCGCCCAATTTAAATTCTCCTTCAAAGCCCTGGAACTCGACGATCCTTTTCTTAGGCGAAACCCCTGCTTTTTTAAAGTGGCCCAACTCGGCCTTGTTAGCACGTTTTTCTGCCTTGTCATCGAAACCAAGCTGAAGAGCCTCATACCCGTCAACCTCATTGGTTCTGACTTGGGTAACCACGCATGGACCTGCTTCAATAACGGTACACGGAACATTCTTCCCGTTCTCGTCAAAAATGCTGGTCATGCCAATCTTTTTACCAATTAACCCAGACATACTGATTTTTGATTTTTGATTAGATTCCGCTGCGGTTTATACCCGCAACCCAAACCCAACCGTTTTGTTACTACTTTAATTTACTATTCCAAAAAATTCAGGGTCAAAAAACATATTTCAACCCTGAATATATTTTTTGTTTCCGTTTTTCCTTTGCGAAACGCTCCGGACATGTCGCCGGGACCAATTTTCCCGGGTCAGACGATCATCAAACCTTGATCTCCACTTCAACTCCACTAGGCAGCTCAAGCTTCATCAACGCATCGATCGTTTTGGAAGAGGAGCTGTAAATATCCAGCAACCTCTTATAAGAACTCAACTGAAACTGCTCCCTTGACTTTTTATTCACGTGCGGTGAACGCAGTACCGTAAACAGTTTTTTATGGGTTGGCAACGGAATAGGCCCCGTTACCACAGCCCCGGTAGTCTTTACCGTTTTCACGATCTTCTCTGCAGATTTGTCCACCAAATTGTGATCGTATGATTTTAATTTTATTCTTATTTTCTGACTCATTTTCGTAAAATTTAAGCTTCAACCCCTTTTGCTTTCTTAACCACTTCTTCTGCTATATTCGGCGGAGTTTCTGCATAGTGAGAAAATTCCATAGTCGAAGTTGCCCTACCTGAAGACAAGGTCCTCAATGCAGTTACATAACCAAACATTTCAGACATCGGCACCAGTGCTTTTATCACTTTTGAACCCGCCCTGTCGTCCATGTTGTTCACTTGTCCGCGACGACGGTTAAGGTCTCCCACAACATCTCCCATGTTTTCTTCGGGAGTGAGTACTTCCAGCTTCATTATAGGCTCCATCAACACGGCACGCGCAGCCTTCGCAGCCACTTTATATCCCAGTTTTGCAGCCAACTCAAAAGAAAGGGAATCGGAATCCACCGGGTGGAAAGACCCATCCTTGAGCGTTACCTTCATGGCATCCATTTCAAATCCGGCCAAAGGACCATTTTTCATAGCCTCTTTAAACCCTTTCTCAACGGAGGGGATATATTCTTTCGGGATGTTACCACCCTTGATCACATTGACAAATTCGAGGCCGGTCTTACCTTCTTCGGCAGGCTCCATGGTAAAGACAATATCCGCAAACTTACCGCGTCCACCGGTTTGTTTCTTATAAACCTCCCTGTGGTTTGCAGTAGCAGTGATAGCTTCCTTGTACTCTACCTGCGGCAGCCCCTGATTCACCTCAACCTTAAATTCACGTTTCAGCCTATCTACGATTATATCCAGGTGCAACTCTCCCATTCCCGATATAATGGTTTGTCCGGAAACTTCATCTGTTTTAGCCTGGAAAGTAGGGTCTTCTTCAGCCAGTTTGGCAAGCGCCATCCCCAGCTTATCCACATCTGCCTTGGTTTTAGGCTCTACGGCAATACCGATCACCGGTTCCGGGAACTCCATGCTCTCCAGAACAATAGGGTTCTTTTCATCACAAAGCGTATCTCCGGTTTTAATATCCTTAAACCCTACGGCTGCACCGATATCTCCGGCAGCAATGGAATCAATAGCATTTTGTTTATTGGAATGCATCTGATAGATACGGGAAATCCTTTCCTTTTTACCGGAACGCGTATTCAACACATAGGAACCGGCATCCAGTTTCCCTGAATAAGCCCTGAAGAATGCCAATCGTCCAACAAAAGGATCGGTAGCAATTTTAAATGCAAGCGCTGCAAAAGGTGCATTAACATCCGGTTTCCGGGAAGCTTCTTCTTCCGTACCCGGATTAACACCTACAATCGCATCCTTATCCAAAGGAGAAGGCAGGTACCTGCACACAGCATCCAGAAGGAACTGCACACCTTTATTCTTAAATGCAGAACCGCAGATCATGGGTATGATGCTCATATCCATAACCGCAGCACGCAGGGCAGCATGAATTTCATCTTCGGTGATGGAATTCTCATCCTCAAAGAATTTCTCCATCAGGTTCTCATCATATTCCGCAACAGCTTCTATAAGATGTGCCCTGTATTCCCCTACTTCTTCTTTCATATCTTCCGGTATATCCACTACATCGAATGTAGAACCGAAATTTTCATCATGCCATACTACCGCCCTGTTCTTAATAAGGTCAACAATACCCCTGAAATCGGCCTCTTCCCCGATAGGGAGCACAATCGGCACCGCATTAGACCCCAACATATCCTTAACCTGCTTACACACATTAAGGAAGTTAGATCCCTGGCGGTCCATTTTATTCACAAAGCCCATCCTGGGCACCTTATAATTATCAGCAAGCCTCCAGTTGGTTTCAGATTGCGGCTCCACACCGTCAACGGCGCTAAACAAAAAAACCAATCCGTCGAGCACTCTCAGGGATCGGTTCACTTCCACCGTAAAATCCACGTGGCCGGGAGTATCTATTATATTAAAGTGATACGGTTTTGTTTCCGGAGTAGGCTGAGCATTTTCCATGGGGAAATTCCAGCTACAGGTAGTAGCAGCCGAAGTAATGGTAATACCACGCTCCTGCTCCTGCTCCATCCAGTCCATTGTCGCAGCCCCGTCGTGCACCTCACCTACTTTATGACTAACACCGGTATAGAACAATATCCGTTCTGTAGTTGTAGTTTTCCCGGCATCAATGTGCGCGGCAATACCGATATTTCTCGTATATTTTAAATCTCTTCCCATTTTATAATTATGTTCTTAGCAATTAAAATCTAAAGTGAGAGAATGCTTTATTAGCCTCAGCCATTCTGTGTGTATCTACTCTTTTCTTCACTGCGGCACCTTCTTCCTTAGCTGCTGCCAGGACTTCTGCCGCAAGTTTCTGCGCCATGGATTTTTCATTCCTTTTCCGGGCGAACCCGATAAGCCATTTCATAGCCATCGACACTTTCCTGTCCGGCCTGATCTGCATAGGGATCTGAAACGTAGCCCCACCCACACGACGGCTTCTCACCTCTACGTGCGGCATCACGTTAGACAACGCATCTTTCCAGAGTTCCAGGGCAGTTTTATCTTCATTCTGTTTTTTCTCTTCCACGATATCTATGGCATCATAGAATACCTTGAATGCTACAGACTTCTTCCCGTCCCACATCAGATTATTAACAAAACGAGTCACCAGCTGATCGTTAAACCTGGGGTCCGGCAGAAGAGGTCTCTTTTTTGCCTTTCTTTTTCTCATGTCTTTTCTTTAATTGTTTTTTGACCTTTTTTTTCAAACAAAGACGAAACGCGTCTTTTCACAAAGGAGACACCATATATAATACATCTCCACGGAAACCAAAACGACTACTTCTTATCTTTCGGACGTTTAGCTCCGTATTTAGACCTTCGTTGCGTCCTTCCTTGCACACCGGCAGTATCGAGTGCACCACGCACAATATGATACCTTACACCCGGCAGGTCTTTAACCCTTCCGCCTCTTACCAATACTATCGAGTGCTCCTGGAGATTGTGACCCTCACCCGGGATATACGCGTTCACTTCATTACCATTCGTCAAACGCACACGAGCAACCTTACGCATCGCGGAGTTCGGCTTTTTAGGTGTAGTAGTGTAAACACGCGTACAAACCCCTCTTCGCTGAGGGCACGAATCCAAAGCAACCGATTTACTCTTCTTGGTAATCCTGGCTCTTCCTTTTCGTACTAATTGTGAAATTGTTGGCATAATTTACTTTACGATAATAGTTTAAATTATATTAACCCTCTTTTTAGAGGGTGGCAAAGGTAGAAATATTTTCCAATAATTCAAATCATAAACAATTAATTTTCTTCCAGATACACCTCTTTTTCTTTTTCTCAATACCCGGACAAGCTTTTCCCTCAACACCCCGACACAAAAAACAACACTTTTCCCTGGTTAAGAAAACACCTTCTTCGAAACAAATTACAACGGCACACCTATCTGAAAAACTTCTTCGCCCAACCCTCCAAACAACAAACATACAACAACACACTATAACAACATCTTCAAGCGTTATAAAAATCACCTTTAAAACCTTTATTTCCTGAAACTTTCACAAGAGTCGGCTATTTTACAATAAATTCACATCAAACGACAACTTTTCTTACTAAAAAGAAAAAAATTAACATCTAAATCATAATGGTTAATTTTTACAAATAAGCCTATATTTTAAAACAAAAAAAGAAATAAAAAGCATATTTTATCATATTTTAACATAAGAATACTAAAATTTAAGTTAATATTTAGATATATCGATTTTGCGTTTTATTCATAGGTGTTGTTAATAAATTGTTACCGTTAGGTTTTTTCCACATATTTGGGGCACTAATTCAAAATAATTTTCAAAACATGAGAACAAAACTTAGCGGAATTTTGACGCTTTTTTTGGCGTTAATGGTGCAGATAGGTCTTGCACAGGAAAAAGCGGTTTCCGGAACGGTGACTGACGTGCGCGGTATGCCGTTGCCCGGAGCAAATGTTCTGATAAAAGGGACCAATACAGGGACCCAAACCGACTTTGACGGTAACTTTACCATCAACGTCGGCGAAGGAGAAACCCTTGCAGTCTCTTATATCGGTATGAAAACTGCCGAGGTGGTGGTTGGTGCTTCTTCTACCATAAATATAGAATTAGAAGAAGATGCCCAGGCGTTAGATGAAGTTGTGGTTACGGCTCTGGGGATTTCAAGAGAGAAAAAATCTCTTGGATACGCAACTCAGGAAGTAGGAGGAGATCAAGTAAATACAGCCAAAGAAACCAACTTTGTCAACTCTCTTTCAGGTAAAGTTGCCGGATTGAGTGTTAAAAGAAGTAGTACATTAGGAGGATCTTCAAACGTAGTATTACGCGGATATTCCTCAATTACCGGTAATAACCAGGCACTTTTTGTTATTGACGGTACTCCTATTAGTAACTCCAACACCAATACTGACAATCAAAGAGCCGGTAATGGAGGGTATGACTATGGTAATGCCGCAATGGATGTCAATCCCGAAGACATCGAAAGCATAAACGTACTTAAAGGTGCTGCCGCCACCGCCCTATATGGTTCAAGGGCTGCTAACGGTGCCATCATTATTACAACAAAAAAAGGTAAAAATCGTAAAGGCATAGGAGTGACTATTAATTCCGGAATCACTTTTGGCACTTATGACAAAGATACTTTTACCAAATATCAAAAAGAATACGGAGCGGGATATTCCAAATTCTATGGAGATGACGGAGAATCATATTTTAATGATTTTGATATTGATGGTGACGGAGTTAAAGAACAGGTGGTCCCTTTTAGTGAAGACGCATCTTACGGAGGTCCTTTCGATCCAAACTTAATGGTCTACCAATGGGATGCTTTTTATCCGGAATCTCCAAATTATATGACAGCCACTCCATGGGTTGCTGCAGAAAACGGCCCAGAATTTTTATTTCAAACTGCAACGACACTTACCAACAGCGTGTCATTGGCAGGAGGTGATGAAAAGGGATCATTTCGTCTGGGATACACCAACCTGAATCAAGAAGGTTTATTACCAAACAGTAAACTAAAAAGAAATACTATTGATTTCAATGGTTCTCATTCTTTTACAGACAAGCTCACAGCTTCTGTAAAGGCAACGTTTACTAAAACCGATGGTAAAGGGCGCGAAGGTACCGGGTATAACGGCCGAAACATTTTACAAAGCATGCGTCAGTGGAATCAGGCCAATGTAGACTTCAAAGACCAAAGAGAAGCATATTTTGCAACTGGTAGAAATGTCACATGGAACTATGCTTCTATTAACCCTCAAAGTGACAAATACCTTTTCCCTCTTTATACGGACAACCCTTATTGGGAACGTTACGAAAATTATCAAACGGACACCAGGAATAGATTGTTTGGTAATATTAGTTTGGATTATCAGGTAAATGACTGGATTTCTGCCACTGCCCGTGTTTCCTTAGACACATACAGCGACTTAAGAGAGGAAAGAATAGCTGTAGGAAGTAAAGATGTCTCAGAATATAGCAGGTACAATGGAAATTATACTGAATTAAACTATGATCTTTTAGTTAATTTCAAAAAGGATTTTAGTGAGAAATTTAACTTTAACGGGACTATAGGCGCCACCAAAAGGACTCTCAAACAAGATTATATTACAGCAGAGACAAACGGCGGCCTAATAATACCAGGGTTATATTCTTTATCCAATTCGGTAAACTTGTTAGAGCCACCACTAGAGGAACATTCGGAATTGGTAGCTGATGGCTACTTCACCAGCCTCTCTTTTGGTTATAACGATCTTCTGTTTTTAGATTTAACTGGGCGTATAGATAAATCCTCTACGCTGCCAACTGATGATAATACTTACTTCTATCCTTCTGCTTCTACAGCATTTTTATTCTCTAATCTGATAGATAGTAACTGGCTTACTTTTGGTAAACTAAGGATGAATTATGCTGAAGTTGGAAACTATGCTCCTCCTTTATCTGTTTATACGGTATTTGACGCTCCTACTAACTTCAGAGTACCCATGTTCTCTTCAGCTACCTATGTAAACAATAGACAGTTGAAAAATGAAACCACCCAAAGTTTAGAGGCAGGTCTGGAAATGGCATTCTTTAACAGACGTTTAGGATTTGATTTTGCAGCATATAAAAATAACTCCAAAGATCAGATCCAACCTGTTAGGGTTTCAGATGCTACAGGAGCTTCTTTCAAATGGGTCAATTCAGGAGAAATTGAAAACAAAGGACTGGAATTAAATTTATACGGTTCTCCTATAAGAACAGAAGACTTTGAATGGAAGATTAACGTTAACTGGTATAAAAACCAGAGTGAAGTAGTATCTCTGTATGAAGGAGTTAACAATTATGAAATGGCAAGTTTCCAGGGAGGAGTTTCTATCAACGCAACTGTAGGAAAGCAATACGGCTCAATCTGGGGATCAAACTTTGTGTACCTCAATGGAGAGCGTGTAGTTGATCCTGAATCCGGAGCATATTTGGTAGACAGCACTCCGCAACCTATCGGAAACATAAACCCAGACTGGAAAGGAGGGGTCCAAAACACCCTAAGCTATAAAAACCTTTCATTCAGCTTCCTCATTGATGTTCAAAGAGGTGGAGACATATTCTCTTTGGATTCGTGGTATGGTCATGCCACCGGTATAACCCCAGAAACAGCAGGGCTTAATGACCTTGGAAATCCAAAAAGAGACCCTATAGTTCAAAATGCTGACGGCACTTACGCTGCTAATAGCGGTGGTATTATTTTACCAGGTGTAAACCCCGACGGGTCCCCCAATACTACAAGAGGTAGCATGGAAGATTACAGAAATGTCTTGGGATATTATGCCAATGGTACAGGAGGACCAAATGCGGCCCACATTTATGATGCCAGTTACATAAAGTTAAGAGAGGTTACGCTTTCTTATTCTCTTCCATCTAAAATGCTGGAAAAGTTACCTTTCCAAAATGTTACACTTTCAGCTATAGGAAGAAACTTATGGATAATTGACAAGAACATTCCCTACTCCGACCCTGAAGCAGGTTTAAGTTCAGGGAACTGGCAAGGAATTCAGTCAGCTCCAATGCCTACAACTAAAGAGTATGGATTTAATGTCAGACTTCAATTCTAAACAAATAAGTAATGAAAAAACTCTTATATATATTCATAATTGTATTTAGCATATCATGCTCAAATATGGATGATGGGCTAAATACAGATTCGAAAAAACCACAGGAAGTTACTGCGGAGACCTTATTCCCCACAGCAACTAAAGCCCTGTTTGATGAAATGGTACATACCAGTGTTAACAGAAGTGCTTTTAGATTTTTCGCACAGTACTGGACTACAACCACATATACGGACGAAGCGAACTACAACCTAAGAACACGGGCAGTTCCGGAAAGTCATTGGCGAGAACTTTATCGCGATGTTTTAAAAGACCTGGATGAGGCGGCTACAATAGTTGCGAATACCAATGACCCCAAAATAGCTCCTGAAGAATTAGCAAACGAATCTGCCATGATTGAAATTCTCACAATCTATGCATACCATGTACTTGTTGATTCCTTTGGAGATGTTCCTTACACAGAAGCCTTAGATCTTGAGAATAATTTAACTCCTGTTTATGATGATGATGCCGAGATTTATGAAGATTTGATTGTCCGTCTGGATAATGCAATAGCTTCTTTAAATTCAGAATATACCGGATTTTCAGATGAAGATCTTATATATGGCGGAAATATTGAACTGTGGAAAAAGTTTGGTAATTCTTTAAAATTACGTATTGCCCTCCGTTATGCCGATCTGGACAATGCCAAAGCAAAAACAATGGCAGAGGAAGCAGTTGCTGCTGGAGTTTTCACCTCGAATAGCGACAATGCAACAATTCAATATGAAGCTGGCGCTCCTAATACAAACCCATTATGGGAAGATCTCGTACAGAGTGGGAGAACAGATTTCGTATCTGCCAACACCATTGTTGATATTATGAATGATCTTGAAGACCCTAGGCGTCCCATTTATTTTAAACAGAATTTAGGTGAGGGTGTATATGAAGGAGGAGAATTTTCCGCCGGCGGAAATACCTGGGGTAACAGCACACAAATCGGGGCTATATTTGATGATCCCACACTTGAAGGAATCCTTTTCGAATACAGCGAGGTAGAATTCTTGCTCGCGGAAGCCGTAGAAAGAGGTTATGCAGTAGGAGGAAATGCCGAAGAGCACTACGATAATGCGGTTGCTGCATCTGTAGAATACTGGACGGGTTCATCTGATGAAGCATCCGATTATCTTTCTAATCCTGATGTAGCTTATTCTACAGCACAAGGTGATTGGAAAGAAAAGATAGCTACCCAAAAATGGATAGCACTTTTTAACAGACCGTTTGAAGGCTGGACTACATATAGAAGGTTAGGCTTTCCAGAGTTGGGAATCACAGCCCAATCTAAACTACCAACACCGCGTCGTTATACTTATCCTACTGCCGAAACCAGTCGTAATTCGGACAATTATTCAGCTGCAGCTTCCGCAATGGGAGGTGATGAGCTATCCACAAGAATCTTTTGGGACGTAGAATAAGTCTTTTCTCAAATCAAAAAACTAAATCGCCCAGGGACTCGAGTTCCTGGGCGATTTTTTTATAAGCCACTTAGACTTCTTATTTTCATGTTTATAGATTTTAAATGTTAAACCATACCAAAAACATCAATCACCTCATTTTTTTTCACTAATTTGCTTATGATCAGATTTTTCATCTCAAACTACAATATAGACACATGTCCTGAGTGTCTCTAAATGTTCAGATAAGTATTAATTTTAAAACGTTACTAATGTTAAAGTCAATTCTAAATTTAAACGGTGTAACAAAACTCCCCAAACAACAACAAATAACCATTAAGGGCGGAAATGCCCCAAAGTGTGATGAATATGATGGCTACGTGCCATGCCGTCATCCGGAAACCGGTCAATGGTCTTGCGAACCCGATTGCAATGTATTTGGCAAATAGTTCCGGGTAAGACAGAGAAGTTTTTTCACATCCCCCTATAACTTCTCTGCTTTAATCTTCTTATTCTAATATCATTTAGTATAAAAACTTTACTTTTTATTCTTACAAGAACACTACTTTTCTAATATATTTCATTTCCTGTACATAAAAACACAGGAATTGCAATATCTTCAATTTAAACTACAAAGGGTGTAGCTATACAAAACAGACACAAACCCCTGAGTGTCTCTAAATGTTCAGGGATAAATATTAATCCAAATTCTTAATCATGTTAAAAAGCATTCTAAACTTAGACGGCGCAAAAAAACTGAGTAAAAAAGAACAGGGACTCATCCGTGGGGGCTATGCCTGCAAGCTGGAATCCGACGGTTCATATTCCTGTCCAAACGGCACTTATTGCGATTACGACACCTTAATGTGCTACAAACCGTAAATACACGGTAGACGGCACCCTTAAAGTTAAAAATTTGCCGTCTGTATATTTGTAGTATTCGCCCCCTAAAATTTTAGACAATACAACCCGCTACCGTGCCATACATCAGAAAAAGGGTTTAACCAAAAACTTTCTCATTACAAAGCCCCTTATTCTATTTTCCATCCGCGGAAGTGGGTTTTCTCCCCTCAGTAATTTTGCCCAATTATATTACAGATTAATGCTTTGGTGTGGCTATAGAATTATAGCAGTACCAATAAAGATCTCGCATACAATATAAATCCCCTCTTTATCCTTCTATACTATCCTCTAAACAGAGATACATCTCCTATCAGTACTACCACTCTTTACACCAAAAAAAATGCATTTTATCGATAAAATCGCACACTTTATCGATTTTTTCAAATGAAATAATTTCCAAAATCCCGAAAAAGGAAACATGTTGGATATTTGAACTGTAATTCTTTGACACCGTAAGGGAAGAATGACAAATATAAACAATACACTTGATACTGTATAGTTTTAGATTAGTTAGTTGTTTTAAGATTCATGGTTGGTTTAGACTTTTACTGTTGTTTATTTTTGGGGTAGTTTAACATGTAAATGTTAATTTAATAAGCACAGTAATTCCAAGGAGTTGCCCTTTTAAGGGCAGCTCCTTTTTGTTTCCTTCACTATTACACGGACAACAGGGAGAATCTTAAACGGATCAGGATCAAATGTGGAGCTTTTAGCTTGTTGTAAGTTTCCGGTTTTGTTTCACCACCAATACACGAATGTTTTTGGGTTGAAAGTTGCAAGGTTGCACGCGAGACTGATACATCGTAAACCCGGGATCATTTCGGGTTTCCTGTCTGTCTTATTTACAAAAAAATAAAAAGACCAGTAACTTTCATAGATCGCAGGTCTTACTCCCTATGTTCTGCTGTCTTACTTCTCATATCTCACATCCAAAATCTGATCCCGCCCATTTACCGCTTTTTCTTCTCACCCTTATACCCTATATTCGTAGATCGCAAAAACAAGTATTTATGCACAGCACCAAAGAATTATTCAATACTCCCTACGGCTTTGCTCCCTTTAGCAAAATAAACCCCGGAGATTACTTACCGCTTATTAAAAATGAAATCGAAAATGCCAAAAATGAAGTCGACCGGATCACTTCCAACACTGAAGCACCGACTTTTGAGAACACCATCGCGGCCATGGACTATGCCGGTGAGTTCCTCGACAGGATTACCAGCATGTTCTTTAACCTCAACAGTGCCGAGACCAACGAGGAAATCCAGAAACTCGCCCGGGAGGTTTCCCCCCTGCTGGCGGAATTCGGGAATGACATACGCCTCAACAAGGAACTCTTTAAACGCATAGAAACCGTTTACCACCAAAGGGAAAATCTTGATCTCAATACTGAACAACAGACACTGCTTGAAAAGCGCTATAAAAGTTTTGCACGAAACGGTGCCGCACTTCCCGAAGAAAAGCAAAAACAACTCCGGGACATTGACAAGCAGCTCTCCTCTCTGAGCCTTAAATTCGGGGAAAACGTCCTTGCGGAAACCAACAAGTTCGAACTGCACCTCACCGATGAAAAAGATATTTCCGGGCTTCCGGAAGGAGCAATCGAAGCAGCCAGAAACCTTGCGGAAAGTAAAGACAGGGAAGGCTGGCTGTTCACACTCGATTACCCCAGTTTTCTCCCCTTCATGACCTATGCGGACAATCGCGAGCTTCGTAAAAAAATGTTACTGGCCTCAGGAAGCAAGGCCTTTCATGGCGATGACCTGGACAACCGGGACATTGTACTGAAAATTGCCCGGCTTCGTTTCGAAAGGGCTAATCTCCTCGGTTATAAAACCCACGCGCATTTCGTCCTGGAAGAACGCATGGCCGAAACCCCTCAAAAGGTAAACGATTTTCTCAATGAACTCCTCGAAAAAGCAAAACCCGCGGCTCAAAAGGAATTTGAACAACTACAGGAATTTGCCCGTGAACAGGACGGCATAGACCAGTTACAAAAATGGGACGGCGCCTATTACACTGAAAAACTCAAACAAAAGCTTTTTGATCTCGACGACGAAAAGCTAAAGCCATATTTCAAGCTGGAAAATGTAATCAACGGGGCATTTACCGTCGCCAACAGGCTTTATGACCTCAATTTTGAAGAAGTTCACGATATCGACAAATACCATGAAGAAGTCAAAACCTATAAAGTGACCGATAACGAAGGTAAGCTTGTTGCCCTTTTCTACGGCGACTTTTTCCCCCGGCCCGGCAAACGTAACGGGGCGTGGATGACCCCTTACAAATCACAATACATTAAAAACGGGGTGAACGAACGCCCGCACATCTCCATCGTGTGTAATTTTACGAAACCCACAAAAACCAGGCCTTCACTCCTTACTTTTAACGAGGTGACCACACTGTTCCATGAATTCGGACACGCCCTTCACGGTATGCTGGCCAATACCACCTACCCTTCCCTGAGCGGTACCAGCGTATACTGGGATTTTGTAGAGCTCCCCAGCCAGGTCCTCGAAAACTGGTGTTATGAAAAAGAAGCTTTGCAACTCTTTGCCAAACACTACGAAACCGGGGAAGACCTTCCTATGGAATTCATACAGAAAATCAAAGATTCGTCCAGCTTTATGGAAGGCATACAAACTTTACGACAACTGAGTTTCGGCCTGCTGGACATGAGCTGGCACGGCGTAGACCCCACATCGATCACCGATGTAAAAGAAAATGAAATGAAAACCTTCGCCGTGACCAGTCTTTACCCGGAAACACCGGAAACCTGTATGAGTACCGCTTTCTCCCACATATTCCAGGGCGGATATTCTTCCGGATATTACAGTTACAAATGGGCAGAAGTACTCGATGCCGACGCCTTTGAACTTTTTAAGGAAAAGGGGATTTTTAATAAAGAAGTTGCAAACAAATTCAAAGACAACGTCCTTTCCAAAGGCGGAACGGAAAACCCCATGATCCTTTATAAGCGTTTCAGGGGACAGGAACCCAAACCGGATGCCCTGCTCCGGAGAGCCGGTTTACTGGAAAAGGTCTCCTGAACCGAATCACCTTTAAAAAACGGACACCATTGAAATTGCTGCATTTCGGTGTCCGTTTTTTACTTGTTTCGTGCTTTCTTTTTTTGTGCTTTGTCCCAGGCAAGATATCCGCCTTTCAGATTGTATATCTTTTCAAATCCGAGTGAATCCAGTATTTCAGAAGCTTTGGCACTCCGTTTACCCGTTCTGCAATACAGGTAAACAGGCGTTTCCCGGTCTATACCTTTCCACTGCCCCACAAAACCGGAAGCCGAATAATCCAGGTTCAAAGCCCCTTGGATATGCCCCTCGGCAAACTCTTCAGGTGTTCGAACATCCACCAAAAATTTACCGGGCAGGTCTTTTTTACTCATCGTGGTAATGTCCACTTCCCTCACCTGTCCCCGGGCACTAAAACCGAACAGGCAGCAAAAGATTAGCAGCAAATATTTCATTTTTCAAGATTTTAAATGCATCTAAAATTAACTAATTTATCTCAAACCCTTTCAATATCAGCAACAATACTCCCCATAGAACAGGTATGCCTTCCACCAGGAAACTACAGTAATATTTGTTCTGTTTCTCCCTGGAAAATACCAGCGCAAGCATTGTCAGGACCAATATTATGAACATGGATACCGCGTCCTGCCACAAACTATTCCGCTTCAGCAGTTCAAGCACCAGGACAAGGCACAGCAGGAAAATACCCAGCGATTTTGCACGTTTAACACCCACTTTCTGGGGAATGGTCCCCAGGGAAAGGTCATCGACGGTCATATCCCGTATCTCAAAGGGA
This sequence comes from Sinomicrobium kalidii, assembly GCF_021183825.1. Lineage (GTDB taxonomy): Bacteria > Bacteroidota > Bacteroidia > Flavobacteriales > Flavobacteriaceae > Sinomicrobium > Sinomicrobium kalidii. Next base: position 3,162,253 of record NZ_CP089211.1, on the reverse strand, counting down.
ATTGTCAACACTACAATAAAAAGGCAACGCTGTAACCACTCTATACCAGCATCCAGGGCAAAACCTTTCCCGGAAATGAGCACTTCATAATTATCCACCAGGGGTAACAGTACCGTAACTCCACTCCACACCAGGGCCACAATAAAAATCTTTATTCCCGGTGAATTCCGGATATTCCTTACGGAAGTGTAAAGCGGCACTGCGTAAAAAAAAGACAGCACAATCAGCCCTCCCAGTAACATCAGTGCAGGGGCCGTCAGGTGAAACAAGTAATACACACACAGGGCAAAGCAGATAAAGCTAAAATATTGTATACTTTTTATATGCCTTGTCTTAACAATATAAAACCGCCTGGCCTCACTGCCGTATTTGATAAAATTATACCCTACGATAGTTCCGTAAAAAACGGCATAGCAAACATTTTCATCATACGGGATATCAAAATTCAGCAAGGTAATGACCGTCATTGAATAAACGGCCAGGGCGACATGCACACTTGCTTCAATATAGAAATTAAACAATCGTGTTAACAGGTTCATCAGACAAAAATAAAGAATAGACAGCACACCTCAACCACCCGGCAACATATTGCCCGGATTCACAGGGCATAAACACGTTAAAAACTTTGTGTACAAGAACGGCGAAAACGTTATTTTTAATAAATATAATATGTATTTTTGCGCCGCAAACACAACTAATTTACGCATACATTTAATTTTAAAGAATGAGAACAGATTCCTTTGCAGTACGCCACATTGGCCCGAGAGAGGGAAACCTCGATAAAATGCTGAATGTCATCGGAGTGGAAAGCCTCGATCAGTTAATATACGAAACCATTCCGGACGATATCCGTTTAAAAAAAGATCTCGATCTCCCACGAGCCCTGAGTGAAAACGAGTTTCTTTACCACATCCAGAAACTCGCTGCCAGGAACAAGATGTTCAAATCATATATCGGACTGGGATACCACGAAACCTTCACCCCTTCCGTAATAAAAAGAAACGTACTGGAGAGCCCGGGATGGTATACTGCGTATACACCCTACCAGGCAGAAATTTCCCAGGGAAGGCTGGAGGCATTGCTCAATTTCCAGACCATGATCTGCGACCTTACCGGAATGCCGCTTGCCAATGCCTCCCTGCTCGACGAAGGTACGGCTGCAGCCGAAGCCATGGCCATGCTCTTTGAACTCCGTTCCAGGGAGCAGAAAAAAGCAGGGGTCGTCAGGTTTTTTGTATCGGAAGAAATTCTGCCGCAAACCTTGTCCATCCTGAAAACAAGAGCCGTTCCTCTCGGTGTGGAACTGGTTGTCGGCGATCATAAAACGTTCGATTTCACTGAAGATTTCTTCGGTACCATGCTGCAATATCCCGGAAAATACGGACAGGTATTCGATTACAGGGAATTTGTTTCCAAAGCCGGAGAAAACAATATCAAGGTGGCCGTAGCTGCCGATATTCTCAGCCTTGTGATGCTCACCCCTCCGGGCGAATTAGGGGTTGATGTGGTTGTGGGTACCACGCAGCGCTTCGGCATACCGATGGGCTACGGCGGGCCTCATGCCGCTTATTTTGCCACCAGGGAAGAATACAAAAGAAACGTCCCCGGAAGAATTATAGGGGTCACCAAGGATGTCAACGGCAACCGTGCCCTCCGGATGGCTTTACAAACCCGCGAACAACACATCAAAAGAGACAGGGCCACTTCCAATATCTGTACTGCACAGGTACTTCTCGCCGTTATGGCCGGAATGTACTCCGTATACCACGGACCGGAAGGCCTCAAATACATTGGCAGCAAAGTACACCATTCGGCTGTTACACTCTCCCGTGTATTGCAGCAACTGGGATACGAACAGACCAACGCATCCTATTTTGACACACTGGTCCTTAAAGGTAATGCCGCCAGGGTACGTGAGGTCGCAGAGAATAACGAGATCAACTTTTTATATATTGATAACAACACCATATCTGTAGCCATAAACGAAGCCACCTCAATAGATGACCTGAACGATATCATCGCAATTTTTGCGGAGGCAGCAGGCAAAGAGGCTGTTACGCTGAACGCACTGGACAAAACAACTGTTATACCGGAAACGTTACAGCGAACATCGGCTTTCCTTGAAAACGAAGTCTTCAATGCCTATCATTCCGAAACCGCATTGATGCGTTATCTCAGGAAACTCGAACGAAAAGACCTTTCGCTCAACCACTCCATGATATCCCTCGGGTCCTGTACCATGAAGCTGAACGCAGCTTCCGAAATGCTTCCCGTAAGTATGGCACAATGGGCCAACATCCATCCTTTTGTTCCCGTGGAGCAGGTAGAAGGCTATCAGGAAGTACTTCGCGAACTCGAGCAACAGCTCAATGTTATTACCGGGTTTGCCGGAACATCCCTGCAACCCAACTCCGGTGCACAAGGTGAATTTGCCGGACTTATGGTGATTCGTGCCTATCACGAAGCCAACGGAAACACCAACAGGAACATTTGTCTTATTCCCGCCTCTGCACATGGTACCAATCCCGCTTCGGCAGTGATGGCCGGAATGAAAGTGGTGGTCACCAAAACCGATGAAAAAGGTAATATTGATATTAACGACCTTCGCGAAAAGGCTGAAAAGCACAAAGACAATCTCGCCGCACTTATGGTTACCTACCCTTCTACACACGGGGTATTCGAATCTTCCATAAAAGAGATCACCAAAATAGCACATGACAACGGCGGACAGGTATACATGGACGGCGCCAACATGAATGCCCAGGTAGGACTTACGAATCCAGCTACCATCGGGGCCGATGTATGCCATCTGAACCTGCACAAAACCTTCTCCATCCCCCACGGTGGCGGCGGTCCCGGAGTAGGCCCCATTTGTGTGGCAGAACATCTGGTAAAATTCTTACCGTCCAGTCCCGTAATAAAGACCGGCGGGGAAAACGCCATAACCGCTATTTCCGCAGCGCCCTGGGGTAGCGCCCTCGTATGCCTTATTTCTTATGCATACATTAAAATGCTGGGCGTTAACGGCCTTACAGACGCTACCAAATATGCCATTCTTAATGCCAATTATATTAAAAACAGGCTTAGCGGACATTTTGATGTGCTCTATACAGGCGAAAGAGGAAGAGCCGCCCACGAAATGATCGTGGATTGCAGGCCTTTCAAGAAAAACGGTATAGAGGTGACCGATATTGCCAAGCGTTTAATGGATTACGGATTCCATTCCCCTACCGTATCGTTCCCCGTGGCAGGCACATTGATGATAGAGCCCACGGAGAGTGAGAATATGGAAGAACTCGACCGTTTTTGCGATGCCATGATCGCTATCCGAAAGGAGATCGATAAAGTTACGGCAGACGATGCCGACAATCTGTTGAAAAACGCTCCGCACACCCTGGAAATGGTTACCGCGGACGAGTGGCACTTCCCATACACCAGAAAAGAAGCTGCTTACCCGTTGAGTTACATCGCAGAAAACAAATTCTGGCCTTCCGTAAGGCGGGTAGATGACGCCTATGGCGATCGTAATTTAATGTGTACATGCGCACCGATAGAAGCATATGCAGAAGCAGAATAATATTTAAAAATCATAACATTTACAGGGCTTTCCGGCCCTATTTCGGAAGGCCCATATTTTTATTTTCTGTCCGTTTTGACAGTTTTTCCTGAATGAAACCGGTTGTTGGACATCGTACTTTTGCTATGCGTGCATAACAAAAGAAAAAGTATTTCCATATCTTTCAGAAAAATCAATTAATCTGATGAATATTAAGATTGCGGGTACAGGATGCTATATTCCGCCCGAAATAGAGCTGAATGCCGATTTTGGTCAACACGAATTCCTGGATGCCGACGGAATCCAGCTGGATCATCCGAACCAGGTTATTATTGACAAATTCAGGGAAATAACCGGTATTCGCGAAAGGCGGTATGCCAAAGAAAATCAAAACACTTCCGATCTCGCTTTCTTCGCTGCAGAAAAGGCCATACAAGATGCAAAAACAGATCCCGAAACACTCGATTACATTATTGTAGCCCACAATTTCGGGGATGTAAAATACGGTACCATTCAGGCAGACACTGTTCCTTGCCTCGCCGCGCGGGTAAAACACTTTCTCCGGATACAGAATCCGAAATGTGTGGCCTACGACCTTCTTTTCGGTTGCCCCGGATGGATAGAGGGAATTGTTCAGGCACAAGCCTACATTAAGTGTAAAATGGCCAAAAAATGCCTGGTGATCGGTGCGGAAACCTTGTCACGGGTTATCGATAAACACGACAGGGATTCCATGATATTTTCCGATGGTGCGGGAGCCGCCGTTATAGAAGCCACCGAAAATGACGAAGGAATCCTGGCCTGCGAATCCGCCACCTATACCAGGGACGAAATAAATTACCTTTATTACGGCAATTCCCACAATAAAAACCTTTGCAAAAACACCAGGTACATCAAGATGAACGGCAGAAAAATATATGAATTTGCCTGCACCTACGTACCGGAGGCCATGAAAAAATGCCTGGACAAAAGCGGTGTCCCCATAGGCGATGTCAAGAAAATATTTATGCACCAGGCCAATGAAAAAATGGACGAAGCCATTGTAAAACGTTTTTTCAGGCTTTACAAAAAAGAGGTTCCCGAAGGCATCATGCCCATGAACATCCAGAAGATGGGCAACAGCTCCGTGGCCACCATCCCCACCCTGCTGGATATGGTAAAAAAAGGAGAAATAGAAAACCAGTCCGTAAATAAGGGAGATGTCGTTATCTTTGCAAGCGTAGGCGCCGGAATGAATATCAACGCCGTGGTCTATAAATGCTAGTTGTCGTGTCAATTACACTTATAATGATGTATACCAAGGCACTGTCAGATCGGGCACAGTCGGGACTTTTCCATGGCGATAAACAGCATTAACTGACATTTTATTGTTGATCCAGCATTATGTACGAAAACAACTTTCCGAAGAAAAGATACAGGGTAACACTCGATTTTCTCAAAGAACATATTCCCGCCAATACCAGTATACTGGACCTGGGAACACCCAATCCTTTTACCGAAATCATGGAAAAGGAAGGTTATAAGATAACAAACACCAAAGGTGAAGACCTGGATACCGATGTCAGCGCCGTTGCCGAAGAAGGGTATGATGTTGTCACTGCTTTCGAAATATTCGAGCATCTGGTAGCGCCATATAACGTAATCAAAGCCATAAAAGCCGATAAACTTGTAGCCTCCATCCCGCTCCGTCTGTGGTTTTCTCCGGCCTACCGCAGCAAAACCGATATGTGGGACAGGCATTACCATGAATTCGAGGACTGGCAGTTCGACTGGCTTCTCGAAAAAGCCGGATGGGAGATCAAAGCCCGGAAAAAATGGACCAATCCGGTGAAGAAAATAGGTTTACGCCCGCTATTGCGCTATTTTACGTCGCGGTATTATGCCGTTTATGCGGTGCGGAAAAAGGAATAGCGAATGTAGAACAGAAGAATACTGAATGACGAAGTTTTTCAATGCCTCAAGGTCAAAATCACTTCGACATAGCATTTTTCCTATTAAAAATTTTACTTTTTTGAGTCAGGAGTTTTTAGTTTTTTTTCAATCGCTAAACCAAATTCCCCAAGATCGGTAAGGTTCGTATTGCTTAATATTATAATTGTGACATTTTTGTCTATGAATTGCATCCAAACGGCATTAGCCCCCATAATTCTGCCATAACGTTCCATTATTCGGTGTTTTTCCCGTCCACGAATCCATACCCCATACCCATATTCGTTAAGTTCCGGGGTTAACATCATATCCAGCGCACTCTCACTTATCAGTTTTAACCCAAACAGGGCGTTAGAAAATTTAAGCAGGTCCTTAGCCGAAGAATACATGGCTCCGGCTGCATACCAGTTTTCTATATACACAGGCATATCATTAACCAGAACGTCCGATTCTGTTCCAGTAAAATATGTGCTGGCCAGATTTTTAATTATTTTCTTTTGTTTCAACAACCCGGAATTGAACATTCCCAAAGGTTTGAGAATTTTTTCATTTAAAACCTCTTCGTAAGGCTTACCATACAATTTTTCGATTATTTTTCCCAGGACTATATATTCATAATTGTTATACTCCCACTTTTCTCCAGGTTCGTTTACAAGTGAATCTCCCTCAAAAAGGTGAAAAAGTTGTCCGGAAGTATATGGTTTTTGCAGGAAACCCAACCCATACTTATAGGCATTATCTACACTCGAAATGGTATCTATTTGACGCATTCCTGAAGTATGATTTAAAAGTTGATGGATGGTTACCCTATTTCCTGCTTCATAGCTAAATCTGGGCAGATAAGTCTTAATGGTTTTCTCTAAATCCAATCTTCCTTCATCGTATAGTTGAAGGATCAATACTGCTGTAAACGCCTTTGTTATGGAAGCTACTTTAAAAACAGTTCGATCGGTAACAGGAACATCAAACCGACGATCGGCAATTCCAAAGCTCTGATAATATATCACAGCCGTATCTTTCTGAACCAGGATTGTTCCGTTAAACTGATGCTCTTCTGCATATGATTGAATGAATAATTCCAAATCTTCATTTTGCCCAATAAGATTCATCGGCATAATCATTATCCCTATCAATAGTATTATCAAGTATCTCATGAGATTTTATTTAAATACAAATCGAAAAAATGTCAGTGTTCACACACTCCGCAAAGCATTTCATTCTATTAGACGGCCAAACCTTTTGGAAGTTACAGTATATAAGTTTTTTTACTATAGATTAAATATTTCCGGTAATTTATTTAAATCAATACTATCCTTACTTTTGTATCTTTCCGTTTTTAACAAATATCGGCACAATCAAAGCGTGGACTACTACATTATCATACCCGCCCACAACGAAGCACAGTTCATCACCCGCACCCTCCATTCGGTGGAGGAACAGACGCTTTTACCCAAAAAACTGGTGGTAGTCAATGATAATTCTACCGACAATACCCCGGAAATCGTTACCGGATTTGTCGCAAAACACCCTTGGGCAGAAATAATCAACAATACCGATACTCCTTCTGAACACCTGCCGGGAGGAAAAGTGGTCCGTGCCTTTTACAAAGGACTGAACACCCTTGATAATAACTACGATTTTATCGTAAAGATGGATGCCGATGTTATACTGCCCTCCGATTACTTTGCAACCATTGCCGACACCTTCAGGAATGACGACACCATTGGAATCGCAGGGGGACTGGTTCACATTCAACAAGATGATCATTGGACCTATGAGGCCATTGCCGACAAAAACCACGTCCGCGGCCCTGTAAAGGCCTATTCCAAAACATGCTTTGAAAAGATAGGCGGACTAAGGCCGGCCATCGGTTGGGATACGGCAGACACCCTCCTGGCCAAATATCACGGTTTCAGAATATATACAGACCACAACCTGAAAATAAAACACCTCCGCCCCACCGGCGGGTCCTATACCCAAAAAGCACGGCGCTTACAGGGGCAGGCCATGTACACCATGAGATACGGCCTGCTCATCACCTTTATTGCATCGGCCAAGACAGCGTGGCGACAGAAAAAATGGAGCACTCTCGGGTATAATCTCCGGGGATATTTCAGTGCCCGAAAGCAAGGTATCCCTTTCCTGGTTACCGAAAAAGAAGGCAGATTTATCCGCAAATACAGGTGGCAGGGCATCCTGAAAAAACTGGGATTGTAGAAAGCCTTTACACAAAACCTGTTCTTCAACAGCCGGTTACAACGGCAAATGCACCACTTTCTTGGTTTCAAAAAAATCTTCTTCGAAATAAGCGGAAAGCGGGTACTCCTTCGCTTTGGGGAAAGGTTGTAATTCTTCGGTAAGATTGCCTCCCTTAAGGTATAATATACCGTTTCTAAGTTGATGTTTATCTTCCGGAGATGTTTTGTTGCGCACCCATTTTACAAAATCGGGCATATTGGTCACGGCACGGCTCACAATAAAATCGAACCGGCCTTTTACTTTTTCCGCACGGAGGTGTTCTGCTTTTACATTTTTCAATTCCAGGGCTTCAGCTACGGCCTGCACCACTTTAATTTTCTTGCCGATAGAATCCACCAGGTAAAAATCGGTTTCCGGAAAAAGAATGGCAAGCGGTATGCCGGGAAAACCGCCTCCCGTGCCCACATCCAGTATTTTTGTTCCGGGGTTGAAGGATTGTACCTTTGCAATTCCCAGGGAGTGCAGTACATGCCGCACATACAATTCTGCGATATCCTTCCTGGAAATCACATTTATTCGGGTATTCCATTCGGTATATAAGGGTTCCAGGCGTTTAAACCTTTCTTTCTGTTCTTCCGGAAGTCCGGGAAAATATTTCTGGATAATGTCGAACGGCATGAGCAATATTTTGGGCAAAAGTAAGGAAAACAAAAATTTGTAGCCCTTAAGTATACCTCATCTGTGGCGAATTGGTTATTTTTGGAAGTTGAAACGGGTTGTTTTAACCGGAATAAAGTATGATCCGGTTATGGTGGCCTTTTACAGACATTCTAGCTCCCGAGGGCCGGGAGAAAAAACATTTATCTAGTACGGATTATTTTAATGGAAAACGAGACACTGAGATTTTCGCGGAAAGACACCAAAAATTTTTTCAGGACACTGAACAAACGCGTAAATGCCTATTTCAAGGAAAACAACATCAAAAGAACGGGAAACTGGAAACTCTATTTAAAGACCATAGTGATGTTCTCCATTTTCCTCACGCCCTATTTCCTCATCCTTACCCTGGATATTAACCAGTGGCTGCAATTATTACTGACTGTGGTTATCGGTATAGGTATGGCCGGCGTGGGGATGAATGTGATGCACGATGGTAATCACGGATCCTATTCCTCCAAACCCTGGATAAACAACCTCATGGGGGCCAGCATATACATCCTGGCCGGCAATGTGTATAACTGGAGGGTTCAGCACAATGTACTGCACCATACCTATACCAACATTCACGGCCATGACGAGGATTTGGACGCGGGGAGGATCATCCGTTTTTCGGAACATGCCAAATGGCGACGGTTCCATAAATTTCAACACTATTATTCCGTGCTGTTGTATGGCCTGCTTACCATCAACTGGGCCATTACTACAGATTTCCGCCAAATGCGACGGTATTTAAAGCGGAAACTGTCTTACGGAAAATTCTCCAGCCCGGTAAAACAGTGGAGTGTACTTATTATCACCAAACTCATTTATCTTTCGCTATGGATTGTTCTCCCCATGCTGGTACTGGATATCGCCTGGTGGAAAATACTCATCGGTTTCTTTACCATGCACTATACGGCCGGACTTATTCTGAGCATTGTATTCCAGCTGGCACACATTGTGGAAGACACGAAGACTTTAATGCCGGACGAAACGGGAACCATGAAAAATACCTGGGCCATTCACCAGTTATTCACGACGGCCAATTTCTCTACCAGGAATAAAATTGTAAACTGGTTTACGGGAGGGCTCAACCACCAGGTTGAACATCACATTTTTCCCAATATCAGCCATATACATTACACAAATATTGCCAAAATTGTTAAACAGACGGCCACGGAATTTAATTTGCCCTATTATGAATACGAATCTACCAGAAAAGCTATAATTTCGCACTTTAAACATTTAAAGGCACTGGGGAAAAAGCCCGTATATGTCTATAATTAAGAACATATTTTAACCGATGGAACAACAACTTATGGAACAAAAGCTATCTGAAAGAATCCTGAACATGTCTACTTCTGCCACGCTTGCCATGGCAGCCAAAGCCAGGGAACTTAGGGCAGAGGGAAAGGATATCATCGGACTCAGCCTGGGGGAACCCGACTTCAACACCCCCGATTTTATAAAGGAAGCTGCCATACAGGCTATTAATGACAACTATAACAGCTATTCGCCCGTAGACGGTTATGCCGATCTGAAGGAGGCGATCATTACCAAGTTCAAACGCGATAACAACCTCAGCTATAATCCCGACCAGATCGTCGTATCTACAGGAGCAAAACAATCACTGGCCAATATAGCCCTGGTGATGATCAATCCGGGAGATGAAGTGATACTGCCCGCTCCCTATTGGGTGAGCTATTCCGACATCGTAAAGATTGCGGAAGGTGTTCCGGTTGAAGTGCCCACTTCCATAGAGAACGACTTTAAAATGACCCCGGAGCAACTGGAAGCGGCCATCACACCGAAAACCAGAATGATCTGGTACAGCTCGCCGTGTAACCCTAGTGGTTCGGTGTATAGCAAGGAAGAACTGGAAGCCCTTGCCGAAGTATTGAAAAAACACCCGCAAATCTATGTGGTCTCCGACGAAATATACGAACATATCAATTTTTCAGGCGGTCATGTAAGTATGGCAGGCATAGACGGCATGTATGACAGGACGGTTACCGTAAACGGTGTGTCCAAAGCCTTTGCCATGACCGGATGGCGTATCGGATATATTGGTGCCCCCGCGTGGATTGCCCGCGCCTGCAACAAAATGCAGGGGCAAATAACCAGCGGTGCCAACTGTATTGCGCAGCGGGCCACCATTACCGCCCTGGAAGCCCCGGTAAGCAAAATACAGTACATGGTAGACGAGTTCAACAAACGAAGGGATCTTGTATTGAACCTGCTGGGCGAAATAGACGGTTTCCAGGTCAATGTACCGGAAGGAGCCTTTTATGTATTCCCCAACATTTCTGCTTTCTTCGGAAAGACATTGCAGGGCAAAAAGATAGAAAATGCTTCGGATTTCTCGCTTTACCTGCTGGAAGAGGCCAATGTAGCCACAGTAACGGGTGAGGCTTTCGGAAACCCGAACTGCATCCGTATTTCCTATGCGGCTTCGGAAAAAGAACTGAAGGAAGCCCTGAGGCGAATTAAAGAAGTGCTTTCGTAGTAAAGATTTATCATAAAAAGGCTGAAAAGGATTTTTACTGCACTCGATCTGGCAGGAGTGGTTTTCTTCCCTGTTTTTCCAGAAAGCAGATTCTTTTCAGCCTTTTTTCAATATATGTATTTCTGATGCTTCGGCTACGCTTCGCATCCTGCACATAAATGCATTGCGTCTCTGCTTCGTACTTCTGCCCTTCTGCTTCAAATTATCCCTATCTTTGTCAAAAAAATTTTGATGTCAGAAAACGTTACCCCCTATAAGGATTCCAAACTGGGGAAAAAGGAACAGGTTACCCGGATGTTCGACACTATTTCCGGGAAATACGACGGACTGAACAGGGTGATCTCTTTCGGTATCGATGTAAAGTGGCGGAAAAAAGTGGTACGAATGATCCGGGATATCGAGCCCGACACAGTACTCGACATTGCTACCGGAACAGGCGACCTGGCCATTAACCTGGCACAAACGGGAGCCAAAAAGATCGTGGGCCTTGACATTTCTACGGGAATGCTGGAGATCGGTAAACGGAAAGTTGCGGAAAAAGGCCTGGAAAACACTATAGAAATGGTGCTGGGAGACAGTGAAGACCTGCCCTTTGACAATAATTCCTTTGATGCCGTTACGGTAGCCTTTGGTGTACGCAATTTTGAAAACCTGGAAAAAGGCCTCGCAGAAATATGCCGTGTGCTGAGACCGGGAGGTCGTTTTGTGATACTGGAGACCTCGGTCCCCACCAAAACACCCTACAAACAGGGGTATAACCTGTATACAAAACACATTCTCCCGCTCATCGGAAAGATCTTTTCCAAGGACCGTTCGGCCTACGCCTACCTCTCCGAATCGGCTTCCGTTTTCCCTCATGGAGAAAAACTGAACAATATTTTGGCAAAAATCGGGTTTATAAAGGTAAAACACCATCCCCAAACTCTTGGTGTGGCTACCATATATGTAGCGTCAAAATAAAATGCTATGTCATACAATATCAACCCGGAAACTTTAATCGTATGAACAAAATACTACTTTGGACCCTGGGGCTCGTCCTGTATAGCCAATGCGCCTTTTCCCAGCTCAATGAAAACCCGTTGCTCAATCTCCAGAACTTCGACAAGCAACCGCTTCACTGGGGTTACTTTCTGGGGATCAATCAATACGATTTCAAATTTGATTATAACGAATACAACACCGACCTCGGCCTTCGGGACATACAGGTCGGTAAAACAATAGGTTTCAATGTAGGCCTTATAGGCGACCTCCGGATTAACGAGTACATGAATCTTCGCCTGGAGCCTGGGCTGTATTACACCCAGCGCGACCTGTATTTTCCCGACTACAGGCTTTCCGGCGAGGACCAGCGCCTGCGGGAAGTGAAATCCACCTATATTCACCTTCCCCTGCTCTTGAAGGTCGGTACCAAACGCATGGGAAACATAAAGCCTTATATCGTAGGCGGACTGTCTTCTTCCATCAACCTGGGAAGTAATGAAAGCAGCAAGGACGACAACCGGGAAGGAAAATTCCGGATGAAAAAACAGGCTTACTATTATGAAATCGGATTTGGTGTAGACTTTTACCTCTATTACTTTAAATTTTCACCGTCTATCCGCGGGGTGTTTGCCTTGAACGATGAGTTGAAACCGGACGACGACCCCAACAGTCCCTGGACAGGTAATGTAAACGGTATGTACAGCAGGGCCATATTCATCAACCTCACTTTTGAGTAAAACGGAATTCCCGGTATATCTCCCAGTACTTACCGTTGTGTTTCAATAGGCATATACTTCCTGCGATAAAAGAAGCGCCGAACTCCCTCATTTCATATTCGGGCCAGGCTTTGCGGAATACGATCTCGGGAAGGTCACGCGTGGCTATGGTCATATGCGGATGAAACCTCCGGGTGATCTCCCTCCCGGTAAACCCCAGTTTTCCGGTCAGGACGCGCTGTAAACCCGCATGAAGCTCCACGATCGGGGCGTGATCTTCCACCTTTACGAATATTACCCGGGGTGAAAAACAGTCAAATCCGGATAACATCACGGGAAAAGGGCGTTGCAAGCGGGCAAACCCTTCCAGGGCATTTATGATCTGTGATTCTTCTGCCGCAATTCGTTTAAATGGCATTTGCAGGGTAATATGAGCAGGAGATTTAAGGGCATGTTTCGCTCCGAACCTCTCCTTTACCTCTTCCTTTAATCTTCTTACCCGTTGCCTGATATCCTCCGGCGGAACAATCGCTATAAAATAGAGGTCTTTATCCATAAACAAACCTATACTCACTAAAAATACATAAAACAAGACGAAGACAACCATCTCCTCCACTACTATTTAAATAATATAATTACTGGTAGTGCGTTATTTTTTAAGGTATATAAGGCTTTTCTGAAGAGGAGAGCTTAAAGTATTAACCTTAACCCGGAGCACCTCACCATAACAAAAATTTTAATGTATCGGTTGCATAGTATAATAATGAATTTCCCTGCGATCATATCTTCTTCTCTTATATCCCAAAAACCGCTATCTTTACAAAGTGAACTGGGAACACGCACTGAAAGATTACCGGCATTACCTGCAAATAGAACGGGGGCTGTCTGTCAATTCCCTGGAAAACTACTCCCTTGACGTCCGGAAACTCATGCATTTTTTGCAGGAACACAATATTGAACATTCTCCCGTATCCATAACGGCAGAAGTAGTCCAGCAGTTTATCTATGAAATTGCCAAAGAGGTCAATGCCCGCTCACAGGCCAGGATACTGTCAGGCCTGCGCAGTTTTTTCAACTACCTCATCTTTGAGGAGTACCGCAATGACAACCCGATGGAACTCATCGAATCACCCAAAATAGGCAGAAAGCTCCCGGACACCCTTTCCCAGGAAGATATTGACAACCTCATCGCAGCTATCGATCTGAGTAAACCCGAGGGAGAGCGCAATCGCACCATGCTGGAAACTTTGTATAGTTGCGGACTCCGGGTATCGGAACTGACCGCACTGAAAATATCGGATCTCTTCTTTGAAGAAGGATTTATAAAAGTTACGGGAAAAGGGGATAAACAACGCTTCGTCCCTATTGCCCCGGTTACCCGGAAACTCATCAATATTTACAAAGAGGAAATACGGGTACATATTCCCGCTCAAAAGGGGCATGAAGACATCCTGTTCCTCAACCGGAGGGGAAAACAACTTACCCGTGCCATGGTCTTCACCATCATCAAACGCCTGGCGGAAAAAACCGGGTTGCGGAAAAACATCAGCCCGCATACCTTCCGGCATTCCTTTGCCACCCATTTGCTGCAAAACGGCGCCGACCTTCGGGCCATACAACAGATGCTGGGACACGAAAGCATTACCACTACCGAGGTTTATATGCATGTAGACCGTTCCCAACTGGCAGAAGTGGTTCACAAATACCATCCGAGGAACCGAAAAGAAGAATAGGCTGCAAAAACGCTATTCACTTTTAATGGCCGCTTCCCTTCCTTTCTTTTTAAACGGCCGGATAATAAGCCTGGCCTCCCTGTCAAAACGGATGTAATTATAGAGCCAGTTTACAAAAACCACCATCTTATTCTTAAAGCCTATCAGTGCAAAAAGGTGCACAAAAATCCAGACAAACCAGGCAAAGACGCCCTGGAATTTCCACCGCGGAAGGTCTACAACAGCTTTATTTCTTCCTATGGTGGCCATGGACCCTTTGTCAAAATACCGGAAAGGCTTCATGGGTTTACCCTGGATGTATTTTATAAGGTTGTTTCCCAGAAGTTTCCCCTGCTGTATGGCGGGCTGGGCCATCATGGGGTGCCCGTCGGGGTATTTTTCGGTAGGCATGTAGGCCACATCACCGATGGCAAAAATGTCATCGAACCCTTCCACCTGGTTGAATTCACTAACTTTTACCCGGTTTCCGCGAGCTATCAGTTCCTTTCCGTCTATTCCCTTCAGGGTAGCCCCTTCCACTCCGGCTGTCCATATCAATGTCTCGGTTTCAAACGAAATATCCTTGTTCGTAGTTACGGTATAACCATCATAATCGGTAACAAAGATTCCTTTCCACACATGCACCCCGAGCTTTTCGAGAAACTCTTCCGCTTTTTTAGAAGCCTGGGGGCTCATGGCATCCAGCACCCTGTCCGTGCCCTGAACCAGATTGATCTGCATCTGCCGTATATCCAGATCGGGGTAGTCCTTGGGCAATATGCCCTTTTTTATTTCCGCCAGAGCTCCCGCCAGCTCCACTCCCGTAGGGCCTGCCCCAACAATTACAAAGTTCATAAGGGCATTGCGCTTGTCCAGGTTGTTGGTAAGCAGGGCCTGTTCAAAATTTTCAAGGATAAGGCTCCTCAGGTTCAGGGATTGCGGTATGGTTTTCATGGCCATTCCGTTCTCCTTTACGTTTTCATTACCGAAATAATTGGTCCGGGAACCGGTGGCTATGACCAGATAGTCATAGGTAATGTCTCCGATATCTGTTTTTATATTTTTTTTGACAGGTTCTACACATTCCACATGAGCCAGGCGAAAATAGGAGTTCGGAAAGTTTTTCAACACTTTCCTGATCGGATAGGCTATGGAATCGGGCTCCAGGCCTCCGGTAGTCACCTGGTAAAGCAGGGGTTGAAAGGTGTGATAATTGTGTTTGTCCAGCATCACTACCTGAACATCCTGTTTTCCTAAACGTTTTGCCAGTTCGAGACCCGCAAAGCCTCCGCCTATAATCACTATTCGGGGAAAACTGGTTTTTGGAATATTCATAAGAAGATTTCGATTTACTATACAAAGGTAAGCCTTCTCTGCCTTTTAACTATTGAAGCAGTTTAATTTATTCGGTCAAAAATTGTAAAATCCGCATATTTTAAAAATTGCTGCAATACTTCCCGCTACAGTGACCTATTTTATTTTAAATTTATATCAAAAACCGCCTTATGAGAGGATTTTACATCACACATTTAACATTTTTAATATTTACCACACTGTGTTTTCCCCAAAAAAACACCGAAAAAACATTATCCGATCTGGATGATAAAAGTACATTTTACAGCAACATTGCCCAAACGATCTGGGAATATGCCGAAACGGGTTACCTCGAAGAAAAGAGCGTTGCCCTTTTACAGAAAACACTAAAAGACGAAGATTTTACCATAAAAGCAGGCATTGCAGGCATTCCCACGGCATTTGTTGCGGAATACAACCACAACGGCGGGCCGGTGATCGGTATTCTCGGCGAATACGACGCGCTCCCGGGGCTGTCGCAACAGGCGGTACCGGAAAAGAAATCGGCCGGTGAACAGGCAGGACACGCCTGCGGGCATCACCTGTTCGGCACGGCTTCGGCCGCCACGGCCATTGCAGTTAAAAACTGGCTTAAAGACAACAATGCAAAAGGTACCGTACGCTTTTACGGATGCCCTGCTGAAGAAGGCGGGTCGGGTAAGGTCTATATGGTAAGGGAAGGCGCGTTTGACGACGTGGATGCCGTGATTCACTGGCACCCTTCTTCCGTTAATGCCGCCAGTGCGGGTGCTGCCCTGGCCAATAAATCGGCTAAGTTCCGTTTCTACGGGGTTTCCGCCCATGCCGCCGGAGCCCCGGAAAAAGGAAGGTCGGCCCTCGATGCGGTAGAGGCCATGAATTATATGGTGAACATGATGCGCGAACACGTTCCTTCCGATGCAAGGATACATTACGTCATCACCAACGGCGGAAAAGCCCCGAACGTGGTCCCCGACTTTGCGGAAGTGTATTATTATGCAAGGCATGCCAAAAGGGATGTGGTGGTAGACATTTTTGACCGTATGGTAAAAGCGGCCGAAGGCGCCGCCCTGGGAACAGGGACCACCATGGACTATGAAATGATCGGGGGAACCCATGAACTGCTTCCCAACCTCACCTTACAGAAAATAATGTATGATAACCTTGTCGCCGTAGGGGGAATCGATTATACCGAAGAGGAAAAAACTTTTGCGGAAAAGATAAGCAAGACCCTCGGACTGGAAAAAGTGAACTACGATGCGGCTAAAAACGTTATGCCCTACCGGGAAACAGGAACACCCATGGGATCTACGGATGTGGGAGATGTGAGTTTTGCCGTTCCCACTGTGGGCATGGGAGCCGCAACCTGGGTGCCCGGAACTTCCGCTCATAGCTGGCAGGCCGTTGCAGCAGGCGGAATGAGCATTGGCAAAAAAGGAATGATGGTGGCTGCAAAAACCATGACATTGACTGCAATAGACCTGTTTTCAGCCCCCGAAACCCTCGAAAAGGCCAAAGAAGAGTTCCTGGAGAAAAGGGGACCGGATTTTAAGTATACCCCCATGCTGGGCAACCGTGAACCGGCACTGGATTACAGGAAATAACGGTATTTTATTCGAAATTGTAAGTTACAGGTTTTATCAAATTCAGTTTTTGTTTTTTTAATTTTGGAGTTGGAGATGTATTACTTGTTTTTCCCTTCAGCTCCGGAACTAAAAAACCTATCGCCCCGATGCCTTCAGTCTTTTTGGTATATCGAGTTTTTATCATGAGTATATGGTTATAATTTTATCTCTGCTATTTTTGTAACAATTCTCAGGAATATACTACTAATTACCAAACGCCGTTTATTTAGTGGACAAAGAACTGGAACATAGTTTCGTTACAAAACTGGAAAAAAACCAGAATATCGTACACAAGGTGTGCCGCCTGTATACTTCTACCCCCGATGCACACAACGATCTGTTCCAGGAAATCACCATACAGCTCTGGAAAGCTTACCCCAAATTCAGAGGAGAGGCAAAATTCAGTACCTGGATGTACCGGGTGGCCCTGAATACAGCCATTACACTATACCGGAAATCAAAAAATTCCGTACCCACCCAAAACTACGAAAACATACTGAACAACCTTAAGGCCAGTGAATATAACGACGCCGAAGAGCAACAATTAAAACTGATGTATGATGCCATTAAACAACTGAGTGATGTGGAAAAGGCCTTGATCTTCCTTTACCTGGAAGACAAGAACTACAAGGAGATATCCGACACCCTGGGTATTACGGAAGTAAATGCCAGGGTGAAAATGAACCGGATAAAGTCGAAATTACGAACGATATTGAACCCATAGTTATGGACGAGTTAGAGCTGTTAAAAAAAGACTGGAAAAAGCGGGAGGCCTCTCTCCCCAAACTGTCTTATGAGGATATATACAAAATGATCTGGAAACGATCGTCTTCTAATGTAAAATGGATATTTATTATAAGTGTAATAGAGTTTTCCCTCGGTATTGCCCTGTTTTTCTATTCGCCTTCCTACATGAAAGAAATGGAATACCTGACTATTGACTGGCTCTTGTACCTCTCTTACCCCGTTATCCTGTATTTCGTTTACCGCTTTTACCGCAACTATAAAAAAATATCAGCCACCTCGTCCGTAAAAGGGCTTATGCAATCCATTATAAGATCGAGAAGAACCGTAAAACACTATATTATTTTCAACCTTACCATTGCAGCCATAACATCCATAAGCACCTCTGTAATAGCCTATGTGGATAAAGCAGGCGGATGGGATGCATATAAACAGGACTCTCATCTGAGTGACCACCTCATACTCATTGCTTTCGCCGTTCTGATAACCGCTGTCATCATCGGTATATGCCTGGGCGTATATCTCCTGCTATACGGCTTTTTACTGCGTCGCCTGAATAGGAATTACAAGGAATTGAAACAACTTGAGGTTTAATCAAAATTATATGGAAAGCAGACAGCTATTGAATTGCTATATAGTTACAGCATCCAATAGCCCGGGCTTAAATTGGCAATGACATTACTAATCATATAAACCTGCGCATAAAGAATACAGGCAATCGTCACCGCGACGCCGAGCAATAATGAGGTGGTGGCAGTCTCCCTGCGGATCTGCAGATACCTTCGAGGGTACGTATTTACCTTAAGAGATTGCCACACCCTGCTTATGGCAGGGTTCGCAATGATGTTTTTACTATTTAGAACTCACATTAATTTAATACCCTTTATCGTATTCCTTACGCACTGCAGGGCGGCCCTTGACCATCCATTCCGGGGCTTTTTTCCCCTTGAGGTAATGGTCGAAAAACTGCATCATCCGTATGGACAGGTCTTTCCTGTTCCCCCAACTGCTGCCCCTGAGGTTGTGTGGCTCACCGTTATAGGTGAGCATCCACACGGGCTTATCCAGCCTTCGCAGGGCTACAAAAAATTCTATGCCCTGATACCACGGCACGGCTCCGTCTTTATCATTGTGCATCATTAACAACGGTGTTTTTACCTTATCGGCATAAAACAGGGGGGAATTTTCGAGATACAGGTCCAGTTTCTCCCAAAGCGGTCCGCCTATACGGCTCTGTGTGTGTTCATACTGGAACATCCTGCTCAGCCCGGTCCCCCACCGGATTCCGCCATAGGCGCTGGTCATATTGCTTACGGGAGCACCTGCCATTGCCGCGGCAAACATATTGGTCCGCGTAATGAGATATGCCGTCTCATAGCCTCCCCAGCTCTGTCCCTGGAGTGCGATATGGGAACCATCGACATAAGAATGATCCGCGATCAGCTTTTCCACTCCGCTCACAATACAATCGTAAGCGCTTTGTCCCGGATAACCTTCCTTATACACAATATCAGGCACAAATACCAGGTAATCATTACTGGTGTAAAAGGTTTTATTGATAATGGAACGGCTCGGTGCCGGGATGTAATGACGGTGATAATCATCTGAGCTCCGCTCGTAGTAATACACCACCATCGGGTATTTCTTTTCCGGGTCAAAATTTTCCGGCTTGTACAACAGTCCCTGTAACGGCACATCGTCGTAGTTTTTCCACGATACCAGAGATACGCTTCCCCATTTGTAGTTTTCCTGCTGCGGATTGGCCGCCGTAACTTTTTCCGGGGAATCCATAGCCGTCGTGGTTACCCGGATATCCGGATATTCCCGGTAGCTTTCTTTTGTAAAAAAGACCCTGTCACTGTTTTTGGCCTTACGGGGATAATTAAGCCTGTAATCTCCCTCCATGATCACTTCGGGCGACTTTTCCTGGTCCAGGTCGGCAAGGACATAGCCTTCTTTTTTGGTTTTTTCATCAAAAGAGTGCAGCAATGCTTTTTTTCCGGTGTCTATAAATTTTTCATCCCTGTCGAGCTTAATATAACGATATACGGTTTTGTTTTCCCTGCCTGTTCCGGTTACGCGTTTCGGTTTGTTTTTTCCTGCCGGATCGAGTTTCCAGATATCATAACGGTCATACACATACACCGCCTTGTCATTCCGGGCCCATCCGGCTACACCGTAAGGCCTCGGTTCGCTCGGAGTATCGTGCCTTTCATCGTAAAAAGGAACGTCGATATCTCTGGTCAGGGCCACCTGTGCATCGGTGGCCAGGTCTATCGAATAATAAATGCTGTCCTTCCGGTTGTAATATACGGCGTATTTCTGGGCAGCCCCGGTCCACATCCGGTTTTGCCCTTTTACCAGGAGCTTCTTTTCGCCGGTTTGCAGGTCAACACTGTAGAAATCACTGATCCACAGCCCCGTCCAGGAAGAGGTCCGTAGATAGTCACTGTTGTCCTCGGCCAGGACATATTTTCCGTCTCCCTTCTCAAGAACGGTAATTTCGGAAATGGTGCTGTCTGCCAGTTGTACACCCTCTCCGGTATCGAAATCATATACCGCGAGGTATGTTTTTTTCTGATCTTTTTTCAGGTTTACCTTTTGCCGGGGTTGTAATTCCTTGTCGGTCCAGGCCCAGATATCAAGTGTGGCCCTTTCGTTGTCCAACAAGGTATCTTTCGGGTGTTCAACTCCGGGGTAAGCGGTACCGAAAAACATTCGCCTACCGTTTTCCGAAAAGTAGATATCCCCATTTTCCGAAGGCACCCACCCGGTGGGAATATTCCGGATATTTTTTACACTGAGCCCGGAAACCGTTTTCCCTGTACCTTTATACAGTTGAAATTTTTTGACCTTAGTAGTATCTTTGGAAAACAGAAAACCCAGCTTTGCACCCTCGGGGCCGAGAGATATTTTCCTGATGGTCCCGTCTTTGTGAAACAATGTATCCGTTTTTCCGGTTTCTCCATCAAAATACACTACAGCCGACCGGGTTGCGGTACTGTCCTTTTTCACTGTACTCAGCAACAGGCTGTTTGCCTTGTTTGCCCAGGTATAGGCCTTAGCATTCATAAATGCAATACTGTCTTTGCTTAAAGGATTGAGTGCTACCACCAGGGTGTCACGCGCTTTCTTTTTCTCCACACCGGTTGTGTCCTTTTTTTCAGGTTCTTCCCCGGAAACGGGTTTTGTAACAGTTTTAAAGGCCAGCCAGTTTCCGCCTTCATTCGGTAGACCAAAATCACTCACATCAGGATATTTGAGCAATTTTCCGGTTCCGGGCACATAGATCCCGAGGGAATCGGACGGACGTTTGTCTTTTTTCCATTTGGCGGTTTCGGCCTTTCTTCTCAGCGCTATCTCCGGTCTTATTTTAAATGCTACAAAACTGCTGTTGCCGCTTATACGGGCATCACTACCTCTCGCAATCGTATCGGATACCCCATTTTCCATATCGGTTATAATCAGCATGCCGTCTCCGTTGCCGGGGTTGTATTCATATACAAGAATTTTTCCGTTTTCGGAAAGCCGGGGTTTTTCAATATTCATCCAGCTGTCGAAATCGTCTACGGTAAGGGGCTTTTTTTGTGCATAAAGTAATCCTGCGAATAATAACAGCAGTATAAACAGGTATGATCTGTGTCTCATATCAGTAGTTTATTATTTTTGGCTTCGGGTTTAAACCCGGGGAATGATTTCCGTGTATCATCAAATGATCACATCAGCACATCTTAACTGTCCTCCTTATAACTCCACCGGCGTTTTTCGTTCAGGGCCTCTGCCATTTTCAGTGCTTCTTCAGGTATAACCTTGAGGAAAGACGGGTGTTGTTCGATGGCGTATTCCAGTTGTTCCACGATCGTTTCAACACTGTCGTTCTCATAATCTATTTCCAGCGGTTCTTTGATAACCATCGACTGCAGGATCCCTTTCTTTTTTATCCAGATCCCCTTTTTGTCAAAGGAACGCCTGAAGCCGTCTATTACAACCGGGATCACTATCGGTTTGTATTGCTTGATAATATGTGCTGTTCCCTTCCGTATGGGTTTCCAGGGTTTTGTAGTTCCCTGCGGAAAGGTGATGACCCAACCGTCTTCCAGTGCCCGGCCTATATTTTCCGTATCGCTCAGGTTAACTTCCCGTTGTATTTCCTTTCCCTTTTCCCGCCATGTACGTTCTACTGTAATAGCTCCGGCATAGGCCATGATCCTGGCCAAAAGCCCTGCTTTCATGGTTTCTTTTGCGGCCACATAATAGATATTGAGCTTGGGGTTCCAGATATAACTGACATTTTTGATAGAATCGACTCTATGGGTAAGACTGGCGTTGAACACGTGAAACATGGCTACCACATCGGCAAAATAGGTTTGGTGATTGGACACGAACAACACTCCCGTATCCGGCAGTTCCTTGATGATCTCCGACCCTTCTATCTGCAATTCGTTGAAACCGCGGTACCGCCGGTGCGTAAGCACACCGAATACCCTGATCAGCCATTTTTTCAGAAACAAAATATGTCCGAAAGGATTTTTTTTGAACAATCCCATTATACATGATTAGGTTTAAGGAGGAAGACGACAAACGCTTCACCCTGCAAAAATATACATTTATAACTATGTGTTATCCGGATGTAGCTCATAAGGGTTCAGCGCAAAGCCGATCCGACCAGGTCCCTCACTTCACTCAGCATGGCTGCGGTTGCTCCCCAGACCACGTACCCTTTCAGATTGAAAACCGGGACATTCACATTTACCGCATATGAAGTCGTAATGGTTTTACGGGACACCAGGCTGTCATCCAGAACATCACCGAGGGGAACTTCTATGACTTCTTCCACTTCTTCCTCCTGCGGAAAAAAGACTGGAGGTTCTTTCATAACTCCCAGAAAAGGGTGTACCAGGAAGTTACTGGGCGGTATGTAGAGTGTGGTCATGGCCCGTATGACTTCTATTTTCCCGGAAGCCACCCCCACTTCTTCCATCGTTTCTCTCAGGGCTGTGGCCCGGATGTCTTTGTCTTCTTTTTCCCTTTTCCCTCCGGGAAATCCCACCTGGTTGGAATGGACACCTTTATATTCCTTCCTGAGCAGGAGAACAATTTTTGTGATATCGTCCCTGTCGGGATAGAAAAGTGCCATAACCCCTGCCTTTCTCGGGTTTCGTCCGGCTACATCGATCTCACGCAACTCCTTTACAGGTATGGAAGCCATTTTGTACTGGGATTCCTGCCCCGGTAAAGGCAGATTTTTTATTTTTGGGACTAACTCTAAAAAATTATTGAAATTCATGTTACGTTACACACTGAGTCTTTTTACAATAATACTACTTATATTTTTAACAGGATGTCAACAAAAACCTAAAAAATCCGGCGAAGACAGCAAACCGGCCGCCGATCAGCAAGCCGTAAAAGCCGATTCTGCTGAAACAAAAGAACAGGACAGTACAGCCCGGAAGGATACGATTCCCGAAAATGTCAAAGTGGAAGATACCATTGTCCTCAATGACGACAATGCCATTCCCTTCTTTTACGAATACAACAAAAAACACAAGGAAAACAAGGTAAAAATATCCACCAAGTACGGCGATATTATCATAGAACTTTACCGGGAAACGCCCTATCACCGTTCCAATTTCATCTACCTTACCAAAAAGGGATATTTTAACGGTACATATTTTCACCGGGTGGTTAAAGATTTCATTATCCAGGGCGGCAATTCAGACAGTCGGATAACCTCCGGAAAACGCAGTGAGATAGGACGCTACCTTCTCCCTCCCGATACCAAAAAAGGATTTAAACACCACAGGGGAGTGGTTTCCATGCCCAGCAGCGACGATGTGGATAACCCGCATAAACTGGCCTCCCCTTTCGAGTTTTTTATTGTAGTGCAAAGTCCGGGAGCCTATCATCTGGACGGTAATTATACCGCATTTGGCCGGGTCATCCAGGGTATGGACGTTGTAGACAAGATCAGCAACCTGTCTACGGACAAACGTGAATGGCCCCACGAAAGCGTGAGGATGCAGGTAGAGATCGTAGAATAAATAATAGAGACGCACGGGCGTGCGTCTCTACGTATACAGAATTCCTATATAATATTAGATCATCACCCTGTAAAATACAGCATAATCGCCGTGATGATCACTACTATCAGCCCTGAAGAAACAATATCCACCCAGGAATAACTGTTTTTAACATCGGCTTTTTGTTCTTCTGTCAAAGTACCCAATGCCAGTCCCTCCACCTGTTTGGCCGAGGGTTTGGCCGAAGAAAGGCTTACGCCTACAAGTATACAAAGGGAGATCACAAATATGACAATGGCAAAGTGGGAGAACGGTATGGCAATGATATCGCCCAGTATTCCCGTAAATTCATGACCGGGATTAAACGTAACAATGGTATCCAGTATCAACCGGAAAAGTCCGATGCCGAATCCGACATACAATGTGGTCAGGGCTCCCCTGGCATTGATCCTTTTGGAAAGTATCCCGAGGAGGAACACAGCCGTGATGGGCGGCGCTATGTAGGACTGTACGGATTGCAGGTAATCATACAGCGTACCGGGCGCGTTTTTCATGACAGGTATCCACGCAAAGCCCAGTACCACGATCACCGCAGTTGCTATTTTTCCTATACGCAGCAGTCTCTTTTCACTTTCGCCCGGCCTTATCTTTTTGTAAATATCAATGGTAAACAGGGTAGAACACGAATTGAATACCGATGCCAGCGAACTCATCAATGCAGCCAGAAGCCCTGCCGCCACCAATCCCCTTATCCCGGACGGGAGCAGGGTCTTGACCATTGTGGGCAGCACTTCATTGGCATCGTTATAGTGCAGCACCCCTTGTTTGCTCAGGGCAAAGGCCACCATACCTGGAACCAGAAAGAGAAAAACGGGAAGTATTTTTAAGAAACCTCCCCAGATAGCTCCTCTCCGGCCTTCCTTTACATTTTTGGCGGTCAATACGCGCTGCACGATATACTGATCGGTACACCAATACCATATTCCAACAATAGCTCCGCCGAATACCATCCCCGTCCAGGGATACCTGGGGTCACTTGCCGGGCGCCACATATTGAAGTGTTCGTTGCCTACAATTTCTCTAAGGCCGGACCATCCGCCAATAGCTTCGTGATTGAGCCCGATGAAGGTAACGGCCAGTGCGCCACCTATCAGAATAAAGGTTTGCAGTGCTTCTGTGTACACCACCGCACTCATCCCTCCTACTACGGTATAAATACCTGTAATGACCAGGGTCAGGATTGCCCCGGTCCAGAAGTCAATACCCAGTAAGGACTGAAATACGATCCCGCCTGCATAAATGGAAACCGAAACCTTGGTGAGGATATATCCTACCAGGGAAAGAATGGACAGGAACCACCGCGCCTTGGGGCTATACCTCCGTTCCAGGAATTCGGGCATGGTGAACACCCCGCTCCTGGCATAGAACGGAAGGAATACCCAGCCCAGAAGCAATACGATCCAGGCGTGGAGTTCGTAATGTGCCAGTGGCATTCCGCTATCGGCACCTGCCCCGGCCAAGCCTACGAGGTGTTCCGAACCTATATTCGACGCAAAAATAGACGCCCCTACAATAAACCATCCTATATTCCTTCCCGCGAGGAAGTAATCCTGGGTATCTTTTTGTTTTTTGCTCATAACCCAGGCAGCAATGCCCAGGAGAAGGACGAAGTACAGTCCTATGACAATCCAGTCCAGTTGTTCCATAATTCCGTTTTTGGGTTAGTTGTACCGGGCTACAGGAATAGAGGCAGCCCGGATCGGATATACAAACTTATTGAGTTATACATATAGATTCCATATCATTCTCGGATCATCATAACCATATAATTCATATGCTTTATACACTGAACAGCCATTTTATAAAAGTCCTGACTTTGTGGTCCTCTGTGTAATGGCCTGTATTTATAGTGTTATTACACGGAGACTTACAAAGATTGCACAAAGAATTATATAGAAATTATAAATATAACCCGGCAAACTTAAATATATTGATTGATGAGATTCTCAAAATATTCCTGTCTTCCACTCTTTAATTCTATGTCCTGATGCGCTTCGGCATATTTGTACAGGTCTTCAAAAGTGGATTTTCCCTCGGCAAAAGCCTTTCCTTCCCCGGAATCGAAAGAACCGTACCGTTCCTTCCGCAACGCCAGATAGTCGGAATCTTCCAGAATATGATGTGCTGCTACAAGTGCCCGGGCAAATGCATCCATACCACCGATATGAGCATAAAAAATATCTTCGAGGTCGGTGGAATTCCGCCTGGTCTTGGCATCGAAGTTAACACCTCCGCCCTGGAATCCTCCGGCTTGCAAAATCACCAGCATGGCCTGGGCCAGTTCAAATACGTCTACCGGGAACTGGTCGGTATCCCAGCCGTTCTGGTAGTCTCCGCGATTGGCATCAATACTGCCCAGCAGGTTGTTGTCGGCCGCCACCTGTAATTCGTGTTCAAAAGTATGCTGTGCCAAGGTGGCGTGGTTAACCTCTACATTCAGTTTAAAATCGTCCAGAAGATCGTATTTGGTGAGAAAGCCCAATACGGTTGCCGCATCAAAATCGTATTGATGTTTGGTGGGCTCCATGGGTTTCGGCTCTATAAAGAAAGTGCCCCTGAACCCCTGTTTTCTCGCATAATCTTTTGCCATGTGCAGGAAGGTGGCAAAGTGTTCCTGTTCGCGTTTCATATCGGTATTGAGCAGGGACATATAACCTTCTCTTCCTCCCCAGAACACGTAATTTTCACCTCCGAGCTTTATGGTAACATCCAGTGCATTCTTTACCTGCGCACCCGCCTGGGCAAGGATGTTAAAATCGGGATTGGTAACGGCACCGTTCATGTATTTCGGGTGACTGAAGCAGTTGGCCGTTCCCCACAGCAGTTTTACGCCCGATTCTTTCTGTTTTTCCAGTGCATAGTCCGATATGAATTGTAACCGCTTTTCGGATTCGGCAAGCGTGTTTCCCTCATCGATCAGGTCAAAATCGTGGAAACAGTAATAAGGTGTTCCCAGCTTTGTTATAAATTCAAAGGCGGCATCCATTTTGTCTTTGGCCTGTTGCCTTGCATCCGCACTGCTCATCCACGGGAATTTTTTGGTAGGTATCCCGAAAGGGTCTCCCCCGGTACCTGTAAAGGTATGCCAGTAGGCCACGGCAAACTTAAAGTGTTCTTTCATGGTCTTGCCCCCTACCAGTTTGTTCTCGTCATAATATTTGAATGCGAGCGGATTTCTGGAAGAAGGACCTTCAAACTTTATTTTTCCTACTCCTTTAAAATATTCTTTCTCTCCGAGTGTTATCATTTTTTCTACGCGTTAAATAATGTTATACTTTGATATCAGATGTTAGTAAGGTTTATTCCGGTTTTATTTATATCCTGTTCAACAAGGGAACTCATTCCTGCGCTTTCATAAGTTCCGTTTTCCATGATGCATAGGCTTCCCCGTAAGCTTCTTTTTCTTTAAGCGGTGTATAGGTGGTGATGTATTCATCCCCGGAAAAGGCATCGCCAAACGTCTTAAAATCACCATGGCTATATCCGGCCGCCCTTGCCGCACCTACAGCCCCGGTAGTATCGACAATAGCGATCTCCCGGCCTGTTAATGTTGCTATGGTACGGGAAAAAAGTTCAGACCGGAACAGGTTGTCGCCCCCGGCCTTGATGGTTGTGAGTTCCACCCCGTCATTTTCAAGGATGCCGATTCCGTATACAAAAGAAAAGGCTATACCTTCCAGGGCAGCGCGATAGAGGTGTTCTTTCCGGTGTATGTTGAAATTGAGGTTTGATATCCCCGCCCCCATGTTTATATTTCCCAGCATCCTTTCGGCACCATTGCCAAAAGGTAATATACGTAACCCCTCGGCACCTACCGGGACTGTTGCTGCCATCTCATTCATTTCGTTATAGGAGAGTGTTCCTCCGGCCACCTGTTCTTTCATCCAGCGATACAGTATCCCCGCACCGTTAATATTCAGCAGTTTGCCTATTCTCGGGGCTCCGGGACTGTGATTGACATGGGCAAAATTATTGATCCGGGTCCCCTCGGCAGTTTGTGTGGAATTGCTCACCGCATATACCACACCGGAAGTTCCGCCGGTAGCGGCAATTTCCCCGGGGTTGAACACATTAAGGGACAACGCATTGTTAGGTTGATCTCCTGCCCTGTAGAGCAGGGGAGTTCCCTTTTTCAGGCCGAGTTCCTCCGAGGCCTCTTCGGTAAGTTCTCCCTGTTCGGAAAAGGTGGGTACGATATCGGGCAGCAGCGCCTTATCTATTCCCGCTTCTTCCAGCAGCCATAACGCGGGGGTATCCTCTTTAAAATCCCATACGATGCCTTCCGATAACCCGGAAGGTGTTGTTGTGCATTTTCCTGTAAGTTTTAATGCGATATAGTCTCCGGGAAGCAGGAATTTATAGCCTTTTTTATAGACTTCCGGTTCATTGTCCCTGACCCATTTTAACTTGGACAGGGTAAAATTTCCGGGACCGTTGAGCAAGTGCTCCAGGCATTTACCTTCCCCGACCTGTCGCATCAGTGTGTTACCCGTATCTACCGCCCGGCTGTCGCACCATATTATGGAGTCCCGGAGTACATTGTGTTCTTTATCCACAATCACCAGGCCGTGCATCTGGTAAGATATGCCTATTCCTTTAATATTTTTCGGATCCGTTTTGGTTTGTTGTATCAATTTTGCAGTGGCTTTGCACAAATTGTCCCACCACATCTCCGGATCTTGTTCTCCCCAGCCGGGTTCCAGGGAGGTTATGGGCATTTCCTTATCGGGTTGTTGGGTCACCCCCACTACTTTTCCACTCCCCGCCCTGACGAGGGAAGCCTTTACGGAAGAACTTCCCACATCATATCCTATCCAGTACATGGCATACAGGTTTATTACTTATATTATTCCTATTCATCGCATACTTTTCATGAAGAAAAAACATCTTATAGTACATAAAACCATAAGATATGGTAAAAATAACCATAACTTTTAATCTAACAAATTTTTTACCCAAAATAATAATTGCAATCGGTTGTGATCCAAATATACATTTTTCCGGGAAATTAATTGAACATATGGCAACCGGATCAGAACTACATCCGTTTTTCCTCAGGGTATTGCCTTAATCATCATGCAATTCGCAATCTATTTTCGCTTTCTGTTGTCGTTTATCAAAAGTTTCGCGTAATTCCGTATATTTGACGACTTTAAAATCCCTTCTTCCCTGCCAACTCCTCACGGAAACCCGTTGATACCGGTTAGCGGTCCGCCCCGATAATTAAATGACAACGATGAAAGCAAAAAAGGAAATTACCATATACGATATTGCAAAAAAGCTCAAGTATTCCCCTTCCACAATATCACGGGCCCTGAACGATCACGAAAGCATCAGCAAAAAGACGATCGGGGCCATCAAGAAGGCAGCCAAGGAAATGGGTTATCACCCGAACTCCCTGGCCGCAAGCCTGCGAAACAACAGGAGTAAGACCATAGGAATTATGATATCGCGTATCAACAGGCCATTCATTTCTTCGCTGATAAGCGGCATCGAGGAATACGCCAGAAAATCGGGCTACAATGTGATCATAAGCCAGTCTAACGACAAGTATGAGAACGAGGTTGTCAATGCGCAAACGCAATACAACAGCAGGATCAGTGGCCTAATCGTATCTCTCTCCATGGAAACCCGCAAGCTGGACCACCTGCAGCAGTTTATGGACCAGGGGATTCCCATCGTGTTCGTAGACCGGGTTCCGGACGAACTGGATGTGCACAAGGTTATTATCGACAACTATGCTGCAGGCTACAAGGCCACGCAGCACCTAATCGAACAAGGGTGCAAACGTATAGCCCACTTTGCCGGGGCGCAGCACCGGAATGTATACCGGGAACGTAAAAAGGGGTATATGGATGCCATGAAAGATCATAACATTCCCTTGGACGACAAACTCATTATCGGCTTCAAGACCCTGAGCTTCGAAGAAGGAGAAAAGGTTACACGCAAACTGCTGGACCTTCCCGAACCGCCGGACGGTATATTTTCTGCTAACGATACCGCCGCCGTGAGTGCCATTCTTCACGCTAAAAAAAGAGGAGTGAAAATCCCGGAAGAACTGGCTATTATCGGTTTTAATAACGACCCTATTGCGTCTATCGTGGAACCGGGGCTGTCTACTATCACGCATCCCGCCATAAAAATGGGGGAACTATCTGCACAACGTATCCTGCAACATGCCAAAGAAGATTACGACAGTACGATCACGGAGATCACAGTCCTCCCGACGGAACTGCTCATAAGGGATTCTTCGGACCGGAAAAAAATATAACTTGATATATACCAATTTTTTACGAAAGTAAGGAAGCCTCACAGATTGAAAAATACCGGCACAGTTGAACTGAAGTGACCAAATAACGATAGCTGGGCAGTGGAGAAAAAACACTCCTTTTGGTGAGCCGAACCATACCTCCCCTCAACTCATGTTGCATCCACTTTCGAAAATAGGAAAATTGTTAGGATTCCGGCTGCCATCCGAAAAAACGCAACCGATTGCACCAAATATTTTGAAAATGGACTTTTTTTCGCTTATTTTACACCCTATATCCTTACCGGAATCCGAAAATATACACGGTATTATATTCAGAACCCCCGTATTGTCTGGGAGCCAGTCGGATATTGCAATTTAACATAAAAAATCATTGGAAATATGACTAAAACGGCAGTTGTTACCGGAGCAAACTCGGGCCTGGGCTATGCCACGGCAAAAAAACTATGTGATAACGGTATTAAAACCTATATCGTTGGAAGAAACCCGGAAAAAACGGAGAATGCCTGTAAAGAGATCGGGGATCTGGCCATTCCCGTGATCTTCGACCTCAACAACCTGGAAGGTATCCCCGGATTTATTGAGAATATTGCCAAAGAATCGCCCATCGACATATTGGTAAACAATGCAGGAATTAACATGAAAAAGGAATTTACGGAGGTAACCGACGAGGAGTTCCAATCCATTATCCATACCAATGTATTCAGCGTTTTCGCCGTGAGCCGGGAAGTCGTAAAAGTAATGAAGGGGCATGGTGGCGGAAGCATTATCAACATCAGCTCCATGACTTCACAATACGGTATTCCGAAAGTAATTGCCTATTCTGCCAGTAAAAGCGCCATAGAAGGCATGACCCGCGCCATGGCCGTGGAACTTGCCCAGTATGGTATCCGGGTAAACTGTGTGGCGCCCGGCTTTATAAAAACCAAAATGTCCTCCAAAGCACTGGATAACGATCCGGAACGGAAAAACAAGGTGCTGGGCCGGACACCGATGGGCAAACTCGGAGAGCCTTCAGACATTGCCGACGCAGTTTTTTATTATGCCACTTCGGAATCCAAATTTACCACAGGGACTATACTTCCGGTTGACGGGGGGAACAGTATAGGGTTTTAAAAGGTCATTTTTTATTTTGATAATGCGGGGCACGAGTCTGGAGACTCGCGCCAGGCAAAAAAATAAAACCGGAACTTTGGGCTGAATTAAATTTTGAACCTGAAACAAAAAACTCAAACCATAAAATACATCATGATACGAATGCAGCAAACCATGCGATGGTACGGACCGCATGACGGTGTAAGCCTCGAAGAAATCAAGCAGGCAGGAGTGAGCGGTATCGTCACCGCATTGCATGAAATTCCCGTAGGGGATGTCTGGACCGTTGCTGCCATAAAGGAACGACAGACCGTCATACACAGACTCGGACTGGAATGGACCGTAATCGAAAGCCTTCCGGTACACGAAGATATCAAACGGAAAAACGGCAATTACGAAGTTTATATAGAAAATTACAAAAAAAGCCTGGAAAATATCGCCGCCTGCGGACTCAAGGTTATCACCTATAACTTTATGCCCGTACTGGACTGGGTCCGGACCAACACGCTATTCGTCAATCCGGACGGCACCAAAACGCTGCGGTTCGAAAAGGATGCCTTTGTGTATTTCGATCTCTTTCTGCTCGAGAGGCCCGGTGCGGAAAACGATTATTCCGCAGAAGAAAAGGAAAAAGCCAAAGCCTATGGAAGGCAACTTTCAGAGGAAGAAAAACAGGCCCTCTTCCGTACGGTACTCCTGGGATTGCCGGGCAGTAAAGAAAATTTCACTACGCAAAAAGTCCTTGACCTCTTGAAACAGTATGAGGGGATAGACGACACCAAACTCCGGGAAAACCTTTATTATTTCCTGAATGAAGTAGCCCCCGTAGCGGAAGAACTGGGACTCAAACTCGCCATTCACCCGGACGATCCGCCATTTTCCGTACTCGGGCTGCCACGTATTGTCTGTTCGGAAGAAGATATCAGTGCCATTCTAAAGGCCGTTCCCGTCAATGCTAACGGGTTGTGTTACTGCACAGGTTCTTTAGGCGCCAATCCGGACAACGATCTGGTAAACATCCTCGAAAAGCACGGGGACCGTGTACATTTTCTTCATCTCCGCAGTGTAGCCAAAGAACGAAAAGGCGTTTTTAAAGAAGCAGAACATCTGGGAGGTGATGCACCGATGGAAACCATTGTTTTCAGGATACTTCAATTGATGAACAAAAGAAATACCGCCCTCCCCATGCGACCGGACCACGGGGCGCTTTTCACCCTGGAAGAAGGAAGGGAACACTACTCCGGATATTCCCTGATAGGCCGTCTGAAGGGACTGGCAGAAATCCGCGGACTCGAACAGGGACTCGTATATGCGATGAATAACGAAGTATAGCCTAATTGCGTGAATCCATAAACAATAGCACGACCCGGCAAGTTTCCTGATGAAATTTACCGGGTCGTTTTTGTTCTGCCGTAAATTGTACAGAACGCTTTGTGACCTGCGCCTCCACAGTCGTAAAAAATACCGGAAGGCACTGAGGCACTAAAAACACACCAACTATTAAATAACTATTCTTTAATGGTACTTATGGGGGCTATGGTACCGTCTTCTCGGTGTTCCAGTTTTGTTACTTTTATATTCCGCAGATGCGTTTGTCCGGACAACTGGGTATCGTGGTAAAACAGGTACCACTCTCCATCCACTTCCACAATGGAATGGTGATTGGTCCATCCCTGAACGGGGTTCAATATGTTCCCCTGGTATACAAAGGGCCCGTAGGGACTATCGCCAATGGCATAGGCAATAAAATGGGTATCCCCGGTAGAATATGAAAAGTAATATTTACCGTTGTACTTGTGCATCCAGGCGGCTTCAAAAAACCGTCTCTTGTGATCTCCCGCCGGAATGGGATTCCCCTCACCGTCTACGATCTTTATTTTCTTCAGTTCTTCATCAAACTGCAGCATGTCATCGCTTAAACGCGCTACCCTCGGACTTATCGCGGGTTCGTCATCAGCCGGTTCGTTGTCATACGGGGTTTTTGCCGTATTGTTGTATTTCCCGGTACGCCAGTTCTGGAGTTGTCCGCCCCAAATTCCCCCCAGGTACATGTAGTACTTCCCGTCATCGTTCTTAAACACGGCCGGGTCTATACTCAGGCTTCCTTTTATGGGGTCCTTCTCCGCCTTGAACGGTCCTTCGGGCGAATCGGAAACAGCCACGCCTATACGGAAGATCCCTTCCTTGTCTTTGGCGGGAAAATAAAGGTAATACCTGCCATCTTTATACGCCGCATCCGGTGCCCACATTTGTTTTTCGGCCCAGGGAACGTCTTCCACACTGAGGGCAACACCGTGATCGGTGACTTCGCCGCCCATGGAATCCATGGAAAACACGTGATAGTCGCGCATATCGAAATGCCCGCCGAAATCGTCTTCTTCGGTCCCGGCATCAACGTCGTGGGACGGATAAATATATATTTTATCATCAAAAACATGTGCCGAAGGGTCGGCCGTATAAATATCCTCTACCAGCGGCGGGTTCAGGAATTTTGTTTCCGTTTCCTGTTTTTGCTCCTGTACCGTTGCGGTTTTTTGTTCGTCCTGTTTCTTTTTGTTTCCCTGTCCACAGGAAACGGTTAACAGGCCTGTAAGGATTACAGTACCTGTTTTTATTAAACTGTATTTTTTCATGTTTCTTTTTTTGATATGGTTTTTGTTGTTATTGGTTATTGTCTGTTGTTATTTTCCGGAAATTAAACACCTAATAGAAACGTACGGCGTCCGATCCTGATTGAGACGCACGGCCCCTGATCGAGACGCAGGCCGTGCGTCTCTACAGCAATATGGTTATTGGTCGTTTCCTTTGTAAAGGAACCAATTATATTCGGCTGTATTGTCGGATTCTTCATTGCCCGATGTGGTATAAGGCCCCAACATAACGCCTACAAAACCTCCGGCTTCCCGGGTACTCAGCTATGTGCCGTCTACTTTATTAAACAATTTCCAATCCTTATCGGCCAACGCATAATAAAAACGGTATTGTCCTTTATCAAATGTAATCCTCAGACGGATATTTTTATCGCGGTCGCCCTCCTTTATATCGGTCTCCTTTAACAATTCATACGTACCATCTGCCGCAGCCTTCAGCAATTTAAGCATATTACTGCCGTTCTCCGACATTCCTTTTGCAAACACATAATGATGGGCTTCATTCTGAAAGGCTATGATCCCTGCCAGTTCATTTTCATTCTGCGGAACGAAGGACATCTCGGTTTCCACACTTCCCTTGATATGCTGCTGTCTCCTGGCCAGGAAGGAAGGATTTTTCTTTCCGGTGGCTTCAACGGGCCGCAGTTTTATACGCAGTGTTCCATTGCCCTGTTCATACCATTTTTCGGAAGGTGTCCGAAGAAACATCCAATAGTCCGGCAAATCGGGACTATCAAAATCATCTTTCAGGGCAAAATCACCGTTTTTCGGGAAATCCGTTGCCCCAAAGGCGGGCAAATCGGGTTTCGGATAGCTGTATTGCACCTCATCGAAATCCGGATTTATGACAGGCCAGCCGTTTTCCCATTTTACCGGGGCGAGAAAGGTCTCCCTTCCCGTATTGTAGGAATCTTTCATATCATAGGGTCTCGTGGCCAGGAATGTGGCCCACCACTCCCCGTGCTGTGTTTCGATGATCTGGGCATGACCGGTGGCCGATACGGGCGCTTCCCTGTCCGCAGGCAAATCGCGTTGGGTGAGTATAGGATTGTCCTTATACGGTGCATAGGGGCCCTGTACGTTGCTACTCCGGAACACCACCTCAGAATGATTTGGCCCGGTGCCTCCTTCGGCAGCTATCAGGTAGTAGTAACCGTTGTGTTTAAAGATATGAGGCCCTTCTATCCATACGGGATGATCTTCGAATTTCACCCCGCCGTTGACCAGTATGGTATTGTCGCCAATCACTTTCAGGCTTTCCGGGTCTATTTCGTTTATCCGTATGGTGCGATGCCCCTCATATACCGGTTTATTGTCCGGGGCATCACTATTGTAAACAATGTAACACTTCCCGTCGTCATCAAAAAACAGTGACGGGTCAATACCTTTTATTTCGGGCAGCCAGTACGGATCACTCCAGGAGCCGGAGGGATCGGTTGTCCGTACAATAAAATTCCCGCCTTTTCCTACCAGGGTGGTCGTTACGTAAAAATACCCTTCGTTATAGCTGATGGCGGGAGCAAAAATGCCCCGGGACACTCCCAGGTCTTCCAGGGGAAGTTGTTCCGGCCTGTCGAGCACGTGTCCGAGTTGATTCCAGTGCACTAGGTCTTTGCTGTGGAATAGCGGAATCCCCGGAAAATACGAAAAAGTGGACGTTACGAGATAGTAATCTTCCCCCACCCGGCATACCGACGGGTCAGGGTAAAACCCAGGCAGCACCGGATTCCGATAGGTGCCCTCCTGTGCAAAAGCAGGTAGGTACAGGCATTGCCATACCAAAAAGAAAAGACAGCATCTGATCGTGTAATTCATATTATTTGTTTTTGTTTGCCCTGGTTCTATACATACTTTCTTCCGGTCCCAGGTAACTGGGTTTTAAGCCTCCCGCATCGATAATGATCTTCTGCAATACGATACCGGGGTCCAGCATACGTATTCTGAGGTGATGCACGCCCGGTTTATCCACCTTGTGTACACTTAGCTGTTCATTTATATTATGGGCTACCCATTTTTCCCATAGCTTCCCGTTTTCACCTTTGTGTATATAAACGGTTTCCGGGCTTTTACCATCAATGGAAACAGTCATCCGCTTACCTTCAGGCGAATTTTCATAATTGAGTGTGGGCGAAGTCAGGATGTGTACTTTTATTTCCCCGGGAGTGTCCAGGTAAATCTCATATTCCAGATAGTGTGCTTCATTTTGCAACACATCACTATTCACAGTAACCGGGAATAGTGTGACTGCCGACCCGGTACGGCCCAGATCAGGGATCACTTTATATTCCGTTCCGCTCAGTTCTTTTTTACCGGAGAAATGAGGGGCTTCTATGGAAATATATCCGTTTTGTTCCACAAAACCTTCTACATCCTGCCCGGCAAAGGGTTGCACTTTTACATAGACCGTAACCTCATCCCGGCCAGAACGTATGGTTACAGGAACCTCTGTATTTTCATCTGGAGCATTGCTCCAGTCTGCATCTATCCATATTCTCTTTTCATCCCGGATATTTCCACGGGTTTCTGAGATTATCAACCAGGAAACCGGAGCATCTATCTCGTAGGAAAGACTGCCCGAACCGCGGTTAAACAGTTCTAAATATCTCCGGCCCGTCTGGTATGGGCTTATTTCGGAGAGTACGGGCTTTTCCCCGGAATGAGGCCACCATTCGGACGAGCCTTCAATGGCTACCCCGAGAGATGGTGTTTCGGGTATATCTATTTCCTTTACGTCGGGCATGCTTTGTTCTTCCGGTTGCTGCCAGTAGGTATAACCAATATGGGTCTGGCTCATCATGTGGTTCCACTTTCCATCGGCAAGGGTATCGTGATAATAGGTCGTCAGGTCGGCGTCCCTTTTATAGAGCATCCTTGCTTTTTCCGCAAGCTTATTGGTCGCTGCCCGTCCCTGGCCCGCATAAAGGCGGTTTTTGGCCACGGTCAGGTACAATTCGTTCAGGTTGGCACAGGCTTTTACGGGGAAAGCGACCAACTGGTAAAAGGCGTCCCTGTATTCGTCGGGGAGTTTTTTATAAATGGCATCGGCGCGTTCCTCCAGTTTATTGTAATCCTCTACTACCCTTTCGGCTTCCCGGTAATGCGTTACGCTGTACGTATCCGCATCCAGTAACTCAGGCTTCCGCCTGCTGTTGTACTTGGTATAAAGGGACAGTAAATCGGCAATTTCCGTGGCGTATTCGGAACCGAACTGTTTTTCACTCCATTTAACCACATATTCCCGTATCCTTTCCGCAGGCCACCTGCCGGGAGACCACGCATAGTCGAGGAAAAAGGAAACAGGCAGTTCCATAGGTTTGATATCGCCTACGTTTACAACCCATATCCTGTCTACACCGTGACGGTAAGTGAGGTGCATCTGTTCCCATATCCTGGGCAGGGGATTGGTATTGAGCCATTTGTAATTTCTAGGGCCACCCACATAATCGAAGTGATAGTACATGCCGTAACCGCCTTTTCGGGGTTCTGTACCGAATTCGGGCAGTTTCCTTACATTGCCCCAGTTATCGTCACACAGTAACAATGTTATGTCGTCCGGGACACGCATTCCCTTATCGTAATATTCCTGGACTTCCTTGTACAGCGTCCATACCTGCGGGGTTTCCTGTTCGGGCTTTCCGGTCACTTCCCGGATGATCCCGCGCTGGTCTTTGATGATCCTTTCGAGCAGGGCGATATTGCTGTCATTACTCATGGGTTCATCGCCGTCGCCCCGCATCCCCAGGGTAACAATGCTTTCGTTTGTCCCCATGCGTTCCATGCCCTTTTTCCAGAATTCCTGTAATTTTTGCTTGTTGGTCTGGTAATTCCAGTCGCCTTCGCCATACCTGCTCCACTCTACATGTGCCCGCATCAGGGGTTCGTGATGGGAAGTACTGACAACCACCCCGTATTCGTCGGCCAGGGCAGCGTTTAGAGGGTCATCGTCATAAAAGGCCCTTCCCCACATGGCCGGCCACAGGAAATTGCCTTTCAGCCGCAGAATCAGTTCAAATACTTTTTCATAAAACCGGTGATTGAAGCCTCCGAATTTTTCATGTACCCAGCCCGAGAGTGCCGGGGCTTCGTCATTGATAAAAATACCACGGTATTTGACGGCCGGGGTACCCTGGCTATGCTGCCCTTTTAAAACGTACAGGGCCTCCTTTTCCTTTACAGGAACATCGGCCCACCAGTACCAGGGCGATACACCGATCTGTTCGGAAAGGTCGTAAATGCCGTAAATTGTCCCGCGTTTGTCACTTCCCGCAATCACCAGGGCCTGTTCCACCCCTTCAAAGGGATGATCTATGACCTCGGTAACAAAAGTCTCCCATTTTCCGGCAATACCGCTGACTTTCAGTTTGCCTTCGTCCACCAGCTGGTCTATTAGCGGGTGGTTTCCCAATGTCCCTGCCAGTACCACGACGAACGGTAGTTCCGTTTTCCCCTGTTTTATTTCCGGTAATTTTCCGGTTACCCTGCCAATATCTTCACGAAGGCCTTCGGCGGCCTTCACCACTCCCTTGTATTCTTCTGTTCCCAGGTATACGGGCGCGGCACTATTATTTACGAGAGGGAACCTGTCGGTTCCTTTTTCGCCGGACACATACGATTGTGCATAAACCGTACTGCCACCCATAAGGATACAACAATAAAGGGTCAGGATAAATTTCACGAGAATATTCCCTGCGTATTTTATTTTGGTGGTTTTAGAATCTTTCATGCTGTTCTTTTTATTCAAACGCTCTTATTACGCCACGGTGGGCAATCTTGTATTCGTATGTTTCGGTAAACAGTAACGGCCAGTCGGTTCCGTAACGGGAGAGCAACCAGCTTTCGTTATCGCGTAGTCCCCAGAAGGTAATACCGTATT
The DNA here is from genome assembly GCF_021183825.1 of Sinomicrobium kalidii. Taxonomy (GTDB): domain Bacteria; phylum Bacteroidota; class Bacteroidia; order Flavobacteriales; family Flavobacteriaceae; genus Sinomicrobium; species Sinomicrobium kalidii. The sequence goes on along the minus strand of NZ_CP089211.1, from coordinate 3,123,287 downwards.
GCTGGCTTTCCGGGATGGTATTGTACATATCTACGATTTCCCCGAGCCTGTTTTCCTGGGCAAGAGCGGCTTCATAGGTGAGTTCAGTCAGTTTGTCATCTGCGTTCAGCCGTGTATCGATCTCGGAAAAATGGACGATCAGCCCCATTTCTGTAAAAATGTTTACGGCATCGGCTATTTTCGAAATGGCCGGGGTCTCTACCTGAATATGCATCTGCATCCCTACACCATCTACGGGAAGAAAACCCTTTAGCATATCGGCCGCAGCCTGTGCCTTGACCGGGTTGGACGAAAGATTAAAATCGTTGTAGAACAACAACACACCGGGATCGGCTTCCCGGGCCCACCGGAAACACCTGGCCACATAATCTTCTCCCATGTGTTGCAGAAAAACAGTGTTTCGCCAGCTCCCGTCTTCTTCGATCGCTTCGTTGACCACGTCCCATGATGCTACTTTTCCCTTAAAATGTTCTACTACGGCCTGAATGTAGGTTTTGATTTCGGCTTCAAATTCTTCATCGGTCCCTTCAAAATTTTCCACCCAGGGCGGGAGGGATTCATGCCAGAGCAGAGCATGTCCGTGTACCCTGGTATTGTTTTTTTCGGCATAGGCTACAATGGCATCGGCACGTTCCCAATCGTATTTGCCGGGAGCCACGGATATATAAGCCATTTTCATCTGGTTTTCGGCCGTAACGCTGTTAAATTCCCTGCGGACTACCCCGGCGTAACGGGAATCCCCCAACTTTTCAGCAGATACGGCTACTCCTACCGGATAAGATGCTGCTTTGCACAATGACATTCCAGGAACATAGGTGATTTCCGTTTCCTGATTATCTCTGTTTGCGGAACTTCCTGTAATACCTCCCTGACGTTCCGAATTGCTGCAACTTATTACTGCGATCAGGATAAAATTACATATCGTTTTTACCGTTGTTTTCATGGGGTTGAATTCTCAAGCTGTTTTCATTTGTGCCGATATAATTTTACTTTCTGAATGCCATACCGTCCCATCGGGATGCGCAAGCGCCTTCCCTGGTGGCTCTGGTCGCCGTTCATTCTTCTTCCGGGCTTCCATTCCCCGTTTTCGTAATGTCCTTCGTCAATCCTTGCAATACCTGCCCGGGGCAATGTTTTGTCATTGGATAAAAAGGTGGGGCCCGGTCACCATAAACTCATCCGGAGCGGTCTGAATGACCAGTCCTCCGTTCTTAAGAAATGGCTTTCCTTCCACCATAAGGCGGGCATTGCTTCCCTGTTTTTGTAGGTTGGGAATATCCCGCTGGGCATACAGCATCGCCTGAAACGACATGATCAGCAAAAAGAGAAAAAAATTTATACTTCATTTTTTTGGTTATCCATTCTAAAAGTTTATAAATGCATACATAAACATGAATTCCCCCTTCATTCCCATACCAAAAGGGGTAAAGGAATAAGCCTTCGAAGGGGGAATTGCTGAAAAATATATTTTACAGGTACGGTTCTTCATTACTTCGGGGATCTTTACCGTACTACACGGTCACCTTCTCCGGCTGTTTTCCGAATTCGATTACAGAAAGGCCGGGAAGAGGTGAATACACCATAATCCTGGAAAATAGTCTTGTTTATACTTGAAGTGCATTCCTGGTTGGCTTTTAGTACAGTATACCTCTGTGATGTGGTACATTCTGGTTTGGTTTATCTTATAGTCAAAAAGAACATATGTTGTAAATATACACAAATATCTCATTAACGCAATCGGTTGTGTCGTGTTTTTTGTTAAAATAAACAACATTACCGAAAAGACACCCACATATTTTTTCAAGTACGTAAATACAACCCTGTTTTTATGACAAAATAACATCTTGTAATACTACCACGGCCTACTAATCCGCAACTGATCATAATTACTAAGCAATTACCTGTCACCCTTAAAACCATCCTGCTTTATAATAAAAACATTTTATTTTACACTGAGAGGACTCATTCTCATAGTTGCTCCACCAAAAACATCGGCACAGGAAAAGAGGCATTAATTATCATTCATACGAAAAACCGGCCGTCCCAAGGCAGGGAACGGCCAATTCTCAAGATCATATACAGATTAACTCCTCTTAATCATATCCGGGGTTTTGATAATTCCCGGTGTCACCTTCCATGGCATCGAGCTGGCCCTGCGGTATGGGGCGTAAATAGTGATATGGCTCAATATTTCGCGTCACTGTCTGGGGTGTATGGTCGCCATAATTGCTCCCTCCTATCCGGTAGGTACGGGCAAGTTCCTCCCACTTCTGTGTACGCACCAGGTCGTACCAGCGGTAACCCTCGCCGTAATATTCACGTGAACGTTCGGCCAAAATATAGTTAATATCTATAGTGGCGGGTGTGGCATTTACCATATCCGCGCTGTGGTCTTCCGTTTTTTCCTCGTTCCCGTTATTGTCCCAGCGCCATACTCCGGCACGGGCACGTATAACATTGATAAGGTCTCTCGCACTTCGCGTTCCCGAGGCTCCTTTTATGGCTGCTTCGGCGGCAATAAAATAAAGTTCGGAGAATTTAGCGATATTAAAAGGTCGGGTGCTTCCGGCATTGGGCTGCCCCAGTCCGTCACCATTGTCGGTACGGTACGGCCCGAGCTTCCACAACCCGGGATACGCAATCCGGCTGATACCTTCAGGGGATATCACAAAATCAGGTCTTCCCGGCAACACACCTGCTCCCATATTACTATTCCCCGCGTCATCCGGGTAATCAATAGTCTCTTCCGGCTCTTCATCCAGGAAAGTGAGTATGGCGTCACCGGGATTGACTTCCATAAAATTAGCATTGTACAGGGAACCGCTGATACCGGCTTTATCCCAGTTTCCGCGGTAGACGGTGGTAAAAGTGCCATCGTAGCGGGAATCACTGGTCTTGTCGGCAAAAGTGTTTGTAATAGCCCCGATCGTAGGGCACATACGTGTCCACGGGCGTCCCAGATGCTGCTCCGCTTCCCGCTGAACGGAACTTACGGCATCCCATTCCGTAGCGGATGCGCTGCTGTTGATCACCGTATAGTTCCACGTCATCATCCACCCTGCAAAATTATCCGGGGCACTGCCACTACCATAGGTAAGGCTTCCCCCGTTATAAAATTCACTTGTTTCCGTATGGTCGGCATACAATAAAACCTCATCATTTCGGTCGTTTGGTGCCCAGCTTACGTCATAAAAGGTTTCCTCTAAGCCAAAAGGACCGGGATTATTAATGGCTTCCATGGCTATATCATAGGCCTGTTGAAAATACCATTGGGGATCGTGCCCATCGGGGTCGGTCCGGTCGGTTTCCGGGTAGGTAGGAATGTTATTAGGGTTTTGAAGCCACCATCCGTATGTAAGGTAAGCTTTTGCCAGGTAAAGGCGTGCAAGTGTTTTGGTGGCACCACCGGTAACCCGGCCCGCATCCGGCAAATCATTGATTGCCGTGAGCAGATCGGGAAATATCGCCCGGGCATAAACTTCGGGTACGGTATTGCGTTCGGAACTCCTTGAAGGATTGTCATTAAATGCCAGTTCTCCCGCACCAAGATCCAAAGGTACGCCACCAAATGTCTGTACCAGCATAAAGTAATCGAACGCGCGGAAAAACCTGGCTTCGGCAATAAGAGCATCCGAAATACCCAGTTCGGTCGCGTTTTCGATGACTCCACTTGCCGTATTGATATTGGAAAATGCAACTTCCCATAATACATTGGCCCGGCTGCTTGTGGAGGTAATTTCTCCCTGACCGCTGATATCCATCACCTTAAAGTTCTGGTCCGCACTCTGGGCGTATGTCACTTCATCGGTCCCCGTAAGACAGGTATTGTAATAGTAGGCCTGGCCGTAGATGTACCTCAGGTGTGCATACATGGATGTTATACCCCCGTAAATTCCCGTTTCGGTCTCGAAGAAGCCCGGTTCATAAATACTGCGCGGTTCTTCATCCAGAATATCTGAGCACGACGTAAGGAATAACAGCGTTAAAACTGTTCCCATAAGTGCTTTTATACCTATGTTTTTCATAATTGTATTTTTAGAATGTTACATTAAGACCCAACATATAATTGCGCGTTGCAGGCGAATTCGTACCTATGGTCAGCAAGCGACTCGGATAGGTATTGGTCACCGCCGCGTTTTCGTCGGCATATGAATTCGTTTCGGGGTCCATTCCTGTTTCCCTGTGGAAAGGTGAAAACAATACCAAGGGATTCTGCACGGAAGCGTAAACCCGCAATCTGCTCATTCCGGCTTTTTCCATCCAGTCCGCACCGTCAAAATTATATCCCAGTGTTATGGTACGTACCTTCAGGTATGAAGCATCAAAATATCCCAGGGTACTGCCGTATTTGGGATTGTCCCCGCTGGCTATACCGCCCGGTTTCGGGTATCTGGCACCGGTATTGTCGGGCGTCCAGTAATCTACTTTTACGTTATTTCTCCGTCCGCTCAGCATATTGAGATAACCGGAAGAAGAATGAAGGGTACTGATGAGAATACCTCCGCTTTTAAAGGCTCCCACAAGATTGAGGTCAAATCCTTTATAAGCTACCCGCGTATTGAACCCACCCTGAAAATCGGGTTGCAGGTCCAGGATTTGCCGGTCATCGGGCCCGATGGCTCTTACGGGGGTGCCGTCCTCGTTATAATCGCCGGTATATTTTACCTTGATCATCCCTACGTTCCCGCCGGGCTCCAGGATATCCAGGTAAGGGTCGTCTTCCTGCCAGAGACCGGTATATTCGTAATCGTAGATCACATTAATGGGATGGTCTACAAACCACCAGTTTCCTTCGTCCCTCTCCTGTCCCGAAGAAAGCGCTACCAGTTTGTTCCGGTTACCGTATATGTTGATCCCGGCTTCCCAGGTCCAGCCATCGGGATTGTCCAGTATCAACCCATTGAGCGAAAGTTCCAGTCCCTTGTTCTGAGTTTCTCCTATATTGGCCGTGTAACTTTCCACCCCCGAAGTTGGAGGCAGTCCCACGCCAAGCAGAATGTCTTTGGTATTGGTCACATAGTATTCCAGACTACCGGACAGGCGGTTGTCCAACAGGGAAAAGTCCAGTCCGTAATTCCAGGTCTCGGAGTATTCCCATCCCAGATCGGCATTGGGAAGTTCAGACACATAATACCCGGTAGCATAATCGTCATCACCGAAGTTGTATGGTCTGGTATCCAGCCGCCCGAGAGTGGCATAGGGAGAAATGGCCTGGTTGGACGTTTGTCCATAGCCCGCACGTAGTTTCAGCATGTTTACGAAGGATACATCATCCATAAACGATTCCTTGCCGATATTCCATCCGGCTGATATTGCAGGATAAGTGTGCCACTTATGTCCCGGAGCAAGCCTTGATGAACCGTCAGATCGCACAGTGGCCGACAGCATATACCGGTCGTCATAGGAGTACATAACACGCCCCATCCAGGACATCAATCCCCAGAGTTCATAGATCTGGTCGTCCGGGTCTATGGTGATCTCCCCGTCGGCATGTCCCAGGTTGTAGAACTGGAATTGTTCGGCCGGAATATCCCTTGCCGCCATGCGCGACCTGGTAAACTTATTCTGTTCGGCGGAATACAGGGCCGTTACATTTATATTGTGCTTTTCCGCAAATGTACGGTCGTAGGTAAGCAGGTTTTCAACAATCCAGTGATGCGTATGGGAATTGCTTACGGAAGCCGTTGACGGAGTCTCGGGATTCGAACTGTTGACCCCTTCGCCCGTATAGGCCCCACCATTACTCTGGCGATAATCCAAACCGAGGTTGACACGGTACTTTAATCCTTCCACCCACGGGATCTTCAATTCGCCGTAAATGGCATTGTATGTGGCAAACGACCTGGTCTCGCTAAGCCATCTGTCTTCCAGTCTTCCCAGGATATCCCGGGAATACACCCATGCCTCGTCCAGTGGCATCTGTACGGTCCGCTTCCAACTGCCATCATCGTTATACGGGTTGGCAATAGGCGACATGCTCAGGATGCCGTACAACCCCACCTGGGAGCCTTCGGTAACATTATAATTGGTATTTGAATTCAGGCCTATCCGGAAATGTTCGCCTATTTCCTGGTCGATAGTAGCACGTAATGAAATACGGTTGTACTGTTGTGTGGGAATCACCCCTTCATCGTGGTAATAGCCCAGACCGAAGTTGTAACTCCCTTTTTCGCTTCCGCCCCTGACACTAACGTCGTGACTTGTCACTATCCCGGTGCGGTATAGCAGGTCCTGCCAATCGGTATTGACATCGTCAGATTCATCGGCCCCGTTTTCAAACTGGCCTGCGGCCTCACGCAGTGCAACAAATTCGGGCCCGTTCATCATCGGGTACCTTGCAAAAATACTTCTCGTACCAAAATAGCCGTTATAGCTTATTTTTGCTTCCTGTCCTTTATAGCCCTTCTTGGTAGTCACCAGAATAACGCCGTTGGCACCCCGGGAACCGTAAATAGCGGTTGCCGAAGCATCCTTCAGGATATCGATACTCTCAATATCTTCCGGATTGATATCGCCGATAGACCCCGTAAAAGGGATCCCGTTAAGCACTACCAGGGGATCATTACTGGCCGTGAGCGAGCGTGTACCGCGAATGCGTATTTGCATGGTAGCCCCCGGCTGAGACGATGTTTGCGATATCTCCACACCCGGCATACGTCCCTGCAAAGCCTGTGAGATATTGGGTGATGCTACTTCGCGCATCTCATCCCCGCTCACCGAAACCACCGAACCCGTTACGGCTTCTTTCCGCTGGGTACCGTAGCCCACCACTACGACTTCTTCCAGTTGCTCGGTGTCTTCCGTCAATGTGGCGTTGATCGTAGTCTGACCGTTTACCACAATTTCACGGGGTTCGTACCCGATATAAGTGAACCGCAGTGTGGCATCGGCCGGTACGTTATTCAGGGTATAATTTCCGTCGAAATCGGTTCCAACACCATTGGCGGTACCCTTTACCAGGACACTAACTCCCGGTAGCGGCCCCTGTTCGTCAGAGACCGTACCCGACACGCTTATAGTCTGGGCCCGGGCTCCGAAAACAAAGACCAGGAGCAATAACGTTAAAAAAACCTTCCGGTTTCTCAATCCGTAAATACAGTTTAATTGATTGGTCATTTTGTCTGATTTTAATTTAAATTGAGTTTATCTAATCACACACCGGTATATGGTGTGTTTATTGAAGAAATGGGGTTTATAGGCAGACCGGCCAATTTTTAAAGATATACACCCATACCTCCCTGAATTGCCCTGGTCCTGTCTGTATTTTTATTCTGAGGTTTCGTGTTGACGCAGTTAAACGGTGATGTTGAGGGCTGCCCCGCCCGATGTGTCTGTATTCATAATGCGCAATTAATATTCATAAATGGTTCGGTTGGTTCTGTATGACGATTTCTACCGATTGTTTTAACATCGTTCACTTATAGTCATTAAGAACATATGTGTAAATATACACAAATATCTTATTGACGCAATCGGTTGCGTAATATTTTTTGTTAAAAAAACAATAGAATACGAAATATCGGCCCTTTATTTTTTTATTCAGATAATTAAATACCGGTTATTTGCCGATGTCACATTTTGAAGATCCTGTAATATAGTGAAACAGTCCGGCAACACGGTGTAAGAAAACCGGAAAAGCAAATGAATACGGAGCGCCCGGAATGGGGATCTCCTTTAATCCGGAAGGTAAACGTAATGCAGATAATCGTTATTTCCGGCAAAGACAAGGAGCTGTTTTCCTTTGTATTTCAATACGGCCATATCCTTGACATCGCCACGGACAAAAAGACCGCTTGCAGCGGGAGGTACCGGGGTGAAGTTTCCCTTACCATCCCCTTTTAAATAGTAACCAAAACCCGCATCATTGCGCGGGACTTCCGCTTCCGACCCGAACAGGTTTCCGGCGATAATGGCATCCCGGTTACCGTCTTTATCAAAATCTCCGGGCAGGATACGGTTAACAGCCGATATTTGTGCTTCACGGGGCAGTTGATGTATCAAGAATTTCCCGTCACGGTTTTCGAGGTATACGCTGGAAAATGATGTTACCCGGTAATGCAAAGCATTTTTAAGTTTTTTTGCCGTATAAATATCCTCCAGGGTGGCTTCGGCAAAAGACCTGTAATCCGGAAATTGTTTCCTGATCCCGGGAACTTGCCGTATGGAGCGTTCCCTTCCCTTTAACGGATATTGTATCCCATTCTCATAGTATCCCAGCACAATGTCCTTTTTGCCGTTTCCGTCAAAGTCATCGTAATAAATGTCGAAAGGATTATTCTCTTCTGCCTTGTATTTATAATTCTGTCCGAGGTTGCCCGCTATATAATCCGTATCGCCGTCGTTGTCAAAATCTCCTTCTGCAATACTTCCCCACCACCCACGGGTATTTTCCAGTCCCGCATCTTCGGAAACATCAGTAAATTCAGCCCGATCATTCCGGAACACTTGTATGGGCATCCACTCGCCCACCACCACAATATCCGGCCATCCGTCCCGGTCAAAATCGGTAATACAGGCATCGGTAGCCATACCGAGTGCTTCAAAGCCCGGGATCACCTGGGTTGTAACATCCTTAAATTCTGTTTTCCCTTTTTCACCCGTATTTTTCAAAAGATAGCTCTTTGCAGGCAAAGGATAATTTCCGGGGACCAGCCTGCCCAGCACAAGAAGGTCTTCCCGGCCGTCATTGTCAAAATCGAAAGGATAGACCCGGGAGCCGCTGGTCAGCATTTCGGGCAATGCGTTTTTATCCTTTACAAAACCACCTTTTCCGTTGTTGATATACAACCTGTCCTGCAACATGGGGGAATCCGGTGTAAATTCGTTCCCTCCGCTCACTATATAAATATCGTTATAACCGTCATTATTCGCGTCAAAAATGGCAATGCCCAGGTCTTCATGTTTCCTGTCGGTCCGGAAGATCTCCATATCCTGTTTTTCAAAGCCGTTTTCTGTCTGAAAAAAGATTCCCGGCGGATTACCGGAGGCCCCTCCGACGACAAAATCGTCCAGATTATCCCCGTTCAGGTCACCTACGGCTATTCCGGGCCCTAATGCGGAGGTTTTATGAGGTAGCAACGGCTCTTTTTTAAAATCATCATATTCGTTTTCGGTATGCCTGTACCGCACTATAATACTGTCCTGCAATGCCCTGAACAACGGGATATTTTCCGGGTGGTCTTCTTCTGCATTTTCCCCGGCATCTTTGTAATCCAAAGTAAGTATCCGATTGGTTTTCACATCAGCCAGTTCCTGTATCTTCCCGTCGGGCCATACTACTTTTACCTGATGGACCGTATCTTTCCGGCCCACACCAAAATGGAGTTCCGGGGCCACGGAAGACTGGAACCCCCGCGTGAGGGTAAGTTCCTGCATCTGGGCATTGACCCTGTTGCTGTACATAACGTCCCCCCCGTTACCCCAGGCACTCAGTGTAAATTTTTCCTGTGGCTCATCAGTAACATATACTCTTGCCCCGAGACCAAAGGGATTGTTTTCCGTTCCCCTGAGTTTTACGGTGATAAAATTGTGAAGCGCTGAACTCCGGTTCTCAAATACGGTTGCGTAGTCATCTATGTTATTGGTTACGATCTCCAGATCGCCGTCATTGTCAAGGTCGGCATAAACGGCCCCGTTGGAAAAGCCTTTATATGAAATTCCCCAATGTTCATTGGCTTTTTCGAAAGAAAGGTCGCCTTTGTTGCGGAAAAGAAAATTGTCCATTTTTTCGGAGGGCATATTCCTGCTCATTTCCAACAGGTTATCAGTTGTAATGGCTTCTTCCAGGGTATTGAAATAATCATTGTTATTGATTTCCCTCCGGGTCCCGTTGGAGACGAATATGTCCTTGTATCCGTCGTTGTCAAAATCGGCAAAGAGCGGTGCCCAGCTCCAGTCGGTTGCCGAAACCCCGGCCAGGGCAGATACTTCGGAAAAAAACGGAACCCCGTCATTGTCCACCATTCCGGAATGGAGTTGCAGGCTGTTTTGCACATACTGGTAATGCAGGCCCGAATTTACCGTACTTTGGAACTGTTCGGGGGTTACTTCACCCATATTGGTCTTTTTACGCCTGTTGCCTACCATTTCCATATCCACCTGGTAAACATCGAGATTACCGTCGTTGTTATAATCTGCAATGTCCACCCCCATACCGTAATAGGAGGTATGCCCGGTAGCCTGTTTGACCACTTCCCTGAACGTACCGTCCCCGTTATTCAGCCAAAGGAAATCGGGTGAATTGAAATCGTTGGAGACATAAAGATCGGGCCAGGAGTCGTTATTCAGATCTCCCGCCGTAACTCCCAGCGTAAGGCCAAAACTGCGCAGTCCCGCTTTATCGGTAACATCGGTAAAGGTATCCCCGTCATTCCTGTACAGGTGATCCGACTCCATATCCTGCACATTGTTCATCTTATAGACATAATAAAAGTTGGGGGCATTGAATCTGGTAGGGGGATAATTGGCAATGTAAACATCAAGATCGCCGTCCTTATCAAAATCGAAAAAGGTGGCCTGCACACTGTTGCCTTTGTCGGCCAAGCCGTATGTTTCCGCTTTTTCCGTGAATGTACCATCCCCGTTATTGATAAATAACTGGTTCTTTTTGTTTCCGGACATTCCGGCCACGCTGCAATAAATGTCCAGGAAACCGTCTCCGTTAACATCGGCCATGGCTACCCCGGTGTACCACCTGTTGTCTCCGGCGACTCCGGCCTTTTCGGTGATATCCCCAAATTCCAGGTTGCCCTTGTTCAGGTAGAGTTTGTTGGCTACCTGGTTCCCTGTAAAATACAGATCTGTTAAGCCGTCATTATTGATATCTCCGGCTGCAATACCTCCTCCCATATAGATATAGGAATACGTAAAGTAATTGATCGAATCATTTTCCGTAAGGGTATTTTGAAAACGAATCCCGCTACGGTGGGTTTCCAGCATTTGAAAGATCCCCGTATTTTCTTCTGCAGTACCCGTGTCATTACGATTGCCCCTGCACGAAAACAGTACGGTTGCAATGATTATTATTGCGGAGATTTTCGTATTCATACTTCTTATCAATTATAAGGTATGCCCCGACCGTGCTTATAAACGCAACTGTCAGGGCATCTCAGGGTAACAAACAGATAGACCTTATTTTTGTTAATATCCGTTGTTCTGGTCGGCCTGGGAAATGCTTGCATTGGCCGTAATCTCGGCCAGCGGAATCGGGAACACTTCATGTTTGCCTACTTCAAAATTGGGTATCTGGTCTCCCATACCCCATCGTACCAGGTCGGGAAAACGCACCTGTTCCCCGGCCAGTTCCACTTTGCGTTCGTGTACTATGGCATTGAAGACCTCCTGCTGTGTGGAAACCGGATACATGGTATCCATCTCCGGGGTGCCGTAGTTCGGCATTCCCACCCTGTCACGTACCTGGTTCAGGTAATCCACGGCCTGCGGGATATTGCCCAGTTCGTTTTCTATTTCGGCCATCATCAGTAGCACATCTGCATAGCGGATGACCCTAAAGTTAATACCTGAATCGGTATTTTCGTGCTCCCTTTTGTAATAATTCTGGTATTTTTTCCAGGCTGCCCTTCTTCCCGAAGGAATGGCCACGGTATCCTGCCCGTTGTTGAACAGGTCGTCATTAGCGTAAAAACTTGCCGTATACCGCGGATCGTCCTCTTCGTATTCATCCAGCAGGTCGTCGGAAGGATATACGTTAAACCAGTCGTTCCAGCCGTATTCCTGGCCGCGGAAGGTCACTTCGTTCTGGCCGGCACCGCTCACATCAGAATCCCATTTGCTGCCCTGACCCAGGGCTACGTCAAATTCGATTTCGAGTATGGATTCTTCATTGTGTTCGGTCTCTTCGAGGAAGTTATCCCCGTAATCGGCTGCGAGTGAAAAATCGTCCATGATCTCGTTGAAGGCATCACGGGCAAGCGTATATTCTTCCCGGTACAAATGTACCTTTCCGAGAACGGCATACGCCGCTTCGGAAGTGGCCCTGCCCGGCTGTTCTTCATCCTTACTTAATAAAGCGGTAGTTGCTTCCTGTAAATCCGGGATAATAACCTCCTGATAAATCTGCTCCGCCGGACTTCTCGGAAAGCCCTGCCCGTCTTCAGGAATAGTTGTTATAAGCGGTACGTCTCCAAACCTGGTAACCAACAGAAAATAATAAAATGCCCGTAAAAACCTGGCTTCACCAATAAATTTAGCCTTAGTTGCCCCGGACATTTCGGCAATAGCATCTATCTGTTCGGCATTGGCAATGACATAATTTGCCTTGTTAATTCCCCTGAAACAGCTTTCCCAATAGGCCCTGATGGCTCCGTGACTGGCATCAAAACTAAAGTCCAGGTATTGTTTTTTATCGGCTTCAAGCTGTGAGTTCCCTGCATTTTCATGAGACATGTTGTCCATCATAAAAAACATATGTCTTACCCACAATCCCCGGGTTTGCAAATTGGCATATGCCGCATTTACCGCTGACTGCACCTGTACTTCATTCTGAAGAAATGTTTCAGGAGATAGTTCATTGGGATTCGTCAGTTCCAGATCGTCTGTTTTACACGCTTCTATACCTACAACCGCAAGGGTTATAAAAAACAGAGCTGCTGTATATTGTTTGTATTTTTTCGCAATTTTCATGACACTGATCTTTTCGTATTAAAAGGATACTTGTAAACCGAGGAACAGGGACTTGGGCTGGGGATAATTCCCACGGTCGATCCCCACTTCAAAATTCGAAGTCGGATTTACTACGGTATAGGCCCCTACTTCCGGATCATAGCCGGAGTATCCCGTTAGTGTTACCAGGTTCTGTCCGCTGAGATATATCCTGAACTTGGAGAAATACCCGCCGAGCACTTCCCGGGGTAGCGTATATCCGAGGGTAATGTTCCGCAGCCGGGCATAAGACCCGTCTTCCACATACCTGTCGGAAGCCCGGGTGTTCAATGTAGCCCCGGCAGCCCTCGGAATGCTGTTGGAAGTCCCTTCGCCCGTCCACCGGTCCAGTACCTGTGTACCTGCATTGAACAATCTCAGCATACCTTCCGTATCGACCAGAAGCGTATTGAACACATCCTGTCCGGTAGCCCCGCTGACAAACAGGTTAAAATCAAAATTTTTATAAGCCGCATTGACATTCAGCCCAAAAGTAAGATCAGGGAAAGGATCTCCTATTTTCACCCGGTCGTTATCATCGATCACCCCGTCTCCGTTCTGATCAATCATACGGATATCCCCGGGTTCGGCATCGGCCTGGGTGGCATGGGCATCCACTTCGGCCTGGTTCTGGAAGACACCGTCTGTTTCAAAACCATAAAAATGGAACAGGCTTTCACCCGGCGCTACTCTGGTAAGATTATCATTTATTCCTGCGATAAAGTCAGCACCCTGTATATCGTCCACACCTCCCAGATCGAGTGCTTCATTTGTATTGGTTCCCAGGTTGAGGTTGGCCGACCAGGTAAAGTCACCATCATAGTCATTATACCCCAAATTAAATTCAAACCCGCTGGTTTCCACCGATCCCACATTTTCCGTAATAACTCCGGAATGTGTTCCCAAAGAAGGCGGAATAGGTCTGTCCATAAGTAAATCATCACTTTTATTCCTATAATATTCGGCCGACAGTGTTACGGTATTGTTCAACAACCCCAGGTCCAGTCCTATATTGGTCATGGTGGTTTCTTCCCATTTAACATTAGGGTTTGCCAATCCCGAAGGTGTTGCACCAACCGCACCTTCCCCCGCAATGGGATAAATAAAGTCCTGGCTTATGGTAGTGCTATAGGCATAATCATCTATATTATCATTCCCGGTGGTTCCCCAGCTTCCTCTTAATTTAAGATTATCGACAGCGGGAACATTAAAAAAACTTTCTTCGCTGATCCTCCAGCCCCCCGCCAGGGAGTAGAAATTCCCCCATCGGTTATTGGGACCAAAACGGGAGGAACCATCACGCCGTATGGAGGCGGCCAAAATATACTTTTCATTAAAGTCATAATTTATCCGGCCCAGATAACCTACCCTGGTGTATTCAAAAGTTTCTGAACTAATGTCGGAATCCGTATTGGATATTTCATTCACATCATTGCTAATGTAATTCCTGCTCGACGTATTGGTGTTGGTGGTTTTTGACGTTTGCTTCTCCGCAAGTAACAATACTTCGAGATGATGCTTTTCATTAAAAGTTGTCCTATAGTTCAGGCTATTGGTGTACACGAGAGATTTGAAAGTACCGGAGTTCTTGGTTATGGCCGCATGATCCTGGGTATGAGTGGCTCCGAGATTGTCGTCGTTAAACGAGGGGACAAAGCTGTTATTATTGAATGTCCTGTAGTCCAGCCCGGCCTGGGTTTTAAATACGAGCCCGTCCAGTATTTCGAATTCGGCATACAGCCCTCCTATAATATTAACCGATCTATTGCTTCGTTCTCCCAGTTCGAGTACTCTTACCGGGTTTTCGGCATCCTGTCCGTCGATAGGGGAATTGGGTCCCTGATACCCTCCGGGATTGTCTGGGTTATAAATGGGCAGGTAAGGGGCCATACGAATGGCATGGCGGATGACGGACCGGCCACCGCCTTCAGTCTCCGGATTCTGATTGTTGAAAACGATCTGTACGGTCTCGCCAACCTTTAACCTTCCAATAGTAAAATTGCTGTTGGCCCTGAAATTATGCCTTTTAAATCCTGTATTCCGCAATATTCCATCCTGGTCTATAAATCCGCCGGAAATCCGGAAATCGCTATTGTCTCCGCCCCCGGAAACAGAAAAATTGTGTTTGTGCATGAGGCCTGACTGGAATATGGCGTCCTGCCAGTCGGTATCGTTATTGAGCATATCCGCATACTGGGGGTCGGTAACCCGGTCCGGAAGACCGAAAGCTTCGGCATACTCTATGTATTGTGCCGTATTCATAATGTCCAGCCTCTCGTTCACGAACTGGGTTCCCACATAACTGTCCAGCGTAAGCGACACTTTGCCCTTTCTTCCTTTCTTGGTGGTGATCATCACCACCCCGTTAGACCCCTTGGAACCGTAAATAGCGGTAGTGGAGGCATCCTTGAGCACTTCTATGGACTGAATATCCTGGGGGTCTACATCGGCAAGCCTGCCGCCGATCACCCCGTCAATGACATATAGAGGATCGTTATTGTTCATGGTCCCCAGTCCACGTATTCTCACAACCGGAGGTTGCCCCGGAGAACCACTGTTTATTACGGAAACCCCGGACGCCCTTCCCTGAAGGGCCTGTTCTGAAGTGGTAACAGGAACGCTGCTCATGGCTTCGGAATCTATGGATTCTATGGCCCCGGTCACAACCCTTCTCGACTGCGTCCCGTAACCTACCACGACAACCTCATCGAGCTGTGCCAGGTCTTCTTCCAGGGTAATATTGATAGTGGTACGGCCATTTACGGCCACCTGTTCTTTTCTGTATCCTATATAACTAATTTCCAAGACAGCATCTGAGGCAACATTGTTCAATGTAAAGTTCCCGTCAAAATCCGTAGTAGTTCCGTTGGAGGTCCCCTGAATGATGACGCTTGCTCCCGGCAAGGGACCATTGGCATCGGAAACCGTACCGGAAACGGTAATATCCTGTGCCCATACCGCCATACCCCACAGGGCAAAAACAATAAAGCATATTCCGTACCGGGCCTTAAACTGGTGTTCTAAAATTTCAAAGCTCATAATACATCTGATTGGTTTTTGGATGAAAATATTCACATGACTGATTTAACATTATTTTACTTATAGTCAATATGAACATATGATGTAAATATACACAAATATTTCATTCACACAATCGATTCCGAAGTATTTTTTAGCAATAAATTAATTAAAAAAATATCAAAATATCATTTGTGTACGAATACTTCAACGGTATAGCGATTATTTTAAAGATTATTTTTTTTAGTAAAATTTATCCGGAAGGACTTTTAAATAAGTTATTGTTATATTTTTTTGAGAATACTGCAAATAAAAAAACGACCCCGGATGAGGTCGTTTTTCATTTTTGCTGTCTTATATCCTTAATTACATCCGGATCATCTCCTGTTTTACTTCGCGGAATTCTGTGGTTATTGCTCTTACGATTTCAGAAACAGGCTTTATATCGTGTATCAGCCCGGATATCTGTCCGATTTCCAGCTCGCCTTCGTCCAGGTTTCCTTCAAACATACCTTTTTTGGCCCTGCCTCTTCCCAGCAGTTCCTTCAGTTCTTCTACCGCGGGCCCTTTTTTGTAGAGTTCCTGTACCTCATTGTAAAACCTGTTTTTCAGCATTCTTACAGGAGCGAGCTCTTTAAGGGTAAGATGGGTATCTCCTTCCCCGGCGTCTACCACTTTCTGTTTGAAATTTATGTGTGAAGAAGCCTCCTCGCTGGCCACAAACCGGCTCCCTATCTGTACCCCATCGGCTCCGAGTACCATGGCGGCAAGCATTCCTCTTCCGGTGGCGATACCTCCGGCAGCTATTAAAGGAATGGAGATCTGCTCCTTTACCATCGGAATAAGGGTGAACGTAGTTGTTTCTTCCCTCCCGTTATGTCCCCCGGCCTCAAAGCCTTCGGCTACCACGGCATCGACACCGGCTTCCTGTGCCTTCAGGGCAAACTTAACACTACTGACCACATGAACTACGGTAACCCCGTTCTCCTTTAAAAAGGGAGTCCAGGTTTTCGGGTTTCCGGCTGAAGTGAATACGATCTTTACCCCTTCCTCCACAATAATGTTCATGATCTTCTCTATATCGGGATACAGCATGGGAACATTGACACCAAAAGGTTTATCCGTAGCCTTTTGGCATTTGCGGATATGCTCACGCAATACTTCGGGATACATGGAGCCCGCTCCGATAAGCCCGAGAATACCCGAGTTACTGGAAGCAGAAGCCAGTCGCCATCCGCTTGCCCATACCATTCCTGCCTGTATGATGGGATACTTTATATTGAACAGTTGTGTAATCCTGTTTTGCATAGGTGTATCGGGATTATTATATCGTTAAAGGATTTTTGACACTAATTTTGATTCAGTGCGGAAAATATATATTGCAATTGCAAGAGAGGTACACGGCCGTGTACCTCCACCTCTTTTTGTTATGATATAACACCGGAGCCTATCAGTTCATCTTCTATATACCAGGCGACGAACTGACCCTCGGTGATGGCGCTTTGCGGGGCTTCGAAATCCACATACAGTCCGCTGTCCACACGATACAGCACAGCCTTCTGTAAAGGTTGCCTGTACCTTATCCTCGCATTCACCTCCATGGTTCCGTCCACGGGCAACGCAAGGTCTTCCCGTACCCAATGCAATTCGTCATTTGTTACGAACAATGTCCTTCTGAACAGGCCGGGGTGATTTTTCCCCTGCCCGGTATAGATCACGTTCTCTTCCACATCCGTATCGATGACGAACAGGGGTTCTGCAGTTCCGCCTACATTCAGGCCTTTACGCTGCCCTTTGGTAAAATAATGCGCACCCTGATGTTTGCCCACCACTTTGCCGTCGGCAAGGGCATATCGTATTTTCCTGGAATTATGGGCCAGTTCTTCTTCCCTCGTCATAAAATGCGGGGCAGGTTTCCTGTAATTTTGATTGGAAGACGACACTTCTACAATTACCCCTTCCCTGGGTTTCAGCTTTTGCTGTAAAAATTCGGGAAGGCGTACCTTGCCTACGAAACAAAGTCCTTGTGAATCCTTTTTCCCCGCGGTGACCAGTTCCTCGCGCGCTGCTATTTCCCTTACCTCCGGTTTGGTGAGTTCACCAATGGGGAAAAGTATTTTACCCAACTGTTCCTGGGAAAGCTGGCACAGAAAATAGGACTGATCCTTATTGCCGTCCTTTCCGGCGAGGAGACGGTATATTTCCTTGCCGTCTCCGGATATGACATCTTTCCGGCAATAGTGTCCTGTGGCCACATAGTCCGCCCCGAGTCCGAGAGCTATTTTCAGGAACACATCAAACTTTATTTCCCGGTTACAAAGCACATCCGGGTTGGGCGTACGTCCCCTTTCGTATTCACCGAACATATAATCCACAATGCGCTCCTTGTATTCGGCACTCAGGTCTACCGTCTGGAAAGGTATGCCCAGCTTTTCGGCTACCATCATGGCATCGTTACTGTCTTCCACCCATTCACATTCCCTGGAAATGGTCACGGAATCGTCGTGCCAGTTCTTCATAAAAAGTCCGATCACCTCATACCCCTGTTCTTTTAACAGGTAGGCGGCAACGCTGGAGTCTACTCCCCCGGACAACCCTACGACTACTCGTTTCATTTTTTACTCCTTTCTCTCTTGGCAGAGCATTTATTTTTTCCCTGCAAAATTACAAAAAACCAAAGAGACGCAGTTGATCGCTGCGCCTCTTCCCTTAAAAATCAAATTCGTATGCCGTACTTACCGCTTTCCTTTGGTTTTCTGCTGGGCCTGCGCTTCTTCCATCATTTCCTGCATTTTGCGCTGGAAACGGTTCATTTTTTTCGGCTTTTTCTTCTTTTCCTCTATTTTGGCATGTATCTTCTCTTCGTCTATAATAAAATGTTTAATGGCCAGCATAATAAATATGGTAATGAGGTTGGAAATAAAATAATACAAACTCAGTCCGCTGGCGTAGTTGTTAAAGAAGATCAGCATGAACAGGGGCGACAGGTACATGATAAACTTCATGTTGGGCATTCCCGGCTGTTGCTGCATCTGCATATTTTGTCCCGTAGTCATCATCATATATATGAGTATGGCGATTGATGCCAGTATGGGAAACAGACTCACATGGTCTCCGTAGAACGGTATCTTGAACGGAAGTTCCGCTATAGTATCATAAGATGACAGGTCATCGGCCCAGAGAAAGCTTTTCTGACGCAGTGCAAAGGCCGTGGGGAAAAACATGAACAGGGCATAGAAAACAGGCAACTGCAAGAGTGCCGGGATACATCCGCTAAGCGGGCTTACACCAGCCTTGTTGTATATTTTCATGGTAGCCTGCTGTTTTTTCATGGCATCGTCCTTATACTTCTCGTTGACCTCCGCTATTTCCGGGCGTAACACCTTCATCTTCGCCTGCGAGAGATAGGATTTATAGGTTACGGGTGACAACAACAATCGCACCAGGATGGTCATCACAATAATGGCCACTCCGTAAGGCAGGAATGAACTCAGAAAAGTGTAAAGCGGGGTAAAAACATGTTTGTTGATCCACCCGAAAATTCCCCATCCGAAGGGAATGGAATCATCGAGGTCAAGGCCTTCATACCCACTCAGTATTTTTACATCGGTAGGTCCGAAATACCAGGAAAGGTTCCTGTTTATTTCCCCGCCTGTCAGTTCCAGGTCTGTTGATGCTCCGTAAGCCTTGGTCCATTTTGCCTCTTTATTTTCATCTTCTACCAGGTCTTTCGAGGTAAGATTTACTTTAGCAAAGGGTTTATCCGCAATAAGTATGGAACTGAAAAAGTGTTGCCTGTAGGATAACCACGTCACATCCTCTTCGGTGTCCTCATCATCACTTCCCGCGCTCAGCTTGGATATGTTATCCCCGTTCTCGTACTGATAGGTCAGCCTCGTATATCTGTTTTCATAGGTAATACTCTTCGAATGGCGTATTCCCTTCAGTTTCCAGTCCAAATGTACAGGTTGTGCGCTGTTGAGTACCCCGTTCAACCCCTGGGAACGAATGGTAAAATCAACCATATAATCGTCGGGGTTCAGTTCGTAACGGTATTCCAGGAACTGGTCGGGTGAGGCCTTCAGCTTCATGGACAACACTTTGCCGTCACCGGACAGGGAAGGCTCGAAATACATGTCCTGCGTATTCAGCGTCCTGTTATCGGAAGTGCCGAAAGTAAGGTTAAAAGATGCGCTACCGTCTTTTACCAAATAAACAGGTACGGAGTCATAGGTGTGAAAATCCTTGAGTTTGGCTTCCACGATCTGCCCGCCCTTGTTACTTATTTTAAAGTACACTACGTCATTTTCCAGCACAGTAACGCCGTCTTTTGCAGACGATAGTGTGGCCGAATATCCGAAAGCTCCGAGGGTTTTGGTATAATTGGCACGTGCAGTGGAATCCGTAAGGCTTTCTGCCTCTTCTTCGTAATCCGCAACCTGATCTTTTTCTGCTTCCTGCCTGTTTTTTTCCACCTGTTCCTGGGCTTTCCGGGCCTCAATCTCTTCTTCCGAGGGCCGGTTGTTGTACATCACCCAGATTAAAATGGCTCCTATCAGAACAAATCCGATAATGGATTTGGTATCCAACTTCTTTTCTTCCATCTAAACTTTTATAAATTAATATTTATGCGGCAATATATTATTACCGGAACAGACTCATCCTTCTGCCTGTGGCACAGAAAAGGCGCAAAAATATACCCAAATTGCACAACTATGCCAAAGTGGCATTGGTTTTTTCCTTTTTATATTGCAGCGCTGCTTTTACGAATGCCACAAAAAGCGGATGCGGATTGGCAACGGTGCTCTTGTATTCCGGGTGATATTGCACACCTATAAACCAGGGGTGTTCCGGCAATTCCACAATTTCCACCAGGTTGGTATCAGGATTATACCCTGTAGCCTTTAATCCTGCAGCCTCTATCTGTTCTTTGTAGGCATCGTTAAATTCATACCTGTGCCTGTGCCTTTCCATAATGGTTGGTTCTCCGTAAATATCCCTGGCCAGGCTATTGTCTTTCAGTTCACATTTCCACGCCCCGAGACGCATGGTCCCTCCCTTTTCGGTAACCTCCTTTTGTTCTTCCATAAGGTCTATTACCGGGTGTGATGTATCTTCTGCCATCTCGGTCGAATTGGCGTCTTTCAATCCCAACACATTACGGGCAAATTCGATCACCGCCATTTGCATCCCCAGGCATATCCCCAGGAAAGGGATATTGTTTTCCCTCGCATATTTTACGGTGTCTATTTTTCCTTCTATTCCACGTTCCCCGAATCCCGGAGCCACCAGGATACCGTCCAGGTGGGATATTTTGTTTTTTATGGCAGCTTCATCAATATACTCGGAATGTATGGTCTCTACGTTTACCCTGACCTCGTTTTCCGCACCGGCATGAATAAAGGACTCCAGGATTGACTTATACGAATCCTGCAATTCCACATACTTTCCTACCAGCCCTATGGTTACCTCATGCTTGGGATTTTTGTGCCGTTCAAGAAAGGCATTCCACTTTTCCAGATCGGGATGATTTTTTTCCGGCAGGTTCAACTTCTGAAGGGTCACTGTATCCAGGCCTTCCCTGAACATGAAATTGGGAACATCATAAATGGTGGAGGCATCGATAGACTGAATAACGGCTTCGCGTTTTACATTACAGAACAATGCCAGTTTTTCACGAAGGTCGTCCGAAAGTTCGTGTTCGGTACGGCACACCAGTATATCGGCCTTTATCCCACTTTCCATAAGGGTTTTTACCGAGTGTTGGGTAGGTTTGGTCTTTAATTCCCCCGCTGCGGATAAATAGGGAACAAGGGTAAGGTGAATCACAATGCCATTGTAATCTCCCAGTTCCCACATCAGTTGCCTCACCGCTTCTATATAAGGGAGTGACTCTATATCCCCTACTGTTCCCCCTATCTCGGTGATTACAATATCGTATTCCCCGGAATTGCCCAGTATCTGGATACGTTCCTTGATCTCATTAGTAATATGCGGAACTACCTGTACCGTTTTTCCGAGAAATTCGCCCTTTCTTTCCTTTTCAATCACACTCTGGTATATTCTCCCCGTGGTCACATTATTGGCCTGGGAGGTCCTCACATTCAGAAAACGTTCATAATGTCCCAGATCCAGGTCGGTCTCGGCTCCGTCGTCAGTAACATAGCATTCCCCGTGTTCGTAGGGGTTCAGGGTACCGGGATCGACATTGATATAAGGGTCCAGTTTCTGAATAGTAGCCTTATATCCCCTGGCCTGCAGCAGTTTGGCCAGTGAAGCCGCGATAATTCCTTTACCCAATGAAGAGGTTACCCCTCCGGTAACGAAGATGTATTTGGTTTCTGCCATGTTATTCGATCCGATTTGTTGTGTTCCTGTTTTTTAACGCGCCAAAAATACGAAGAACTACCCATACCATACAAGGATAATGGCAGATAAGATTAATATCTCCCACAGGATATGCACGGTACGGGGAATACCGCCATCGAACAACAACCTTACGGATGGCATATTCCGGACACCGGCTGACGAAGCATTACTCTTTCGTGAAACTCTGTTAAAAAAATTAAAACTGGTTTTCCTACAGGTAGGAAAAGTATTTCCTTGTAAAGAGCATGGTCATGTCATCGTTCCGTATCAACAGGGAATATTCGGACTATTTGAATATTAGCATATTACCCTGCAAACCATTACGGACCGTTGCCAGTTTAATCGAATTTTTTGATATTTGTTGAAAAACTAGGGCATAAATCCTATCTTAGCTTTCTTTAACTTCAAGTCGCTCAGACACACCGGACACAAATATTATTTTTTAAATTTTTATATGAAAAAAACTCCTATAGACAAGATACTGATTGACCCCATGAGCAGGTTTATCAACAAATCCACCACCGGAGGGGTCGTTTTGTTTTTATCGGCTGTAGTTGCATTGATCTTGGCTAATTCACCATTTAAAGACGCGTATCACCATTTCTGGGAGCACGAGTTCGCCCTCAGGTTCGATACGTTTGAGGTCAAGAACAACCTGCACCACTGGGTAAACGACGGCCTTATGGCCATTTTCTTTTTTGTAGTGGGACTGGAACTGAAACGGGAGATGATCGCCGGGGAACTGTCCCGGCCCAAAAAGGCCATTCTCCCATTGATGGCGGCACTTGGCGGAATGGTAGTCCCGGCAGCCATTTACCTGATCTTCAATCACGATTCCAATGCGGTAGGCGGATGGGGAATCCCCATGGCTACGGATATTGCCTTTGCCCTGGGCATCCTTTACCTTCTGGGCGACCGGGTACCGGTTTCCCTTAAAGTATTCCTTACCGCCCTTGCCATTGCCGATGACCTCGGCGCCGTTCTGGTTATCGCCCTGTTCTACACTTCAGACATCGATACGCATAGCCTTGTTGTGGGGGGAATTTTCCTCGTATTACTCCTGGTGGCCAACCGGCTCGGTGTACGCTCACCCCTGTTTTACGGTATTATAGGTATTGGCGGGTTATGGATGGCATTCCTGTTTTCGGGAGTACATGCTACGATTGCCGGGGTCCTGGCTGCATTCACTATCCCTGCAAGTTCGAAAGTCAGGGACAAGAAATATGTTGAGAAACTGAGGAGCCTGATCGATGAATACGACAGTCTGGAAGGCCGGATCAAAAGGCTCAAAACCCCACAGCAACAGCATGTCCTGGAAGAAGTAAGAGTCTATTCCAAGGCGGCACTCACGCCATTACAGCGCCTGGAACACTCCATGCACACCATGGTAAGTTTTATAGTGATGCCCATCTTTGCCCTGGCCAATGCGGGAGTCACATTTTCCGGGGATTTCTGGCACAATATTACCAGCAATGTCAGTATAGGTATTATACTGGGACTGGTTGTGGGTAAATTTATAGGCGTTGTAGGCTTTACCAAGCTCATGACCAAACTGAAGATCGCCGCACTTCCTTCCGATCTTTCCTGGAAACACATTTACGGGGTAGCATTACTGGCAGGTATCGGGTTTACCATGTCGTTATTCATTACCGAACTCGCCTTCAAAACCAATGCGGAAGAATACATCCTTGAAGCCAAGATGGGGATTTTTGCCGCTTCCATGATCGGAGGTACCATCGGTTATTTCCTGTTGAAAAGCATCAAACAAAAAGACTGACATCTTCTTTAGTTCCATAAAAAATGCGAGCAACGTAAATTGCTCGCATTTTTTATTTTCAGACAATATTCTTTTTTTCTACTCGAATGTTTTCAGGGTTTCGGTAATAATACGGATACAATCTTCCAGCTGTTCCTTATTCATTACCAGGGGTGGTGCAAAACGTATGATGTTTCCGTGCGTAGGCTTTGCCAGCAATCCGTTCTCCTTCAGCGCCACACAGATATCCCATGCCGTGCTGCTGTCTTCAGAATCGTTTATGACTATGGCGTTCAGCAACCCCTTCCCTCTTACGAGCTTGACAATACCCGAACCGGCAATGAACTTTTCCATTTCGTCACGGAAAAATTTTCCCAGTGTTTCGGCATTATCCGCCAGCTTTTCCTCTTCAATCACATCCAGGGCTGCCATGGCCACTGCTGCTGCAACCGGGTTCCCACCGAAAGTGGAACCGTGCTGTCCGGGTTTTATAACTTCCATGACCGTGTCGTCTGCCAGCACTGCAGATACCGGGTAGGTTCCTCCGGAAAGGGCTTTTCCGAGAACAAGAATATCCGGCCTCACATTTTCGTGGTGCACGGCCAGTAATTTCCCGGTTCTTGCTATCCCGGTCTGGATCTCATCGGCAATAAAAAGCACATTGTGTTCCTTACAGAGAGCGGCAGCTTTTTTCAGGTACCCGTCCGAAGGCACATACACCCCGGCTTCGCCCTGAATGGGTTCTACCAGAAATCCCGCAACGTTGTCTTCCGTTTTCAGCGCCTTTTCCAATGCATCCGTATCATCATAAGGTATTTTAACAAACCCCGGGGTATAAGGACCGAAGTTTTTACGGGCATCTTCATCGTTGGAAAAAGAGATAATGGTCGTAGTCCTTCCGTGGAAGTTGTTTTCACAAACAATGATCTTTGCATCCTGTTCGGCCACTCCCTTCTTTTCATAGGCCCACTTCCGGCATATCTTAATGGCAGTTTCCACCGCTTCTGCCCCGGTATTCATGGGCAATACCTTGTCGAATCCGAAATATTCGGTAATATACTTTTCAAACCTTCCCAGCATGTCGTTGTAAAAGGCTCTTGAAGTGAGGGTAAGTTGCTTTGCCTGTTCAACCATGGCCCCTACGATCTTAGGGTGACAATGCCCCTGGTTTACGGCAGAATAGGCCGAAAGGAAATCGTAATACCTTTTGCCTTCCACATCCCAGACGTATACACCTTCTCCCTTGCTGAGAACAACCGGTAACGGGTGATAGTTATGCGCTCCGTAATCATTTTCCAAATTAATGGCATCCTGCGAGGTTAGTTGTTCTGCGATATTCATTCCGTATTGATTTTAAAGTGAAACTTTACCATTCCTTCTTCGAGGAGAGAAATCATCCCATCATGATGCAAATTAGGAAAAGTTAAGCGATTTCGCTAAAATATTCGCAGTAAATATCTTCGTTTTTCCCTGCTTTCACCCCTGCCATCCGGGAGATAAAACCGGTCGCCCTTCCTGTCAACAATTTTTCACAGGGATTCAGCCCCACAGCAATCCGAAAACCGATAATTCCGAAATCCGACCGGTCAGGTGGGCCGTTCCGACTTTTTCAGAAACGGCAATTCCCCCTTCAGGATTATGCACATCTTTGTATGACGACGAGTTTTTATCACTGTTCTGCTTATTGATCTTTGGTTCCATTTTTCATTGCTTTTGTTATACTTAGCAAAGTTAAGATCACCTTATGACAACCCTTTGTCAACAGCTTTCCCGAAATCCGGAAAAATCTATATAAGCATTAAAAAAAGGAAAGAATTACAGTCTGCCGGAAATTTTTTCCAGGATATCCCGGAGGGTCTTTTTTAGTGAGGCGGGTTCCACGATCTCGGCATAATCGGCAAACATCAGGTACCATCGTGCAAAACCGTTTTCCATGGAAGAGGTCAGGAAGGTCATTTCCACCATACCGTCTTTTTCTGTTTCCGACACAAAACCGAAGTAGTGCTTTCTGTCCTGCATATACATGGCCACACTTTTCTCTACCCGGATGACGGCTTTTTGCACGGTGTATGATTTCCGTCTTTTTTCCCATTCTTCCTGGTATTCCTGTAATGTAGCTCTCTCGGAAAGCCTGTCCCGGTCCGTCAGTTCAATGCCGTGAATACGGTCTGCCCGGAAATGGCGGTAGTCTTCCCTCAGATGACAATAGCCTATGGTATACCAATGGTCATTTTCGTGATACACCCCGATGGGTTCAATAAACCGTTCTGTCTTTTCTTCACGGCCCAGTGCGCGATAGGTCATTTTCACAACCTTTTTTTCGGAAATTCCCCGGAAAAGCACTTCCAGTATATTTCCCGGAATGGTGTGGGGTTGACGTATTTTCCTGTCCCTGACATGGATATGAGACTCCAGGTTCTCCACAAAATCCTTTTCACTGCCCCTGAGCACCGACTTCACCTTGTACATGGCCGATTCAAAGTGCTTGCGGATAGCGTTGTCCGTAAGTCTTTCCATCAGCTTTTCGGCGGTGACAAAGGCCATGGCTTCCTCTTTGGTAAACATTACGGGGGGAAGACGGTATCCGTCAACAATGGAATACCCTACTCCGGCCTCACCGTACAAAGGTACCCCCGCTTCTTCCAGCGTGCGGATATCCCTGTATATGGTCCGCAGGCTCACTTCGAATCGTTCGGCGAGATCCTGCGCTTTCACCACGCTTTTGGATTGCAGTTGAATAAGAATTGCGGTAATCCGGTCAAAACGGTTCATGATGCGGGAAGATTATTTTTCCAAAAGTAATTATTTATTCCCTGATAACTATAAAATAATACAATGAACACAAGCGGTTAAATAATAGGGTCGAGTTAGCCGGAAATCGTCAATAAACCTTATTTTTGCCTCATGTCGAGAAAGAACAGAAAACCGTTTTTCGAAGGTGTCGAAGTCATCGATGCCGGTGCCAAGGGGAAGGGTGTTGCCAAGGCACCGGACGGCAGGATTATTTTCCTGCCCAATGCCATCCCGGGAGATGTAGTGGATGTGCAGACCATTAAAAAGCGAAAGGCTTATTTTGAAGGAAGGGTGACCCACTTCCGCCGCTATTCCGAACGAAGGGAAGAGCCGCGTTGCAGTCACTTCGGTGTATGTGGCGGCTGCAAATGGCAGAACATGCGGTATGCAGACCAGCTCTTCTACAAACAGAGGGAGGTGGAGAACAACCTGAAACGCCTCGGTAAAATTGAAATTCCGGAACCGGAACCCATCCTCGGTTCTGAAAAGCAGTTCTTCTACAGGAACAAAATGGAATTCTCCTTTTCTGACAGCCGATGGCTCACACAGGAAGAGATCGAAAGCGGGGCAAAACTGGAAGACAAGAATGCGCTGGGCTTTCACATCCCCGGAATGTGGGACAAGATACTGGACATTCAGAAATGCCATCTCCAGGAAGACCCGTCCAATACCATAAGACTGGCCGCAAGGGACTTTGCCGGAAAGAACCGCTTGTCCTTTTTCAATCCGCGGGAACAAAAAGGCCTTTTACGGACATTGATGATCCGGATAGCTTCTACGGGGGAAATTATGGTGCTGGTACAATTTTTCGAACATGAGCCGGAGAGCATAAAATTGCTCCTGGACTACCTCGCCACCCGGTTTCCCGAGATCACTTCACTACAATATGTTATTAACAACAAGCCTAACGACACCATTTACGACCAGGATGTCATCTGCTATCACGGCAGGGACCATATCCTTGAGGAAATGGAAGGGCTCCGTTTTAAAATAAACGCCAAGTCGTTCTACCAGACCAACTCTGCACAAGCCTATACACTGTACAAAGTGACCCGGAATTTTGCCGGCCTTACCGGAAACGAACTGGTATATGACCTATATACGGGAACAGGGACCATTGCACAATTCGTGGCCAAAAAAGCCAGCAAGGTCGTGGGAGTGGAAGCGGTCCCCGAAGCTATTGAAGATGCCAAAAGCAATGCACAATTAAACGGCATAGGGAACGTTGAGTTTTTTACGGGTGATATGAAAAAAGTGTTTAACAAAGACTTCATATCGCGTCACGGCAAACCGGATGTCGTTATTACCGATCCGCCCAGGGACGGAATGCATAAGGATGTAGTGGCCCAAATACTGGATATAGCACCGCAGAAGATCGTTTACGTAAGCTGTAACAGTGCCACACAGGCCAGGGACCTTGCCCTGATGGACGAACATTACCGCGTAACCCGGGTACAGCCCGTAGATATGTTCCCGCAAACACATCATGTGGAAAATGTTGTACTTTTGGAAAAACGCTCATCCTAAAGATATCACAGGCAACATCCGAAATAAAAGCAAGACAAATGAAACACATAACTAAAATCTCATCCCGGTGAAAAGACTTGCCCTCGCATTTTTCCTGATCGCCCTGGTGGCGGTTTCCTTTCTGGGCTGTGAAAAGGACGACATATGCCCGGAAGATTCGGTAACCACTCCATTATTGATCATCACATTTAACGACAATAACGATCCGGAGTCGCTCGAGGATGTCCCTTCGCTCCGTGTGATCGGTAAGGATAAAGACGAACCCGTAACTACCTTTGCAGACAGTACGGATATAGACTCCATCGGTATTCCTTTAAAAGTATTTGCCAATGAGTCCGTTTTTGCATTTATCCGCCATACGGAAGAAATTACCGACGCAGGCGACACTTTAACTGTTATAAACGCAGACACACTTACCTTCAGCTACCGGACGGAACAAGAGTTTATTTCAAGAGCCTGCGGATTTATTACCAATTATGCCGAACTCACTGTTACGCGCGACCAGGAAGACGAGGACAACTGGATATCATCGCTGGAAGTCGTTAACCCAACAGTAGAAAACCAAAATACCACCCATGTCAAGATATATCATTAGCATTTTTTTCCTCATTTGCTGTGTATTTCCGGGAATTGCACAGGAAGAAAACGGGGAAAACAAGAAAGACAGTGTTGTATTTAAACAAAAATACGGCCTCCGTGTAGGGATTGACCTGAGCAAGCCGGTTCGTTCGTTTACCAGCGATAGTTATAACGGGCTGGAACTTGTGGGAGATTTTCGTATATCCCAAAACCTGTATATTGCTGCAGAACTCGGGACCGAGAAAAAAACGACAAATGAGGACCTTTATACTTTTGAAACTTCCGGAAGCTATCTTAAAGCCGGAATAGATTACAACCTTTACGAAAACTGGTACGGTATGGAAAACCTCATATTTGCCGGCGGAAGGCTCGGGGTATCGACATTCAGCCAGGACCTTCAGGAATATTTTATTTATACTCCCAATCCTTATTGGGATGAAAACGGAACCTCCGGTACAGACGAAAGTATCCTGGGCGAATCCAGCGGGTTAAGCGCACAATGGCTGGAAGCCCTGTTCGGAATGAAAGTGGAGTTGTTCAACAATCTCTACCTGGGCGCTACCGTAAGGCTGGCCTACCTGATTAACGATACCCCCCCGGATGCGTTCTCCAATTTGTGGATACCCGGTTTTCAAAAAGTCACGGACGGCAGCCGGTTCGGGCTTACTTTTAACTACTCCGTATCCTATCTTATCCCGATCTTCAAAAAAGCCAAAAAAAACCCCGTCAAAAAGGCGAAAGAAAATAATTAAAGAGTTATTTTATCTCCTTTGCCTTGGTAAACAACCATTTTACAAACAGTTTTTCACCCGAAGCCGTTTTAACCACTACAAACTTGGGTGCAAGTACTATAGCTGTTATCCCCGAAAATACGGCGGTCCAGAAATTATAGCCCGGAAAAAAATAATGCAGTGCCATGCGTACCAGAATAAAAAGTGCTGCAAAGCAGACAAAATTGTATAAAAGTGCCTTGTGTTTGTATTTCATGCTACCTTCAGTTTTAAAATATTAAACCGGATTTGCGCAGTTCGGGTCAATCGTTTTTTTGCCATTTCGCCTTTTTGCTCCCTTCGTAGATCTCGTATTTTACGAATTTGCTTTCCAGGCGGCCGTTAAACAGTTTTATCTTCCTGGACGGGCGAAGGCCTACATGTTTTAAAGCCTCCATATTGGAGGTAATGAACCAGGCATCTGTGTCCGGGTAATTTTGCTTCAGGGTATCTCCTATTCCTTTGTATAACGCTTGCATATCCAAAGCAAGCCGTTCCCCGTAGGGCGGATTGAACACCATGTGCAGTTTTCCGGGAGCGTTTTTCTCCGTGGTGAAAAAATCCTGTTGCTCTATTTCAATATATTCCCCCAGATTGGCATTACGCACATTGTCTTTGGCCTTTCGTACCGCCGAAGGAGCCTTGTCATAAGCATAGACCCTGTGATGAAACTCCCTGGCCTTGTTCAGGCTGCTTTCGGTAATTTTTTCAAAGAGGTCCGGTTCAAAATCCGACCATTTTTCAAAGGCAAATTCCCTGCGGTTGATATTGGCCGGAATATTACAGGCTATCATGGCGGCTTCTACCGGGATGGTACCGCTGCCACACATCGGATCGAGAAAATCTGACTGCCCGTCCCATCCGCTGAGCAATAACATTCCGGCAGCGAGCACTTCATTGATGGGCGCAATGTTGGTCGCCGTCCTGTATCCCCTGTGATGAAGGGAAGCCCCGGAACTGTCCAGGGAAACGGTACACCGGTCTTTCTGTATATGTACATTGATTTTCAGATCCGGGTGTTTCAGGTCTACGTCGGGCCTTTTTCCCCGTACATTCCGAAACCTGTCCACTATGGCATCTTTGGTTTTAAGAGCCACATACAGGGTATGGTTGAATTTTTCGGAATGGACTACGGTATCCACCGCAAGGGTTTGCGTTACGGACATAAAATTTTCCCAGGGAATGTCATACACTCCTTTGTACAGGTCATTTTCGTTTCTCACCCGGAACGAGCTGATGGGTTTTACGATCTTCAGTGCAGTGCGCAGACAAAGATTGGCCTTGTACATAAACCCCTTATCGCCCAGGAAGGCGACACTCCTCACCCCTTTTTCAACCTGCATCGCCCCCATGTTACGCAATTCCGTTTCCAGCACTTCCTCAAAGCCAAACAGGGTTTTGGCCACCATCCTGTAATTATTTCCCATATCGCATCTCTTATAAAAGGCAAAAATACGTTAATTTAGCCCTTTGATAAAAAAAGCGCTGCCTTTTGTTTATTGCCATATAATGCAATTTTCAAAAACCTGACCAATTCATCAATGATAGATTACCTGCTGCCCATAATAGCTGTCCTTATCGGATTCCTCTTTGTTATCGTAGTAAGGCCCAAAGAAGGAAAGGCCCTGAAACTGTTCCTGGCTTTCAGCGGGGCTTTTTTATTGTCTTTGACCGTTTTTAACCTGCTTCCGGAGGTATATCATCAGGACCACGGGAAAACAGTAGGTATCTGTATTATGCTGGGGATACTGTTGCAGATATTCCTGGAGTTCTTTTCGAAGGGTGCAGAACACGGCCATGTTCATTCCCCACGGAAAACACAGACGTTTCCCTGGTTGCTGTTTATCAGTCTGAGCATACATTCCGTTCTTGAAGGGTTCCCGTTGCACCATCACAATACGCTTGTGTACGGCATCGTTATCCACAAGATCCCCATCGCCATTGTACTCACTGCTTTTTTCCTGAAAACCAAAATGAAAAAATGGCATATCGCCGTTTTTTTGATTTTCTTTGCCCTAATGACCCCGCTGGGCACTTTCCTGAGTGAAAATATTGAGGGTATAGCAAAGTTCCAGGTTCCCATATCGGCACTGATCATAGGTATTTTCCTGCATATCTCTACCATTATTCTGTTTGAAAGTTCGGAGGGACACAAGTTTAATTTCACCAAGCTGGCGGTCATCATCACCGGAATTTTAATCGCATATATACTCTAAGCATGTTCAGCAAGGAAGAATCGGGAAAATTACGGCGGGAGTTCTGGACTTCCTTCGGCAAATCTTTCCCCGTGAAATGGATACTGTACAATACGAAAATAAAAGGGTTTTCCTTTAAATTTTACTTCGACACAAAAAAGGCCCTCGTTGTCCTCGACATCGAAAACAGGAACCCGGAAATCCGGAAACACTATTTCGAAAAAATCGAATCCCTGAAAACCATAATGCTGGAAGAATACTTACCCGAAGCTGTCTTCGGGGAAACATACTTCCTGGACAACGGTAAGGAAATATCGCGCATATATGTAGAAAAAACCGGGGTATCCATTCACAATAAGAACAGCTGGAGGGAAACCATGGAATTCTTTAATGAGAAAATGAAGCAGTTCGAGGCTTTTTACCGGGAATACGAAGATTATATAAAAGCCTGACCCATAAGAAAAGGGAACGCAAATACGGACGTCCCCTTTTCACACAGGTCAAAAAGACAATTCTTAATTCTTACTGATAACCAAAGAGGAAATCTCATCGTTAAGGCTGATCTCCGTCAGACATCCGATAGCTGAAGTGAGCTCGGCTGATATACCTCCGAAATTATCGTGTTCATAGACCGTTACGGTAAAGCCGGAAGGAATTTTAAGGGAAGAGACATCATCATTGATCATCCCGGCCGCGGTCAACTGCGACAGTGTATATGACCCTTCGTCCAGCTGTGCAGCTTCTTCAACATAATCGCAATGCCTGTACAGTGTAACCTTACTTTCTCCGGGAGAGGAACCCATCGGCCAGGGATACAATTGCCCGGTCAGCGCTGTTTCTTCGTTATACAACCGGGTAGATATTCCGCTCAGATAGGATGTATAATCAGATTGTCGCATATCATACATAAGATACACTCCGTAGTCATCATCTACAGTGCGGGTAGCAAAATTATTGGCGGTAGAAGAAGATGTCTGATTGATATTCACCGCCGCCGCACTTTCCTGTGCCGGGCTAAGACCGGGGACATTGGGAGCAGAATAGGTAGAATAATATGCATTCCAGCTATAATCGACATAATCACCTGCCTGGTTACCGTTCCATTCCAAATAATTCGTAGAAGGGCCTATATAGTAATAGGATATGATCTTGTCGGGCATCAGTTCCCTCAGCTCCTGTAACAGCATGATAAAGGAACTGCTGTTGGGCCGTCCGGTCCCGTTTTCGCCATATTTGGAATATTCGTCATCAAAATCAATGCCGTCCAGATCATAAGTATACACCACATCGGCCAGTTGCTCGGCAAAGTCACGTGCAGCAGCCCTGTCAGGAAAATTGGCAATCCCGGCTCCCTGGTGATTTCCCAGTATGGACAGCAATACCTTTATGCCCCGGTCCTGAAGCGGTTGTACATAAGTGTCCCTGCCGTCCAGAACTTCCTGTACATTTTCATTGGCATGGAATACGGCACGTTCATTGGCTGTATCGTAATTGATATTGGCCGCAAAAATAACAGCAATATCAAAGAACGGCGCACCGCTGTTCTTCAGACTGTATGCGCCCGCATTCAATATATTGCTGCCGTTTACTTCAACATACATTACGCTCAACGGGCCATTTTTTACCAGAGCCGTGGCATTTTCTGCCTCCGGTTGAGTTTCGGGCAGAATATCCGTTTCCTGCTCACAGGAGGAAAACAGGATAAAAAAAACGGTACTCCACAATAAGATCATCTGTTTGTTCATAATATTAAAGATTTGGGTTAATATCTCCTGTAAATTTATGATACTACATGTTTTTAACAAAAAAACAGAACCAAAACTTAAAAACAAGCAAAACGGATAAAGCCCGTTTAAATACAATGGTTTATAAATCGTGAAAGGCATTGTCCTTTAGTCTGAGGACATGAAAAGACAAGGTTGGGTAACCCATATCACCCAATATCAAAAGAAGGCAAAAAACCTTCCGATATTTATCCGGATCCGGATTTGCCCCATTTCTCACATGTTTTTAAACAGGAATTCGGTTATTCTCCCAAAAGTCTGTTGAAGTTTCAGTAATCGTTTCATTGACCATTTTACATCTTTTTAATTCACTTTTGACTACAACAAAAGTCGATTTAAACACAAATACCGGATTATTCATTAGCAACTTTGTTGATAAATTTTAAAACATCGATCTTATGAAAGTATTTGTAACCGGCGCCACCGGCTTTATAGGTTCGGCCGTTGTGGATGAATTACTATCCAACGGGCATCAGGTATTGGGATTGGCACGATCAGAAGCATCTGCCAAAAAACTAAAAGCTGCCGGCGCCGAACCGGTTTATGGCAATTTAACCGATTTTGAAAGCTTGAAAAAAGGTGCCCAGGATGCTGATGCAGTGGCGCATCTGGGTTTTATTCATGACTTTACCCGCTTTGCAGAAGTATGTGAGATTGACCGGAAGGTGATTGAGTCTATTGGAGAATCATTGGTTGGGACCACTAAACCATTTATCGTGACTTCAGGAACGGGTATCATCCGTAAAGAAGGTGTTGTAACAGAACATGACCCTGTAGTTGCAACTCCCAATCCGCGTACGGCAACTGAATTGGCAGTGAATGCCGTTGCCAACAAAGGTGTCCGTGCTTCCGTGGTACGTTTTCCTCCTTCGGTGCACGGTGTTGGGGATACCAAAGGATTTGTACCCATCTATATTGGTATCGCCGGAGAAAAAGGCATGGCGGCTGTAGTTAATGAAGGCCGCAATGTTTGGCCGGCGGTCCATCGTTTGGATGCGGCAAAAGTCTTTCGTTTGGCATTGGAAAAGAATCCCAATCCGCGTACGCGTTATCATGCCGTTACAGAGCAGGGTGTTCCCATGAAAGATATTGCGCATCTGATTGCGGAGCGTTTGCAGATTCCATTCAAAAATATTAATGAACAAGAAGCAGAGGCTTATTTCGCCTGGTTCACGCATTTTGCCATGTTTGATAATGCTTCTTCAGGTGAATGGACACAACAGGAGCTGAATTGGAAACCCGGACATCCCACCTTGCTCGAAGACCTGAAAAGCGATGTTTACTTCAAGGAAGAATAAATGTATATTTACCTATTCTAAAGTTTGCAGCATATGGCGACACAGATCATTAAAGCCATTTCCGAATTTCACGAGCTACGTGGCCTTCCCAAACCCAGGCATCCGTTGATCAGTGTTGTCAATTTCGAGGATATGAAATTTTCTCTCGGAGAAGAAAATCATCGTTTTTCTTTTGCTTATTATTCCATTTCTATCAAAAAGGGAATGGAGCATAAATATAAATACGGCGAACAGGAGTATCTATTTGACTTTAATAATGGCACCATGTTTTTCATGGCTCCGCATCAGGTACTTCAGATACGAGTACGGCCAAATGCGGCTCGGCCTTCAGGTTGGATGTTGATGATCCATCCAGATTTTATCTGGAATACTTCGTTGGCAAAATCCATTCACCAATACGAGTTCTTCGATTATTCGGTCAACGAAGCCCTGTTTCTTTCTGAGGAAGAAGAGCAGAATATGCAGTTGCTGATTCAAAATATTCAACGGGAATATCAGGGTCGTATTGACAGTTATACGCAGAACATCATTGTTTCACAGATAGAAACTCTGCTTAACTATTCCGAACGTTATTACCAACGGCAATTCATTACACGTCGAAAAGTAAATCATACCATTTTGAATCGAATGGAAGCGCTTTTGAATGAACGGTTTCATTCCGACAATTTACCCGAAAAGGGCATCCCGACTGTACAGTTTCTTTCCGACCAACTTAATATATCGCCAAGTTATTTACGTGGTTTGGTAAAAAATCTTACAGGAAAAAATCCGAAGGAACACATTTACGACAAACTGATAGAAAAGGCAAAAGAAAAACTGTCCACTACCGATTTAAGGGTAAGTGAAATTGCCTACGAACTCGGCTTTGAACATTCGCAGTCATTCAGCAAATTATTTAAAAGTCAAACGGATCAAACGCCGCTGGAATTTAGGGCTTTGTTTAATTGAAAAATTTCACTAAAGTTATTTTTTAAGTACATGACTTGTATAGCCTCGTTCTTATATGACCTTCAAAAAACACAAAAGAATTGTAGTAAG